>NZ_JBFODA010000058.1:0-160091 GCF_040908055.1 Aeromonas sp. R7-4
TGGCCGGCCCGCCCTGTGGGGCCATGGGGAGGCCGAGTGTAGCGAAAATCGCCGCCGGGATCACGAGTTGAACGGTTGCATGGGCGGTGCTGCCTCTGACTGGCGCCTTAGCACTGGCCCTGATAGGGGGTCAGTTGCAGCTGATCCTCCCGGATGGCGAAGTGGATGGGGCCGTGCTCGATGTCGACCCTGTTGTGGTGATGGGCCATCTCCACCTCGACGCCGGGGAAGAGGCGCTGGGTGGCGATGATGTCCATGTTGGCCATGAGCGCCTGCAGCGCTTGCTGCGCCTCGACCAACTGCTCGTCTAGGGATCTGCTCTCGTCGAGCTGGCGGGTGCGCAACGCCTTGATCTTCTGCAGGGTCTCGGGATTGCGCTTGTCGCCGGGCAGTTGCAGCAGCCGCAGGATGAGGTCCTGCAGCTTGTCTATCTGCTCCCGGCAGGCCTGCTTGCGCTGGCGCAGGGCCAGCTCCTGCTCCTTCTGGCTGAAGTAGCCGCCGAGGATCTGCAGCCTGGTCCGGTTCGCCGCCGAGGCCCCGAGCACGGGGGCCATGATGAGCCGGTTGGCGATGTTGACGCCGCCGATGAGGTGACCCTTGCGCATGGCGCTGTCCCCCACCTTCAGATCCTGGCCGCTGCGGCAGTAGCAGTGGCTGAGCTGGCTCAGGATCTGGATGTCGCCGTCGGCCTCCAGCCTGGCGTACTGGGCATAGCCGGCGTGGATCTCGCCCCCGGCGTTGAGGTGGCAGAGGTACTCGTCCTCCCCCTGCTTGCGGCCTATGATGCCGTTGCGCACCGTGATGGTGCCGCCTGACTCGATATAGCCCCCCTCGACGAAGCCGCCGATCACCACGTCCCCGCTGGTCTTGACGCGCATGCCGGGCATGACGTCCCCGGTGACCAGCAGGGAGCCCTCGAATTCGACGTGACCATGGCGGATGTCGACCTGCTTGACGCTCAGCACCTCGTCCACCCGCATGCCGGCCCGCTCCTGGCACGGCAGGCCGGGGCGGGTCGCCAGCAGCAGATCCGGATCCTCGGGGGAGAGGCAGGTGCCTTCCCCCGCCGTCATGGCGCTCTCCTTGCCGGACCTGGCCGGCAGCACCTGGCCCGTCACGGTGAAGCCGTCCACGCCCTGGGTGGCGGGGTGGCGGCGCATCAGCGCAGCCCCCGCCTTGACGGTGAGCAGAGTTCCGAGGTCGCGCATGTCCACCTTGCCGTGGTCCAGCTCCTGGGGAGTCAGGATCCGCTCGGCCGCGGTCGCCACCAGTCTCTCCAGGCGGGTATCCAGGCCGTGCTTCGCCGCCTTGCCCAGGGCGATCACGGGGCTGAGCAGGGCGCCGGGGGCCGCCTCGCCGGCGGCCTGGACGGCGGCGGCGAGCAGCCGCTCGCTCACCCCCTGTTTGACCGGGCTGGCCGCCAGGGCTTCCCTCAACTGCGCCAGGGTGAGGGGCTGGCCGCCCCAGTCGGCGGTGATCTGCGCCCTGGCGCTCATCTGGTCCTTGTCCACCTGGATCAGCAGCCTGGCGTCCTGGCGCCGGGCCACGGGCACGGGCGGGTGGGCTGGGGCATCCGGCGTTGACGTCAGGGTGTTGAGCAGGGTGACGGCCTCGCGGATCCCCTCGTCGAGGGGTTGATAGCGCCGGCAGTTTGAGAGGCGCAGCAGGGCCAGGACATCGTCCTCCCGGATGGGCTCGGTGAGGCCAGGGGCGATGCGCAGGCAGACATAGCTCATGTCGGCCGACAGCTGAAACCACGCTTTGCTTAACACCGGGTGCCTCCCTCGTTGCGCCTGTCCGGCTTGCCCGAACGGGGCAGGTCCTTGCCGAAAACCGATGCCGCCGGGGCGGCCCAGGTCGCAGTATTCGGGTATTTTTCCTTCCGGGTCAACGATCTGAATGCAAATGGGTGAACCGGGTTGAGGAAATATCGGCTGACGGGAGAGGGGCGGAGTCGGCACATGCCATGTGCCGCATTGCGGCTTTTTAGCGCTACATGCTGAATTTTTATGCTTTCGCTATCCAGAGTGTCAATCAAGTTGAGAGTGGCAATACGATTCACCTTGCCAGGCAGGAAGAGAGAGATTTTAATCTGCCGCCGCCCCAGGGAGATGGCCCTGGTCGCCACCGACCAGCCCCTTTTTTTGTCCAACCGAACGAGCCCCATGACCGCCCAAGGCCACCTGCTGTTTTCCGTCACCTGCGTCCTGCTTGCCCACAAGGCCGAGCTCACCCCGGCCCTGGCCGATGCCAGCCTCTGGCACCTGGTCCCCATGGCCCTGGCCAGCGCCCTGCTGCCGGATCTGGACCATCCCCACTCCCTGCTCGGGCGACAGCTGCCCTGGCTCTCGGGGCCCCTCTCCCGCCTGTTCGGCCATCGCGGCTTCACCCACAGCCTGCTGGCGGTGGGGATGGGGGTCTGGGGGCTGGCACAGGTGGAGGCCCCCTGGCTGCTGTCGGGGGCGGTGAAGGATGCCCTCATCGTGGGCTATCTCAGCCATCTGCTGGGGGACTGGCTCACCCCCATGGGGATTCCCCTGCTCTGGCCCTGGCGTCGGCGTTTTCGCCTGCCCGGCCTGCCCCTCAGGAGTGGCGGGGGTTACGAGAGGGCCTTCTGCCTGCTGACCCTGGCGCTCGCCGGGTACTGGGTCCACGGGGATCTGGGGTTTGCCGCCTTCTAGTGCGAAGGTTCAGCCTTGGCGCCTGGCCGTTCTCGTCAGGGTGAGGTAGTCGGCGAGCACCGGCAGCCCCTGCAGGTGGCGGCGCAGCATGTCGAGGGCGGCGAAGGCGAGGATCCGGCGCCCGCTCTCGGGATCCGGGTGGCTGACCTTGAGGGTCTGGCCAAACTGCCGCCCGTCGACGCACAGCAGCAGGGGCACGCCGTCCGGCCCGGCACGGCCTATGGTGAGGCTCAGGGGCGCGGCGGGCACCGCCAGCTGCATCAGGTCGGCGGGGAGGCTGTGGCTGAAGTGCGCCTCCAGCCCGGGGTGGAAATGGCACATGGCCAGCAGGGCGCCCCGGCTCTCCCCTTCTCGCAGGTGCAGCGGCCGCGCGCCCAGCAGGGCCAGGATCTGGCTGGCCGGCGCCTCGTTGCCCCGTCCCACCAGCCAGGGCGCAATCTCCCCCAGCAGGCGCGCCTCGGCGGCATCCATGTCGGCGGCGCTGGCCCCGTGGCCGATGAGCTTGAGCTCGATGAGCGGCATGGACGAGCGGTAGCCCAGCTCTATGCCGGAGGGCCAGGGGGCCGCATCCAGCCGGTCCGAGAGGGCGGATTCCGAGATGCCGAAGGTGTAGAAGCGGCGCAGCTCGGTATCCGTCGCTTCCCCCGCCAGCGCCTTGAGACGCGGCATGATCTGCTCGCGCACCATCTGCTTGAACTCGAACGGCACGCCCGGGGTGAAGAAGAGTCGGCTCTGGCCCTGGCTGGCCGGGTGGCTGACCACAAAGCCGCAGGCGGTGCCCACCGGGTTGTCGAGGATCTCGCAACCCTGTGGCAGCCAGGCCTGCTTGGCGTTGCTGGCGGCCATGGTGCGGCCACGGCTGGCGTAGCGCTCGGCCATGGTGGCGAGCCAGTCGGGGAACAGGGTCAGGGGTTGGTCGAACGCCTCGGCTGCCGCCTGGGCGGTGAGGTCGTCGGCGGTGGGGCCGAGGCCGCCGCACACCAGCACCACCTCGGCGCGTTCGCTGCTCTCGCGCAGCACGGCCTTCAGGTCGGCGAGATTGTCCCCCACGGTGGCGCGGCGGCGCACCTGCCAGCCCTGCTCCAGCAGCAGGGCGCTGAGCCAGGCGGCATTGGTGTCCACCACCAGGCCGGTCACTATCTCGTCGCCTGTGCTGATGATCTCGATGCGCATGGGAACTCCTTGGGTGGGCGGCACCCGATCAGGGCTTGCCGTGTTCGAAGTAGTAGCTGATCCGGGTGCGCGGGTTGAGGTACTCGAACACCGCTGGGGGCAGGCGTTTGGGGTGGATCACCTTGGCGATGGTCAGCCCGGCCTCGTCGAGGTCGATGATGGCCGCCTCCTGGCGCGGGATGCGGGGATCATACACCAGCACCGCGGGGTAGAGCAGGCGGGAGGCGTTGACCGACATCACCAGGCCCACCTGGCCGTTGGAGAGCTGCACCACGCTGCCCGGGGGGTAGACCCCCATCAGGCGGATCAGCATGCCGAGGTGATCGGCGTTGAACTGGGCCTTGCGCTGCTTGTAGAGGCTGCCGAGGGCCGAATAGGGCACCTTGGCCTGCAGGTGGCAGAGGTTGTCGTACTCGTTGATGAGGGAGACGATCTGGGTGAGGGGATCGAGCTGGGTGCCCCTGAGCCCCTGGGGCCCGCTACCATCCAGGTATTCGTGGTGGTGCTGCACGATGAGCTTGGCGGGATCCGGAAAATCCTTGGCCAGGCTCAGCAGCTCCAGCCCGTAGCGCGGGTGCTGGGCCATCAGGTTCAGCTCAGGCTTGGTGAGCGGCTCCGTCTTGCGCAGCAGCTGGCTCGGCAGCTTGAGCTTGCCGATGTCGTGGAACAGGGCCCCCATGCCGACCTGGCGGATCGCCTCGGCCGGCAACTTGCACTCCCTGGCCAGCAGCATGCTGAGCACGCTGACGTTGAGGGAGTGGAACTGGAGGCTGTTGCCGTCCGCGCTGTCCGACACCAGGTGCAGCACCATCTCGTCCACCGACAGCAGCTGCTCCGTCATGGCGTTGATCAGCTCCTGGGCCTCGTTGATGGCGTTGAGGGGACGGGACTGGATCTTGCCCATCAGGTTGCGCACCTGGGCCAGGGACTGGCGGAACTGTTTCTCGCACTGCTGCAGGTCGCGGCGATAGCGCTGCAACTGCTCGATGCGCCGGGTCTTCTCCTGCTCCATCACCTGCTGGCGGGCGACGAGCGCCTCGCCGTCCTCCTCGTGGGAGGTGTCCTGGCCGAGGGGCTTGGGGGGCGTGTCGCTCTTGTCGGGGATGATGGTGACCAGCTTGAGGCCGAGCCGACGGATCAGCTCTATCTCCTCCTCGCTCTTGAGCTTGAAGCTGGAGAACAGGAAGGGGTGTTCACGCCACCCCAGCGGCAGGGAGACGTAATTGCCGACTTGCAGCCGGTCGACCGAGATCTTGATTCCTGTCATGGGGTTGGGCACGAGAGACACACTGAGCCGTATGCTAGTCAAAGGCCGGGGTGAATACAAAAGGTATCTGATGACAGGATGAGCGCTTTATTATAGGCTTCTAGATGTCCAGACATATTTACCGATGCAGTACAGGGAGTCAGCATGCCGATCAAGATCCCGGACCAGTTGCCCGCCGCCGAAGTGCTGGGGCAGGAGAACATCTTCGTGATGACGGAATCCCGGGCCGTCACCCAGAACATCCGCCCGCTGCGGGTGCTCATCCTCAACCTGATGCCCAAGAAGATCGAGACCGAGATCCAGCTGATGCGAATGCTCTCCAACTCGCCGTTGCAGGTGGACGTGGATCTGCTGCGCATCGACGATCGGGAGTCGAAAAACACGCCCCAGGCGCACCTGGAGAACTTCTATCACGACTTCGAGCAGGTGCGCGGCAACAACTATGACGGCATGATCATCACGGGGGCGCCGCTCGGGCTGGTGGAGTTCGAGGAGGTGATTTACTGGCCCCGCATCGTCGAGATCATCGAGTGGTCCCATCAGCACGTGACCTCCACCCTGTTCCTGTGCTGGGCGGTGCAGGCGGCGCTCAAGGCGCTCTATGGCATGGAGAAGCAGACCCACGGCGAGAAGCTCTCCGGGGTCTATCGTCACCACCGTCTCGACGAGCACGAGCCGCTGCTGCGCGGCTTCGACGACGAGTTCGTCGCCCCCCACTCCCGCTACGCGGCGTTCGACGGGGATCTCATCCGTGCCCACACCGATCTGCAGATCTTCGCCGAGTCCGAAGAGGCGGGGGTCTATCTGGCGGCGACCAAGGATTGCCGCCAGGTGTTCGTCACCGGTCACCCAGAATACGATGCCCTGACCCTGGACGGCGAGTACCGGCGGGATCTGGCGGCCGGCCTCTCCCCTGTGGTGCCGGTCAACTACTACCCGGACAACGACCCGGACCAGACCCCGCGCGCCACCTGGCGCAGCCACGGTCACCTGCTGTTTTCCAACTGGCTCAACTACTACGTCTATCAGTTGACCAGCTACAGGGTGGAAGACATCGGCAAGGTGTTCACCTACCAGCAGCCCAAGGGGCAGTAACGCCTCAGTCGGCCCCGACCAGCCGCCGTCCCCGGGTGTCGAGCCAGTGGCGGTGGCTGGCCAGGGTGAAGGCGCGGGGCCGCCTGGCCCGGATGCAGGCCATGGCCTCCTGCTGGGGCTGGCCCTGGCTCATCAGCAGCAGGGCCGCCGCCAGCCCGGTGCGACCGCTCCCCCCGTGGCAGTGAATGGCCAGGTGGCGCCCCTCCCGCAGCAGGGTGAGCAGCTCGGGCAACACCCTGGGCCAGGCCCGCTCGAAGGCGTCGTCAGGGGCCTGGTCGTCCGCGACGGGCAGGTGGAACCAGCCCATGCCTCTGGCCTCCACCTGTGAGCCGAGTGTTCCCATGCCGAGGTCGGCCAGCTCGGCCTGCGTCATCAGGGTGAGCACTCCGCCGGCACCGGCCAGCTGCAACTGGGCCAGAGCCTGTTCCATGGGGACCTGCTGGCTGCCGGGGCAGGGGGTGAGCAACAGCTGGCCGTCGAGGCGCAACACCTCCAGGCTCCAGAAAGGGTGGGCACTGAGCATGGGGGGCCTCGTGGTGGCTGGGATAGGGATAGGCGGATGGCATGGCCTCCCGCTGGGGTGCGGCACAGCATAGGGGCGCCGGGGGCGATGTCAATCCGCGTTGTGTTCGTCCCGGTTTACGGGCAGAGTTTAAAAATATCGAGCGATGGAAGGAGTAGAGATGAGAAACCTGGATCAACTGGACTTGGACATCCTGGCCCATCTGTTTCGCGATGCGGGCATGACCAACAAGGACTTGGCGGCCCTGGTCGGGGTGGCGCCGTCCACCTGCCTGGAGCGGGTGCGCAAGCTGCAGCAGGACGGGGTGCTCAAGGGGGCACACTGCGAGGTGGACTACCAGGCCCTGGGCGGCCACATCCAGGCCATGGTCTCGTTGCAGCTGGCGCGCCACAGCCGCCAGATCATCGATGCGTTTCGCGACGCCATCCTGGCGCTGCCCGAGGTGATCAGCCTGTTCCACATGGGCGGCAAGGATGATTTCCTGGTGCACCTGTGCGTCTCCGACACCGAGCACCTGCGCAACTTCGTGTTCGATCACTTCACCTCCCGCGAAGAGGTGGTGCACCTCGAGACCTCCCTGGTGTTCGAGCACAGGTTCAGCCGCTCCCTGCCCTGCTTCCCCCATGCCTGAGTCTCCTTCGTCCATGGCGAGGGGTGAAGGTGCGCGAGGTGGCCTGACCTGCCTCCGGCGGCAGCCGGAACGGGCGGATCCGGGGCCAGCCCGGGCCACTACGAGATAAACGGCTGAAAAAACTGTGATCCTCCCGGCAAAGCGGGGAGGGTTGCTTGCCTATAATGGCGCCGAATTTCTCAATCGGAGCCGAAGGGATGCCGGTCTTTATCGATGTGGAATATCTGCGGGGATGGTGCCTGTTCGTGGTGCTCTCCGACGGCGTCACGGGCGTACTGGATCTGACCCCCTGGCGCCACCAGCCCCTGTTTGCCGCCATCGACACCGAGCGACGCTTCGCCCGTGTCTTCATCAATCGCCGCCACCAGTTGGAGTGGCCCGCAGGCTGCACCCTGTCGGCCCAGGAGGTCTACCACCTGATCCTGCCCATCGACGAGCGCGACGCCTTCCACGATCGCAATGCGCATTGAGCGTGGCCTGCTAACTCGTTGAGGCAGGTAACGTTTTCAGTCACAGACCCGCTCTGCTCCGGCCGTTATCATGGCCTCAAAGGCGGCGCCTTTTGCGCCGACACCACCACAGCGGGAAGATAACAATGAAACAAGGAACGTTGCGTCGTGGCGGCCTGATCGGGGCCGCCCTGTTACTGACGGCTTGCGGCAGCGGGGGCGGTGGCTCCAGCACCGAGACCGAGCCGCCGGTGGTCAATCCTGTCCCCCCGGCTGCTGCCCGCGCCTGTTACGGGGATGATCAGCCGGCCTGCAACCTGAGAACCTACCAGGTGATGGTGGAGTCCTTCGTCGATGGCGATGGCAGCGCCAACTACGGCGTCGGCTACGGCCCCTCCCGGCACAACGGCGATCTGCAGGGGATCATCGACAGCCTGGACCACATCAAGAGCCTCAACGTCAACGCCATCTGGCTCACCCCGGTGTTCGACTCCTGCGCCGGCCAGGCCGGGGACGACCGGCTGGACGCGACCGGCTACTTCGCCTGCGACTTCTTCAACGTGGATCCCAACTTCGGCAGCAACGCCCAGCTCAAGACCCTGGTGGACGCGGCCCACCAGCGCGGGCTCCATGTCTTCCTCGACGGGGTGTTCGGCCACGTCAACAAGGTGGGGGTGAGCAAGCCCTCGCCGGAGGGGCGCCTGCCCGCCCTCAAGAGCGGCGGCGCTGGCTACCCGGGCCAGCTGGTGGACTACAGCCAGCCCGAGAGCCTGGCCTACTTCAAGGAGGTGGCCCGCTACTGGATCGAGCAGTACGGCATCGACGGCTGGCGCCTCGATCAGGCCTATCAGCTCGGCCTCGACGACTGGCGCGCCATTCGCACCGAGGTGGAGCAGGCCAGCGCGGCACGCAAGGCCGCCGGCCTGCAGTGGGGCACGCTCGGTTACATGGTGGGGGAGGTGTGGAAGGGGGCCGACGACATCCGCAACGAGGCCTATGGCTCGAGCGACAACCCGGCGCTCTCCTCGGCGTTCGACTTCCCGCTGCGCTACGGCCTGGTGCAGGCGCTGGCGGTGGAGGAGTCCGGCAAGGGCGGGCAGGGGGCCAGCGTGCTCGATGCCAGCTGGAACAGGGTGGAGAACTACCCGAACCACGCCATGCCGAACCTGATGCTGGGCAACCATGATCTGGTGCGCTTCGGCGATCTGCTGGAGCGTGGCAACTTCAACCAGGCGGACTACTGGCAGCGCCACAAGGCGGCCTTCAGCTTCCTGGCGGCCCGCTCCGGTCCCATCACCCTCTACTACGGCGAGGAATTTGGCGACGAGGTGCCGGGCTTTGCTGCCCAGGTGGGCGGTGACTGTGCGGCCCAGGGATTGTGTGACGATCACGTGGCCCGCAGCGACGGCAAGGTGCCCGGTGTCACCGGCTTCGTCCCGAGCGGCGAGCAGGCCGAGCTCAAGCAGTGGCTGAGCGAGCTGCTGGCCCTGCGCGCCAAGCATCCCGCCCTCTATCAGGGGGAGCGGGTCAAGCTGGTGGCGGACGGCAGCGTCTACGGCGATCTCAAGCAGACGGCGAGCGAGCAGATCGTCTACCTGCTCAACGTCTCCAGCACGCCCCAGAGCTACAGCCTGCCCCTGGCCAAGCTGCGCAGCGGCAGCGCCCTGGTGGATCTGCAGAGCGGCGAGCGCCTGACCCTGGGGAGCAGCAGCCTGACGGTGGACTTGCCGCCCCTGACCGGTCGCTTCCTGTTGCTGCAATGACGCCTGTCCCGGCAATGAAGAGGGCCCCGCTACGGGGCCCTTCTTGTTTCTGGCGGGTCAGGAGGCGCCCTGCCCCCGGTTCTCCAGCCGCTGGCGGAAGGCCCGGGCGAGGCGCTCGTAGAGGTCCTTGGCCTCCCTGTCTTCGATATCGCCCCGGATCCAGGGGTTGTCGATGATCTCCAGCAGCACGCAGCCCTGGCCCTGCTGGCGCAGATCCACCCCGAACAGGCCGTTGCCGAGCTGGTGGACGGCGCGGCGGGCGGTCTGCAGCACCCGCTCCGGCACCTCGCTAAGGGGCAGCGCCTCGATCCGGCTCATGTCGAGGGGGTGCTTGCGGCGGCGGATGCGGTTGCCGGGTTCGGGTCGGTAGCGGCGGCAGGCGAACAGCGGCGAGCCGTCGAGAAAGCCGATGCGCCAGTCGAACTCGGCGGGGATCCGGCTCTGCACCAGCAGCAGGGCGGAGCGGGCCAGCCCCTCGTCCAGCAGACGGGCGAGCTGCTGCTCGTCGCTGGCCATGGCGAGATCCCGCCCCTGGGCGCCGTCGGGGATCTTCACCATCAGTGGCAGGCCGAGGCGCTGCACCAGCTCGTCCACGTGCTGGCGGCCGCGCCGGGTCACCACCATGGTGGGGGGCATGGCGACGCCGCTGCGCACCATCAGCTCGTAGAGGTAGAGCTTGTTGCTGCAGGCGAGGATGGCGCGGGAGCTGTCGATCACCGGCATCTTGAGCTGCTCGGCACGGCGGGCGAATTCGAAGGTGTAGTGGCCCACCGCGGTCTCGGCGCGCAGCCAGAGGGTGTCGAACTCCGGCAGCCGCTCGATGGCCGAGGGGGCCAGGATCTCGGCCCGGATCCCCTGGGCGGCGGCCGCCTGGATGAAGCGCTCGAGCGCCAGGGCATCGCTGCTGGCGCGACCATCCCCCTGATCCACCAGGATGGCGAGCTGGTAGCGCGGCGCCGCCTGTTCCTCGTCCCCCGCACCGGCCAGGGCCTGGGCGTGCTGCAGCATCAGCGCCTTCTCGCTCGGGCTCAGCGCCAGCGGCGACAGGCTCTCCTGCTGGCGCACCGACCAGCCGTGGCGGCCGCGCTTGAGGGTCAGCTCCTGCAGCGGCAGCTGGCTCAGGCCGTAGTAGTAGCGGGCCAGCCCCGCCAGCTCGCTCTGCTCGCACTGGCCGAAGATGGCGCGCACCCGGATCCTGTCCTCGCTCTGCTGGGCCAGCCAGCCCTGCAGCTTGCGCCAGAGCTTGGCGGGGGGCTGCTGGGGTTGCAGCCGGCTGATGGCCTGCAACCCCGGCAGGCAGTGGTGGCCGCGGGCCTGGGCCAGCAGGGAGCAGTAGTAGCCGGCGCTCAGGTGTTCCAGCGAGCGGCAGAGGTTGATGATGCGCGGGCGGCCGCCTGTGGTGGGCAGGCCGTGCTGCAGGTAGGTGCGGGCGGTCAGCAGATAGTCGGCATGGCAGGGCCAGTCGCCCGGCTCCTCGACGATGACATAGGTACTCATATTTTCGGCTCCACAGAAAGGGCTGCCAGAAACGGCAGTATCCCCAGTGGGCTTCGATGCACCGACAAGCACGACAATGGCGCGAGGGGAAACAAGAGGTTACAGTGCCTAATATTCTGCCTTGGTAACTTGTGATACAAGTCGCATTTCTGGTGCTGAGGATAAATAACCGAACAAGGACTCCCCGTGTTGACCGTGCGCGTCGCCCGAACCGACGATCTGGGCGCCATCGTGAAGCTGGAACGCTACTGCTTTCCCCCCGAGGTCGCCTTCGGCCGCAGCCGCTGGCACTATCTGCTCAATCAGGCCAAGGGGCGCACCCTGCTGCTGCAAGACGAGAAGGCGCAGGTGATGGGCTATTTGAGCGTGCTGGAGCACAAAGGCTGGGATCGCCTCATCATCCAGACCCTCGCCATCCGCTGGACGGTGCGCCGCCAGGGCTGGGCACGCCGCCTGCTGGAGCAGGTGATCCGGGAAGGCCGCGAGGCGGGGTGGGGGGCCATCCGGCTCGAAGTCGCCGACGCCAACCTCGAGGCCAGAACCCTCTATCAGGGGCTGGGGTTTCGCCCAAGGCTACGGCTGCCGGACTACTACGGGCCCGGCCAGCATGCCCACCGCCTGGTGCTGGTGCTGGATGACGAGGGGCAGGACCCATCATGAGCTGCGAGGATTGCCTGGCCACGGCCATCAGGGCCAGGCTGGGGCGCTGCCCGGTCTGCGCCGTCCAGACCCTTCTCACCGGGGTCGTCGGCTGGCTGGTGTGGTGGTGGTGCGGCGCCAACACCTCGGTCAACGCCCTGACCGGCCTGCTGTTTGCGCTCGGGGGCTCGGGTCTCTTCCTGCTGCATCTGGCGGCCTTTGCATGGCGCAAGCTGGCGAAGCGAGACAGATAAGGTGCTGATTTTTCAAGAAGACAAATAACAATGGAGGTTCACATGATTGCAATGGTAACGGGCGCCTCGTCCGGCTTTGGTGAGGCCATCAGCCGTCTGCTGGTGAGTGCCGGCCATCGGGTGATCGGCACGGGTCGCCGCGCCGAACGGCTGGCCGCCCTGGCCGAGGAGCTGGGCGAGCAGTTCCTGCCCCTGGTGTTCGACGTGCAGGACAAGGCCACTACCCATGCCGCCATCGCCGGGCTGCCGGCCGCCTGGCAGGAGGTGGATCTGCTGGTCAACAACGCCGGTCTGGCCCTGGGGCTGGAGCCCGCCCACAAGGCAGATCTCGAGGACTGGGAGCAGATGATCGCCACCAACGTCAGCGGCCTCACCCTGATCACCCGCTTGCTGCTGCCGGGCATGGTGGCGCGCAACCGCGGCCACGTCATCAACATCGGCTCCATCGCCGGCACCTACCCCTATCCGGGTGGCAACGTCTACGGCGCGACCAAGGCCTTCGTGAAGCAGTTCAGCCTCAACCTGCGCGCCGATCTGGCGGGCACGGCGGTGCGTGTCACCAACGTGGAGCCCGGCCTGTGCGGCGGCACCGAGTTCTCCAACGTGCGCTTCCACGGGGACGATGCCAAGGCAGCCACCGTCTACCAGGGGGTGCATGCCATCCAGCCGGAGGATATCGCCAATACCGTGCTCTGGATCAGCGAGCAGCCCGCCCACGTCAACATCAACAGCATCGAGATCATGCCGGTGGCCCAAACCTTCGGCCCGCTGCATATCAGCCGCCGCTGAGGCCGGTCTGGTGACTCACCAACCCAAGAGAGGCGCCCTTCGGCGCCTCTTTTTATGGCGCCGCTGCCGGGTGCCGTCGCCCTGGGTTGTCTGGCGCGCGGTACTCAAGTTGGCCCGCAATTTGCTGTACTCAGGCCATGGCGGGGCGAGGGGCCCCAAAGGCCGGTGCGACCGGCAGTCAGCGTGGAGTCTTCATGGATATCAAACCCTATGGTCAGCAGCTCGCCCAGAGTGCGTCCCAGAGCCGTGCCCTGGCGACCCTTGGCGACAGCGACGACAAGCAGAGCGGCTGGTCTCAGCAGGTCAGTCTCTCCAGCCAGGCGCTGACCGGCAAGGCGCAGCAGGCCCTCACCTACGAGCATCTGGCCAGGAATGGCAAGAGTGCGGCCCTGACCGGCGGCGTCAAGGATGCGCGGGTGCAGCAGATGGTGGACAAGGCCCTGGGCTTCGATCGCAAGAAATTTGACGATCTCGAGAGCCAGATCAAGCGCCTGGCCGACGACAAGACGCTCTCGGACGAGGAACGGGAGAGCCAGACCCAAGGGCTCACCGAGCAGCGCGATGCCATGCTCAAGGCGGCCATGGATCGCCTCACCGGCAAGTCGTCGCCCGTTCAGGCGTGACCGGATTGGCAAGGCTGGCGCCAGGGGACAAGGCGTCGAGCTCCCGGGGGCGCCGGGCCGGATAAAGCAGGGAGGGTCGTGGCCCTCCCTGCCCAGAGGGGATCAGGGCTGTTTCGGCGCTATCCCGATGGCGATGGCCGTGGTCTGCACCGCCTTGATCTGATCCCCCTTGGCGATCAGGGCGAACTGGGCCGGATCCTTCACCTGGATGCTGAGGGTCTTGTCCACCCCCTTGACCCGGATGGTCTGCTGCGCCTTGTCGACGTCGATGACGTCCGCATAGATGGTCACCTGCATGCCGGCGCCCGCCGCCGGCTGTTCTCCCGGGGCGGCCTTGCCCCCTTCCACTTCCACCACCCGCTTTCTCACCCCGGCGGTGCCCTTGAGCAGCGTCAGATCCAGCAGTTGCAGGTATCGTAAGGCCACCACGTCCCCCACCTTGAGGTTCTGGAGGTTGGCCACCTCTTCCCCGGCGACCAGATCGAACGCCTTGCCTTCGGCGTTCGTGAGGCTGACCTTGCGGCTGGCCAGGTCGATGGCGGTCACCGTGGCTTCGGCGGTCAGCTCTTCTGCCAGGCTGGCCTGGCCCGGGGTGACCGCCACATTGGTGGTCACCTGGGCGGCCTGTATCAGGGGATGAGTGCAGAGGGCGAGCGCTCCGGCAATCCATGCGTGCTTCAGTTTCATGATTGAGACCCTGTGGCTGGGAACGGGACCCCGAGAGGGGTCATGACGGCGGGAAGGGCGACACGCCGCTCCCCGCTACCAACATAGCAAAGTCGCACCTGAGTACCATCATGCCGGATGCAGGTCATCGCCGTTTTGACGGCGCGCTCTCGTTTTGACCTGGTGGCACGGCGGGCGCACAATCCCCCTGCATGCATTCAACCGAGGGCTCTGCCGTGTACAACTTCCAATATGCCAACCCCACCCGCGTCTGTTTCGGCGAGGGCCAGATCGCCAGGCTGCCTGAACTGATCCCGGCCGGCAGCCGCCTGCTGGTGCTCTACGGCGGTGGCAGCATCAAGCGGAACGGGGTCTATGAGCAGCTGACCCAGGCGCTGGCGGGACGGGAGTGGCTGGAGTTTCCCGGCATCGGCGCCAACCCCCAGTACGATCAGCTGATGGAGGCGGTGGCCCTGGTCAAGCGCGAGCGCATCGACTTCCTGCTGGCGGTCGGCGGTGGTTCCGTGGTGGATGGCAGCAAGTTCGTGGCCGCCGCGGCCTGCTTCGAAGGGGCGGACCCCTGGGAGATCCTGCTGCACAAGGCCCCCGTCGAGGCGGCGTTGCCGCTCGGCTGCGTGCTGACCCTGCCGGCTACCGGTTCGGAAAGCAACCCGGCCGCGGTGGTGAGCCGGGGGGAGGCCAAGCTCTCCTTCATGAACCCGCTGGTGCAGCCGGTGTTTGCGGTGCTGGATCCCACTACCACCTACAGCCTGCCGCCGCGCCAGGTGGGCAACGGCGTGGTGGATGCCTTCGTTCACATCATCGAGCAGTACCTCACCTTCCCGGTGGGGGGCGAGGTGCAGGACCGGCTGGCGGAAGGGCTGTTGCAGGTGCTGGTGGACAACGGCCCGCGGGTGCTGGCGGAGCCCGCCAACTACCAGGTGCGCGCCAACCTGATGTGGGCGGCCAGCCTGGCGCTCAACGGCCTCATCGGGCGCGGCGTGCCGCAGGACTGGTCCACCCACGCCATCGGTCACCAGCTCACCGCGTTGCACGGGCTGGATCATGCCCAGAGCCTGGCGGTGGTGCTGCCCTCGTTGCTGCGCGAGCAGGCATCCCAGAAGCAGGAGAAGCTGGCCCAGTTCGCCGAGCGGGTATGGCACTCCGGCCGCGAGGACAGGGCGCTGCGCATCGAGGAGGCGATCATCCGCACCGAGCAGTTCTTCCAGCAGATGGGGGTGGGCACCCGCCTCACCGACTACGGCCTGGATGCGCGCTGCATCCCGGGGATCTGCTCCAACCTCAAACGCTTCGGCCTGACGGCCCTCGGGGAGCAGCAGGACATCGACCCCGACAAGGTGGCCAGGATCCTTTCCCACGCGCTTTAAGTCAGGGGGCCAGCACCTGGCAATCATAGTGGCGTGGATCCTCTTCCACGCCCTCTGATCACCGGCTGGCCAACGGAAAAGAAAACGCCCCGATCTTCGGGGCGTTTTGCATGGTGTTGCCTGTCGCACAGCCGCTTATTCGGCGCTCTGGTCCAGCTCGCGCTCCAGCGCCGCCGCCTTCTGGCGGGCCGGATGGGTATTGAGCCGCTGCCAGTAGGCCTCAAGGTGCGGGAATTGGGCCAGCTGGTCGCTCTGGGCCAGCAGGTCCACCAGGAAGGAGTTCAGTATGTCGGCGCCGGTGAGGCGATCGGCCACCAGGTAGCGGCGGCTGGCCAGCACCTCATCGAGGTAGCCCAGCACCTTGGCGCACTCTGCCTTGGCGTAGCCCGGCAGGAAGCGCATCGGGCTGCCATCCTTGCGCACGAAGATGTCGAGCAGCAGCGGCAGTATGCCGGAGCTCTCGGCGAAGTGGAGCCACTGCAGGTATTCGGGGTAGTCGGGGCTGTCCGTGGCCGGCGCCAGCCGCTCGGGGGCGTGGCGGGCGATCAGGTATTCGGTGATGGCGCCGGATTCCGCCAGCACCCGGCCGTCAAACTCGATGACAGGTGACTTGCCGAGGGGGTGGATGGCCTTGAGCTCGGGGGGCGCCAGGAAGGTGGCGGCATCGCGCTGGTATGCCTGGATCCGGTAGGGCAGGCCCAGCTCTTCGAGCAGCCAGATGATGCGCTGGGAGCGGGATTTGTTCAGGTGGTGCAGGACTATCATGAAAACCTCGACGGGGTGACGGAAGGGCATGATACGCGCCGGCACTGAAACTGGTTCACCGGCTCACAGAAGAAAAGAGCGGGGCTGCCCCCGCTCTGCTGCTGGCTCAGGCCTCCAGCGCCTGATCCAGGTCCGCCAGTATGTCCTCGATGGCCTCGATCCCCACCGACAAGCGGATCATCTCCGGCTTGACCCCGGCCTTGGCCTGCTCCTCTTCGCTCAGCTGGCGATGGGTGGTGGAGGCGGGGTGGCAGGCCAGGGACTTGGCATCCCCGATGTTGACCAGCCGCTTGAAGATCTTGAGGGCATCGTAGAAGCGCACCCCCGCCTCGTACCCCTCCTTCAGGCCGAAGGAGAGGATGGCCGAGGGGCGGCCGGCCATGTACTTCTCCGCCAGCGGGTAGTGGGGGTGGCCCGGCAGGCCGGCGTAGCTGACCCAGGCCACCTTGGGGTGATGTTTGAGGTGATGGGCCACCCGCAGGGCGTTGTCCACGTGGCGCTCCATGCGCAGGCTCAGGGTCTCCAGTCCCTGCAGCAGCAGGAAGGCGTTCATGGGGGCCAGCGCCGCGCCCGTGTTGCGCAGCGGCACTGTGCGCACCCGGCCGATGAAGGCCGCCGGCCCAAAGGCCTCCGTATAGACCACCCCGTGGTAGGAGGGCTCGGGTTGGGTGAGCTGGGGGAAGCGCGCGGCGTGGTCCGCCCAGGGGAACTTGCCCGAGTCGACGATGACCCCCCCCAGCGAGTTGCCGTGGCCACCCACGTACTTGGTGAGGCTGTGCACCACGATGTCGGCGCCGTGTTCGATGGGCTTGCACAGCACAGGGGTGGCGACCGTGTTGTCGACAATCAGCGGCACGCCGCGGGCGTGGGCCACCTTGGCGAAGGCCGCCAGATCGACGATGTTGCCGGCCGGGTTGCCGATGCTCTCGCAGTAGACCGCCTTGGTTTTGTCGTCGATGAGGGCGGCGATGGCCTCGGCGCTGTCATCCCTGGCGAAGCGCACCTCGACCCCGAAGCTCGGCAGCATGTGGGCAAACAGGGTGTAGGTGCCGCCGTAGAGCTGGGGCGTGGAGACGATATTGTCGCCGGCGGCGGTCAGCGCCTGGATGGCGTAGGTGATGGCGGCGGAACCCGCCGAGACCACCAGGCCGGCGATCCCCCCTTCCAGGGCGGCCATCCGCTGTTCCAGCACGTCGTTGGTGGGGTTCATGATGCGGGTGTAGATGTTGCCCGGCACCGCCAGATTGAACAGATCCGCCCCGTGCTGGGCGCTCTCGAACTCGTAGGCCACCGTCTGGTAGATGGGTACGGCCACCGCCTTGGTGGCGGGATCGTGGGAAAAGCCGTGGTGCAGGGCCAGGGTCGCATCTTTCATCACACACTCCTTGTTGGATGTCGCCATTATGGATGGATAGACGTCCAATCTAGCAGGCCCGGCGCCGATGTAAACCACCCAATCCGGTAAAGCAATGCCGGCACGCTGCGGTGGCCATGGGGCCAGTCCGGGGCGGGGTCAGAGGCGGCGGCGATACTCCCTGTCGTCTATCTGGTGCATGTCCCACTGCATCAGGCGGTTGAGCTGGCTCATGGGGTCCTCGATCAGGGTCAGGGGACGGGGCAGGATCCGCAGGAAGTAGCGGCGCAGGGTCTGCTGGATCCGGTTCGGCTTGGGGGTGGCGGCTTGGCTCATGATGGTGCTCCTGTGCTGTGGTGTTCACGTTCGCCAGCAGTATTGAGCTAAAATGAGGAAGTAAAAACTGATGACTTTTCTCACAAGGATTTCCTCTTTTATGCCCAGCAGCCGCCTCTATCAGCAGTTTCAACGGCTCGCCCAGCAGCTTGGCGGCGACGAACGGGAGACAAGCCTCGCCGAGGTGGCGGAGCTGCTCTGCTGCACCCCGCGCAACGCCCGCCTGCTGCTGCGCCGCATGCAGGAGCAGGGCTGGCTCGACTGGTCGGCCGAGGCAGGACGGGGGCGGCGCTCCCGCCTCACCCTGCTGGACAACCAGGAGAGCCTGACCCGCCGCCGGCTGCGGGAGCTGCTGAGCCAGGGCCAACTCGCCCAGGCGGTGCGGCTGGCGGAAGATCGGCTGGACCTGCTCACCCCGCTGCTCATCGAGCAGCTCGGTCAGGCCACCCGGGAGGGGCGCCAGATCCTGCGGGTGCCTTACTACCGGCCACTGCCCCAACTGCTGCCTACCGGCCCGCTGCGTCGCTCCGAAATCCACCTGAGCCGTCAGATCTTCAACGGCCTGACCCGGCGAAATGAGGAAAATGGGGAAATCGAGGGGGATCTCGCCCACCACTGGGAGTGCCTCGGCCCCTGCCACTGGCGCTTCTACCTGAGGCCGGCGGTGCGCTTTCACCACGGCCGCGAGCTGGTGGTGGAGGACGTGACGGAGAGCCTGCAGAGCCTGCGGGATCGTCCGCTGTTCGCCCATCTGGCGCGGCTGGAGAACCCCTGGCCGCGCACCCTGGATCTGCACCTCGACAGCCCGGATCCCCTGCTGCCCCACCTGCTGGCCGAGCCGGTGGCCGTCATCCTGCCGCGCGAGCTCAAGGGGGAGGCGGGCTTTGCCCTGCAGCCGGTGGGCACCGGCCCCTATCGGGTGACCGCCAACGATCCCCTGCACCTGTGCCTGGAGGCATTCGACGACTACTTCGGTCTGCGCGCCCTGCTCGACGAGATCGACATCTGGATGCTGCCGGAGCTGGCGGAGCGGCTGGAGAGCCACCTGCAACTGGGGCGTGACAGCCCGGAACTCGGCACCATGCGCGGTGAGTCCGAGCTCGAATCGGGTTGCTACTTCCTGCTTCAGGACGACAGATCCCCCCTGCTGCAGGATCCTGCCCTGCGCCAGTGGCTGAGCCGGCTGCTCAACCCCATCGCCCTGATGGCGCGGGTCGCCCCCGAGCTGCAGCGGGGCTGGACCAGTGCGCTGGGCCTGCTGCCCCATTGGCGCGAGACCCAGTCCGCCCCCGAGCCCACGCCGACCCGTTTGCCGGAGCGGCTGGTGCTGGCCTGCTTCAACCAGCACCTGGAGTTTGAGGAGTGCGCCGGCGCCATGGCCGGCCTGCTGGCAGAACAGGGCATCGCGCTCGAGGTGCGCACCCTGGATTACGGCCGCTGGGTGAGCGGGGCGGACGAGGACGTGGATCTCTGGCTCGGCACCCTCAACCTGGAGCACGAGCACGCCTTCGCCCCCTACGCCTGGCTCCAGGGCACCCCCTTGCTGCGCCGGGTATGGGGGGGACGACAGGCCCTGTGGCAGGGATTGACGCAGTGGCGTGCCAGCGGCGTCGAGCCCGGCCCGCGCGCCCTGCTGGCCGAGGTGCAACGCCAGGGCTGGTTCGTGCCCCTGTTCCACCACTGGCTGGAGCTGGAGAGCCGGGTCGGCGTGCACGGCGTGCGGATGACGGCCCTGGGTTGGTTCGATTTTCGCAGCGCCTGGCTAAGGCCCGAGCAGGGCATGGCGGCGCCGGAAACCGGAGAGGGCTCTCAGCCGAAGCGCGGGATGCTTGAGTCCTGAGGATGGGCGCGCTAGCCTGTGCGCGGTCCCACGACAAGGAGTCGACATCCATGCTGGAAATGCAGATCCAACCCCGTTTTCAAGAGACGGACGCCCTCGGCCACATCAACAACACGGTGCCGGCGGTCTGGTTTGAATCGGCCCGCGACCCGCTGTTTCGCCTCTTCTCCCCCGAGCTGGACGTGCACGACTGGCATCTGATCATCGCGGGCTATACGGTGCAGTTCAAACGGGAGCTGTTCTATGGCCAGCAGGTGTCGATCAAAACCGGGGTACGCCGCATCGGCACCAGCTCCTTCACACTCTGGCAGGAGGCCTGGCAGGGCGGCGAGCTGGCGGTGACCGCCGAGACGACCCTGATCCATTTTGACTACCGGACCCGCCAGTCCATCCCCCTGAGCGAGGCTCACCGGGAGGGGCTGCGGGCCTGGTTGGTAGAGAGTTAATCCGGCCTTCTGGCCCATCACAGGACAACTATGCGCAACACCCTGATCGCTCTCACGCTGGGACTCTGCTCCCTGCCTTCCCTGGCCGCCACCCTGGCCGAACAGTTCACCCTGATGGAGAAGGGGGCCGAGGGCGCCCTCGACACCCGGCTGTTCAGCCACGACGGCGTCGACATCAAGGCCTGGGTCGACGGCAAGCCCGTCATCATCGCCGTGCCCATTCTGAACGAGCAGGGCAAGCAGGAGGGGGAGAGCCGCTACTACTTCAAGGGGGGCAAGCTGTTCGGGGTCAAGGAGCCCGCCGCCCAGTTCGCCTTCGATGACAAGGGCACCCTGACCCAGTGGCTCGACGACAAGGGCCAGCCGGCGGAGTTCGTCAGCAAGATGAGCATGCAGCAGCGGGAGGCCTGGCTTACCAGGCGGGCGGCCGAGCTGGGCAGGCTGTTTGCGCCTAGCCCTGCCGAGGAGCAGGCCGCCAAGGGCGTCAAGCTGAAGGGGGCGGAACTCGCCCACTGGCTCTGCAACGGCAAGCTGATGGCGCTCGCCGGAGGAGACAAGGTGACCTTCGAGCAGACCAGGCTCAAGACGAGTGCCGAGGGTATCGAGGGGGAGGTCTCCCTGCGCAGGGAGAAGGGGTGGCAGGATCTCTGCCTCACCTGCGAGGTGCAGGGCGCCCGGGTGACCCGCCTCACCTGGCAGCCGCTGCCGGGGGCCAACAAGCCGCTGTAAGCACGGTTGCAGCATGAAGCAAGGGGGCCCAGATCTGGGCCCCCTTTTTATTTATTGCGGTGACGACTCGCCCAGCCTGAGCCGGGCGAGGGCTTCCGCCCGCCGCCACTGCGCTGGCTCGAACCAGCGCGCCAGTATCTCCGGCTGCTGTTCGGCCCGTCGCTCGGCGGGCAGGGGCTTGAGTTCGGCCAGATAGCCGGCCAGCTGCCGCTCGAACCCCTGCTGGCTCTGAGTCAGCTGATGCAGCCTATCCGCCGCCTCCGGCCCCAGCCGCTCCCGCAGCACTGCGTCGCGCTCGGCCGGCGCGACCTGCTCCAGGCGCCGCAGATCCCCGAGCAGGCGGCCGTTGGCCTCCGCCTCCCGAAACCATTGGGGCTGCTCCGCCAGCCAGAGCTCTAGTTCGCTGGCCAGCAGCGGCTTGTCGGCATCGCCAGCCTCCGCCAGCGCCTTGCGCCTCAGGGTCCACTGCTCCATCAGCCTGTCTTCGGCAAACAGTGGCTCCTGCTCGGCCGGGGAGAAGTGCTGTCGGCGCAGTCGCTCGCGCTCGTCGAACAGCTGCTGCAGGCTGGCAAGGCCAGGATCCGTCGGCACCGTCAGCCCACCCTCCGCCCTCAGAAACTGCCGGTAGCGGGCGAGCATGGGGTCTGCGTCCCCCGTCTCCCCCTGCGCCAGCCGCTGGGTCAGCTGGTGGCGCAGGCTCCCCTGCTCGGGGGCCGCCGCCAGATCAGGGGCAGGTTCGGGCCAGAGCAGGAGTGTGCCCAGCAGGGCCGCGGCCAGGGAGAGGCTGACCAGCAGGAGCCGTCTCATAGCCCCAGCCTCTGCAGGCGGTTGGCGTGCTGGCGATACAGGGTCACCGGGTCGGTATCGAACAGGTGGTGGATGCCGAACGACTGGTTCACCTCGTCCAGATGGTTCATCCGGTAATCGGTGCCGATCACCTTGCCGAGGTGACTGCTGCAGACCCCGACCAGGCCGTCATTGGGTTCGCCGAAGAAGGTGCCGGTCAGCGCCAGCGCCGGATCCACCGGATCCAGGATATTGGTCATGTTGCCGCGCCCGCTCCAGGAGAAGTAGTAGACACCGTTGGCGGCCAGCATGGGCCCTTCGCCACAATGCTGGCTGGGGAGCCCCTCCGGATAGCGCTGGTTGAAGCGCTGGGCGCCGGCGCTGGTGAGGGCATCCAGGGAGGCGAGGGGATCCTGGGGGAGGTCGGCGCCTCCGGAGAGCAGGGAGATGACCCCGGAGAGCGCCGAGGCGGCGGCCACCGCCAGCGTTTCTGCCGCCGAGCCCGGCGCCACCTTGGCGCGCACCAGGTCGGCGATCTCAGAGCCCTGGTTGACCCCGCCCACGCTGGTGGCGGAGGCGACCAGCTCGGGGGCGACCGAGGCCACGTAGCGAATGGTGGGGCCGCCGTGGGAGTGGCCGATGAGGTTCACCTTCTCCGCCCCCGTGATGGCGATCACCTGCTGCACCTGCCTGAGCAGCTGTTCGCCGCGCAGCTCCGAGCTCTGGGTCGCCGAGACCTGGGCCACGTAGACCCTGGCGCCATCCCGGGTCAGGGCCTGGGGGATGCCGTAGAAGTAATCGACCCCGAGCAGCTTGTCGAAGCCGAACAGCCCGTGCACCAGCACTATGGGGTAGCGAGTCTGGGTATAACCCGCGCTCTGGCCCAGCATGGGCAGGGCGCACAAGAGCACCAACAACCATCTCTTCATCTTCACCATCCTTGTGAACGTCGGCTGCCCATCCGGCAGCGACCGGCCTCATGCCGGTGACATTAGCATGGTGGTCGAACTCAAATGCATCTGTGGATGGGATCACTAAACCGGGGATTGCAGAAAAACCCTACCCATATGGGCAAGAAAGGCCGCGCCAACTATTCCTTGTGTCCGCCCATCAAATAAGTTAAATAATAATTATTATCATTTGAGTGGTCGAGTCATGACGGGAACCTGGGTGAAGGGGTGGATAGGCACCACAGAGGCGGACAGCAGCATGGCGCACTGGAAGGCGCAGACTCTGAGCGGCAATCGCCATTTCGATGCGGGGGAGCATGCCAGGGCGCTCGACTGTTACCAGCAGGCCCTGTGGCTGGCTCGCCAGCAGTTTGCCGACTGGCACGATGCCGACGAAGCGGTAGCGGCCCTGGTGGTGGCCCATCACAACCTGGCGGATCTGCTGGTGGCCATGGCGCTGCCGGACAGGGCGGCCGACCTGCTGTGCCACGTGCACGATTGCCTGCTCGCCACCAGCCAGTCCCCCACCAGTTCCGCTGCCCTGCGGGAGGCGGCTCTTCGCCACGCCCGCAGCACCCGTACCGAGCTGCTCGCCTTCGTGCGCAGGCACGGCCACCACGACGGCATCCTGCGCTGTCTCGGCCAGTGCCTGTGCCAGGCCGAGAGAGCCCCGCAACTGCATTAATCACGATAAACAGAGGTGACCATGAGCCATACCCTGCCCGCCCTTGCCTATGCCTACGACGCACTGGAACCCCACATCGATGCGCTGACCATGGAGATCCATCACGGGCGTCACCACCAGACCTATGTCACCAACCTCAATGCGGTTCTGGCCGATCTCCCCGAGCTGGCGACCCTGCCGGTGGAGGAGTTGCTCACCCGTTTCGACAGCCTGCCGGCCTGGGTGCAGGGAGCGGTGCGCAATCACGGCGGTGGCCATGCGAACCACAGCCTGTTCTGGCAGGTGATGAGCCCTCGGGGCGGTGGCGAGCCGGGCGGGGCGCTGGCCGCGGCGATCGATCGGGATCTGGGCGGGCTGGAGGCCTTCAGGCAGGCCTTTACCCAGGCGGCCCTGAGCCGTTTTGGCAGCGGCTGGGCCTGGCTGGTGGTGGACCAGAGCGGCAAGCTGCGGGTGGTGAGCAGCGCGAACCAGGACAGCCCCCTGATGGAGGGGCTGGTGCCCATCCTGGGGCTGGATGTGTGGGAGCACGCCTACTACCTCAAGTACCAGAACAAGCGTCCCGACTACATAGCCGCGTTTTACAACGTGATCGACTGGCCCGAGGTGGCGCGCCGCTACCAGGACGCGTTGGCATGACCAGCCCGATTGCCAGATGAAAGAGACCCGCCAGTTGGCGGGTCTCTGCTATTGAGGGTCAGTGTGCTTGCGCCCGGGTGGCCGGGGCGCTGCTGGTTGGCGTCGCCGCACTGGCGGCAGCCGGGGTGTCCACGGGCGTGGTCTCGCTCGGCAAGGCTGCGCTGGTGGCCAAGGCACTGCTGGTTGCTGCCGCCCCGCTGACGGTCGAGGTTGCCGCGCTGGCCGTTGGTGCGGTGCCGGCTGTCGGCGGCTGGGCCGGCGTCTTGGGGGCGACAATGGGCAGGCAGGGCTGACCCGTTCCTATGGTGCTCAAGACCTGGCAGGGGGCGGGGGCGCCGATGACGATGGGCTCGCCGAGGAACTTGGGCCCCTTGTCCAGCACGTAGAGGTCGAGCAGCCCCATCAGGCGGGCGAACACCTCGCGCACCCGGGTACGGATGCCCTGATAGGCGCTGGGATCCAGGGCGTTGAAGCCGATGGCCTCTATGCCGAAGTGGCGGGCGATGAAGATGGCGCGCTCGTTGTGAAAGGCCTGGGAGACCACGGTGAAGCGGGCCTGGCCGAACACCTCCTTGGCCCGCACGATGGAGTCCAGGGTGCGAAAGCCGGCGTAGTCGCTGTAGATGGCGCTGGCCGGGATGCCGGCCTGGATCAGCGCCCGCCGCATCTGGCGCGGCTCGTTGTACTGCACGGTGGCGTTGTCGCCGGAGACCAGGATGTAGTCCACCTTGCCGTTGTTGTAGAGCTCGGCGGCGGCCTTGATCCGGTATTTGAAGTAGTGGTTCGGGCTGCCCCCGATCAGGTATTTGGAGGTGCCGAGCACCAGGGCGACCCGGTTGTAGGGCACCGCATCGACGTCGTCATAGGTGTAGTGACGGGCGTCCGAGACGGTCCACTCGCTGTAGCCAAGCAGGGCGGCGGCGGAGGCCAGCAACAGGCAGAGGCAGGCGAGCAGGATCTTGGCAAACTTCTTCATGCGCGGTGCGGTTCGGGTCTGAAGTAAGAGAAGACAGGGGGTCATTCTATTACAAGTTGCCGCCGCGCGTCAGGCTTGATGACCGCCCAGGGTGTCACACGGGCAGAGGTTGTCGCAGGGAGAGGTCGGCTAACTGCTTGATCCTGAGCCGATTAACATCGTTCATAAGAAGGGGCGGTCATGGCCGCCCCTTGTCATCCCCGTCTCGTCCTCAGTGGGCAGAGTCGTTGGCCTTGCACTCGTCAGAGTCCTTGTTGGCCTCCCACCAGGGCAGCAGATCGCGAGCGAGCCACTGCTGGTAGGCCTCGCTGTCGCTTGCGATCAGCGCATCCAGCTCGGCTTCGAAGGCGCTCATCGCCTGCTGCTGATCCGGGCCTCGCAGGGCCCGGGCCATGGCCAGCCAGCTGGCGCCGCGACCGGTCTCGCTGAGGAAGCGGTGCACCGTGTAGGACCAGGAGTAGACCATCTCGCCGCCCTTGTCGTAATCCAGGTGCAGGATGTCGGCCAGGGCCGGACGATCGCTGGCAGGACGGCCGGCGACGTTGTCCAGACCGCGGGCGAAGCACTGGCCGTGGGCGATGAACTCCGCCAGCCCTTCCGACCACCAGGTGGTGCGGTTGAGGGGGTAGTGGCCGAAGCTGCCGTACTGGTTGAAGCGGCCGTCCAGGTAGTGCACGTACTCGTGGCGCAGGTTCCACACCTGGAAGGCGGGGCGCTTCCACTCCGCCTCGTAGGCGAAGAAGCGGGCCTGGTTGCCGGGGCGAGCCGGATCCCCTTCGAGGTAGATGCCGCCGTTGTCGGTGGAGACGCCGCCGAACAGGGCGCTGCCGTAGCGTTTCCAGTCGGCGGAGGAGTCGAAGATCACCAGTTCCAGCGCCTCGTTGTGATCGTCCGCCACCGGCTGCCAACCGGTCTCCATCTGCTGATGGAACCGCTGCTCTTCGGCGCCCAGTTCACGGCAGATCCCCTCGGCCTGATCCAGGGTCAGATCCTGGGCCCGCAGGCGCAGGGTCGGCGAGCAGGTGTGCTCGAACGGCAGCACGTCCTCCACCCGGACAGGGGTGCAGAGGCCGGCGAAGTCACCGCTGATGCAGGCTTCGCCGGTGCGGTCCGTGTAGGTCAGGTAGTAGGTGGAGAGGGTCAGCGACATGTCTTCCAGCAGATCCTGGCTCTGCTGACCGCCGGGGATCAGGTCGTGGTGGCGAACCAGCGCGATGACGGAGTCATCCAGCAGTTTGCGATAGCCGTCGAGCTCGTCCGGGCGGGTATAGCGGGCGACCCGGTAGAGGCGGGTGTAGGCATCCAGCACGTTGTTGAGCAGGAACAGATCCTTGCCATCCCTTCCTTGCCACAGCGCGAGCTCGCTCATGCCGAGGGCGTGCAGCTGCTTGCGCAGCTCGCCATCCTGCTGGCGGAAGTCGTTGGCGAAGGGGTCGCTATGGTCGCTGGCGAAGTCGAGGAAGTTGAGCAGATCGAACAGGCCGGTCGCCCAGGGGTGCCGGCCGTTGATCTCGCTGGCATGGCGGGTGCTATAGGCCAGCATCTGGTTGAACTCGCCGAGCAGGGTGCCGAACCGGCTCTGCACCGCCGGGCTCCTGAACTGGCCGTGCAGGGCGATGCTCCAGGCACCCATGACGGCACCTACCTCGTCGCTGGCCTGCTCCGGGAAGAGCAGCGGATGGGCGCCCAGCGCCGTCAATGCCTCGGCCAGCGCCTCGGCGGCGGCCGGGCCGTCTTCCTTGTGCTTGCCGTAGTTGTGGTAGTTGTGGGCACGCACGTATTCCAGCAGCAGCTTCATGGCCGGATGGGCCGGCTGATTGGCCGCCAGCAGGCTCTGGATGCCGCGCGACACGGCCAGCAGCTTGGTGTCATCGTGACCATAGTTCTCCTGCCAGACCGGCGCGGGCTGGCCACTGGCATCCTGCACTATCCTGGCCGCTTCGGCGTCCAGCAGCTCGGTGCCCGGCAGATCCGGCTCGGAGCAGGCGCGGCCGTCGGCACGGCGACAGTCGAGCTGCTCTTCCTTGCTGGCCAGCACCATGGGGCGATTGAGTACCCGGCTCTCCTGCCACTCGGTCGTCTCCGGCAGGGTCTGCCATTCGCTGCCCCCCACCGGGTATTGATAGCCGGTGTCCTTCAAGACCACCTGCACCTCGCTGCCGGCTGGCAGGGTCTGACGGCACACCCGGTAGCTGATGGTCTTGTCCCCTTCCTGACGGGTCTGGGGTTCATCGCACTCCTGCTGGGCCTTGATCTCGTCCAGCAACCAGGTGTACTGGCGCCAGACGTGCAGCTCGCTCACCTGCTTGGCGGCCTGGCTGCCCGCGATGGGCTGCAGGCGGAAGAAGATCTGCTCGAGGCGGCCATCCCGTTCATTGGGGGTCTCTTCCAGCACCTTCAACTGCTGCCAGTTTTGCGGTTGGTACTGCCATGCCAGCTCGGCGCAGCGACCTTCGGCGTTGAGCTCGCAGCGATCCAGCTCCTGCTCGCTGTGACCCAGGATGACCCGCTCCGCCAGCGGCAGGCGATCCTGACGCGGCGCGGTCGGGGTGCCTGCCAGCGGCTCCCAGCGGCCCTGCTTCATGCCGTAGCCATAGTCGTAGCTGCTGGCCGGGACGGCCTTGCCGGCCGGCACCACCTCCTCACAGCTGAGATAGCGGATCTGCCAGCCCTGCTCGATCCTGAGCTGCGGCTCGCCGCACTGCCGCTCTGCCAGTGCAGCCAGGTTGGCATCGCGCCAGTCGAAGCGGCGATACACCCTCAACTGCTGATAGGGGGCGCCGCCACTGCGGGCGCTCAGCTCGTAGGTCACTTCGGTGAGGCGATCCCCCAGCTGGCGGCTGGATTCCCCCTTGAGTTGGTACTGTTGCCAGTCGGAGGAGTAGTTGGCCTGCGCCGAGGTGGCGAGCAGGCAGGGGGCTGCCAGGAGCAGCAGCCGGGGAGAGAGGTGGTTCATCGTGATCCCTTTGGTGGATGGATGGGCGTGGGGACCAGACAGGGTATTGGGCTCCAAAAGAATATCAATGTGCCAGATGGCGAGGCAGAATCCTGCGTTCGGGAGCAAACAGCACAAAAACAGCCCCAAAAGGGGCTGTGTTGATAGCAAGGGCTCAGCCCCATATGGGGGGCGGCGTCAGTTGTCTTGCCGCAGGCGCCGGGCGAGCAGGGTGCGGGAGGGTTTGAGGTTGCCGCCGAGATCCGGCCAGGGCAGCCAGCGATCCGGCACCATAAAGCCGGGTAACGACAGCCTGATCCAGGCGGCGAGCTCGGCAGGAGGAACAGGTTCGCCGTGCCAGTCGATAAAGGCGGCGGGCCTCTGCCCCCACTCCTCGCTCGGCACCGGCACCACCAGGGCCTGGGCCACGGCGGGGTGGTCCACCAGCCGCTGCTCTATGGCCTCGGGCTGGATGTTCTCGCCCCCCGAGATGAAGAGGTTGTCGAGCCGCCCCTCCACCACCAGCTCGCCCTCGGCGGTGAGGCGTCCCTTGTCCCGGGTGTGGAACCAGCCCGCCTCGTCCAGCGGTCGCACCAGCTCGCCCTCCTGGAAATAGCCCGCAAACAGGGTGTCGCCGCGCACGCAGATCTCCCCCTGGCGGATGCAGATCTCCCGTCCCGGCAGCGGACGGCCCACCACGCCGGCGGCGCAGGGCTGACCGGTACAGACCTGGCTGCCCATCTCCGAGAGGCCATAGCTCACCTTGGGCACCAGCCCCATGGCGGTCAGCCGGCTCACCAGGGGGGCCGGGATGGCGGCGCCGCCGAGCAGCAGTTCGCGCACCCGGGTGCGCGATGGCTCGAACCCCGCCGCCAGCAGCCGCCAGAGCTGGGTCGGCACCAGGGAGAGGTGGGTGATGGGCTGGCGCTCCAGCCGCGCCTTGAGCGGCTGGCTGCGATCGTCCAGCACCAGGGCGGCCCCCGCCAGGAAGACCCGGAACAGGATGGCGTAGCCGCCGACGTGAAACAGCGGCAGGGAGAGCAGCCAGCCGCAGGTCTCGTCCAGGGGGATCAGGGTGGCGGAGCCCCGGGCGGAGGCCAGATGGTTCGCCAGCCGATGTACCACCGCCTTGGGCGTGCCGCTGGAGCCCGAGGTGAGGATCATGTTGCTGAGTCGGGCAGGATCCAGCGTGCAGTCGCCTTCGTCCGTCGCCGGCTCATGGGCGAAGTCGAGGCTGAGCGCTTGCCAGTCGCCCGTCGGGATCTCCCCCGCCGACCAGCAGGCCTGCACCCGGAGCTGGCGTGCCAGCCCGGCCTGTTTCGCCAGGGGAAAGGCGGGGTTGAGGGGGCAGAAGACCAGGCCGCTGCGCACGCAGGCCCAGGCCAGCAGCACATCCTCCAGGGCGCCGCGCACCACGGCGGCGAGGCGATCGCCCGGCTGCAATCCGGCCCGGGCCAGCTGCTCGCTCAGGCCGTTGAGCCGTCGATCGAGCTCTTGATAGTCGAGGGGGGGGGCTCCCTGGATGGCGATCCGCCTGGGCGCTACCCTGGCCCAGTGGCGTACCGGGCAGGGTTCGACGGGGTGAGGCTCAGGCGACAGCCTCTTCCGGTCAGTCACGGTGGAACAGGGGCTCCATCCGGCTGGGGTCGGGTTGGCCCTGCTTGTCCAGCAGATCCCTGGCCAGCCAGCGGCGGGTGTCGAGGCCGGGGGCCTGATCCGGCGCCCACTCCCCCGCGAGGCGGGCGAGCTGGCCGAGACCGACACCGGACTCGAAACAGGAGGAGACGATCACCTTGAGCCTCAGCTCCCGGGCCCGTGTCACCAGGGCCTCGCAGTGGGCCAGGGACCCGAGCAGGGTGGGCTTGAGCACCAGGGCGCGCAGCTGGGGGATGGGCTCCCAGGTCTTGCCCTGGGCCAGCAGCTCGTCCAGCGCCACCGGCATGCCGGTGCGGCTGGCGACGAAGGCGATGTCCTCGAAGTCGGCGCACAGATCTTCAAGGTACTCGATGCGGTTCGGATCCAGGTGGCCGCAGAAGGCCCAGGCCTCCTCACGGGTCCAGCCCTGGTTCGCATCCAGCACCAGCTTGAGGTTGGGTCGCCGGTCGAGCAGCAACCGGATCAGCGCCAGCTCGTCCCGCATGGGGTAGCGGGCCACCTTCAGCTTGGCCTTGGGCGGGGTCTCGTGCAGCCACTGCTTCCAGTTCTTGAGCAGCTCCTGGGGAGAGCCCTGGATGAGCGGATAGGGCTCGGGCAGGGGGGCCGTCTGGGCCGGCCAGGCCCGGCGGGCACAGTCGAGCCCGAACTGCACCGAGGGCAGCCGGGGCGTCATGGCCTGGCCCCTGGCCAGCTGCGCCAGGCAGTCGAGGGCGTCGGTCTGGGCCTCGGCCAGGGTCTCTCTGGAGAAGCCGGGCAGGGGGGCTATCTCCCCCCAGCCGTCATGGATGCGCACCAGCAGGCCCTCGCGCGCCACCTGCACCTGGCCGTGAAAGGTCAGGGGCTGGGTAAAGGGCAGTTGGTAGCGGTAGAGGGCGAGTGTCATCAGGGATTCCGCTTGTATTTGGAGAAGTCGGGACGGCGTTTCTCGTTGAACGCGTTGCGCCCTTCCTGACCCTCTTCGGTCATGTAGAACAGCATGGTGGCATTGCCCGCCAGCTCCTGCAAGCCGGCCTGGCCGTCGCAGTCGGCGTTCAGGGCGGCCTTCAGGCAGCGCAGCGCCATGGGGCTGTGCTGCAGCATCTCGCGGCACCAGCGCACGGTTTCACGCTCCAGCTCCGCCAGCGGCACGACGGTGTTGACCAGCCCCATGTCGAGCGCCTGCTTGGCGTCGTACAGACGGCACAGGAACCAGATCTCCCTGGCCTTCTTCTGGCCGACGATGCGCGCCATGTAGGAGGCACCCCAGCCGCCATCGAAGGAGCCGACCTTGGGGCCGGTCTGGCCGAACTGGGCGTTGTCGGCGGCAATGGTCAGGTCGCACATCATGTGCAGCACGTGGCCGCCACCGACCGCGTAGCCGGCCACCATGGCCACCACGGGTTTGGGGCAGGTGCGGATGTCGCGCTGGAAGTCCAGCACGTTGAGGTGGTGGGTGCCCTCGTCATCGCGGTATCCACCGTAGTCGCCCCGGATCTTCTGGTCGCCGCCGGCACAGAACGCCTGCTCGCCGAAGCCGGTGAGGATGATGGTGCCTACCTGATCGTCGTAGCGGGCATCGGCCAGGGCCTGCAGCATCTCTTTCACGGTGCGGGGGCGGAAGGCGTTGCGCACCTGGGGGCGGTTGATGGTGATCTTGGCAATGCCATCCCGGGACTTGTGATAGAGGATGTCTTCGTAACCGGCGGAGCAGTCGCGCCACTCGACAGGGGCATAGAGCTCGGCTTCCGTCATTGCTTCAATCATGGATCTTCTCTTCTGGTTGGTTGACCCACTCCCGCAGGAGCCGGGCAAAGGTATCGGGCTGGCCGGCGTGCAGGTTGTGCCCGCCATCCAGAGCCAAGTGTTTGATATTGCAGCCTTGCTTTACCAACTGGCAAGCGAGGGCATGGAATTTGTGATCCCGGTTGCCGGAGACCCAGTGCACCGGCAGCCGGGTCTCCCCGAGCCAGGGGGCGAGATCTGGCTGCCTGCCGAGGGAGGTGGCCCGCAGCATGGTGGCCACGGCCTGCCCGTCGTTGCCAAGGCGGCGGGCGGCCTGGCGGGCGCGGGCCTCCTCGTCCAGGTCGGCGAAGACGCCCTGGCGGTACCAGTCGGCAAGCACCCGGGTCAGAGGCTCGTGCTCGAAACGGCTGGCCCACAGCTCGTCGTGCACGAGGCGGGCCGCCCGCTCGGCTTCCGGCAGGCCCGGATGGCAGTTCTCCAGCAGCAGGGCCTGCAGCCCCGTCGGTGACAGGCTGGCGTGATGAAGCGCGAGCCGCCCCCCCAGCGAATAACCCACCAGCCGGTAGTGGGTGATATCCCGCGTGGCCAGCTCGTCGCGGAGCCAGCGATGGGCCTCGTCGAAGCCACTCACCCGCACAGCCTGGTTGCGACCGTGGCCCGGCAGATCCAGGGCGTGGCACTCGATGCCGGCCAGGGCCTGGATGACGGGCCGCCAGTCCTCGGCGTCCCCCAGCAGGCCGTGCAGCAGCACCAGAGGTACGGGATCAGAGGCCACGGATGGCGGCTCCCAGCGCCTTGAGATCCTCGGCGACTTCACTGCTCGGGACCTTGATTTCAATCAGGGTTGTCCCGCTTTGCAGCGCCGCGGCGTAGTCTCGTTCAAATTCGTCCAGGGTGGTCGGCGCCCGGTAGGCGAGGCCGAACATGGCGGCGGCGTGCTCGAAGTGCAGGCCGTGGGGCAGGCAGTAGTAGGTCTCCAGCAGGGCGTCCTGGGTCGGCACCGGCAGCATGCGGAAGATGCTGCCGCCGTCGTTGTTGAGCAGGATCACCACCAGAGGGCGGCTCGCCTTGCCGAGCAGGGCCAGGCTGTTGAGATCGTGCAATGCGCTGAGATCCCCGAGCAGCAGCGTGGTGGGCTCGTCGCTGCACTGGGAGAAACCGAAGGCCGTGGCGATCAGGCCGTCGATGCCGGAGGCGCCGCGGTTGGTCATCACCCGGTTGGGGCCCGTGCCCGCCTCGCCCAGCATGTCCATCAGCCGGGCCGGCATGCTGTTGCCGACGAACAGCTGGCCCTGGATGAGCCGGTTCAGACGGTGACAGATCCCGAGCTCGGAGAAGCGATCGCAGGCGGCCCGGATCTGCTGGCTGATCCCCTGCTGGTGCGCGGCCAGCTGGTGCCAGGGATGCGACTCCCGGCCCAGAGGGTGGGCGGCGGCAAAGGCCGAGGGCGTGCACACCAGGCGGCGGCGCAGCCGATAGTCGGGATCGAGCCGCGCCGGCTGCGGGTCCACCAGCCAGTAATCCTGCCAGGGGTGCTGTTTGATGAACTGGCCGAGGCGTTTGGAGATGAGGCGGGCGCCGAATTGCAGCAGCACCTCGGCGCGGGCCAGCTCGGTCACGAAGTCGCCGTTTTGCAGGGCGAGATCCGCGTGCACCAGGTTGCGGCCGTCGAAGCGGATCTGGCTCTGCAGGTCCGCCAGCAGCGGCCAGCCGAGCCGCTCGGCCAGCTCGGCCACCGCCCTGCCTTGCGCGGGATCCTGGATGCGCCCCGCGACAATGACGCCGCGCTTGCCCTGGAGCTCCTCCCAGTCCGGCTGGCGGGGGCAGGGGGCCTCGGCCAGCTGCCAGGGGCTCCAGGGTTTGCCCGAGTGGAGCCAGTCGCCGAGGGGGGCCAGGTAGTCGGCAAAGTCCAGGTACGCCTCGCCGGGATAGAGGGGTTCGGGGTACATGCAGTTGAAGTGCACCGGCCCAGGGGTGTGCGCCTGGCGGGCCAGGGCCTGATCCACCGAGCTCAGCACGAAGGCGGCCGGGATGCTGGGGGTGGGGCTCGGCAGGTTCTGCTGATGGACGGGATAGCGTCCGAAGATCCCCTGCTGGTCGATGGCCTGGTTGGCGCCGTTGTCGATGAGCTCGGGGGGGCGGTCGGCGGAGAGGATGATGAGCGGCACGCCGGTGAGCTGGGCCTCGGCCACCGCGGGCCAGAGGTTCGCCACCGCCGTGCCCGAGGTCATGATCACTGCCACCGGGCGGCCGCTGCCCTTGGCGAGCCCGAGCGCCATGAAGCCGAGGCCGCGCTCGTCGAAGTGCAGGTGACGGCGAAAGCCCGGGTGGGCGGCGGCGGCCATGGTGAGCGGTGCCGAGCGCGAACCCGAGGCGAGGGCGATGTCCCGCACGCCGAGCCGATAGAGCTCCTCCAGCAGGAGGGAAGACCAGACGTGGTTGAAGGTGGCATGCTGGCTGGCAAACGCGCGGTGCTCAGGCAATTGGCTGGCGGGCATAAGGCTCTCGCAGTGAGGAAACGATGAAGAAACGCTATCCCAGCAGGGAGAGCACGTTGGCGATCTTGTTGTCGAGCTCGGCCCACTCGGCGGCCGGCTGCGACCCCGCCACTATGCCGGCGCCGGCAAACAGGCTGATGCCCCGGGCCGTGATGCGGGCGCTGCGAATGGCGACGGAGAACTCCGAGGTCTCCCGGCTCAGCATGCCGCAGGCGCCGGCATACCAGCCGCGCTGGTAAGGTTCATATTCGCGGATAAAGGCGAGCGCCGCCTCGCGGGGGGCCCCGCCCACGGCGGGGGTGGGGTGCAGGGCGGCCAGCAGTTGCCAGTCGCACACGCCGGGCTGGAGTTCGGCCTCGATGTCGCACTTGAGGTGCTGCAGCAGCCGCAGTTTGAGGATGCGCGGCTCGGTCAGGCTGGTCCGGGTGGTGAGCGGGGCCAGGCGGCTCAGGATGTCCGCGTGGACCAGCCGGTTCTCCAGCCGGTTCTTGCTGTCGGCCAGCAACTCGGCGGCCAGGGCCGCGTCGGTCGCCTCGTCGCCGGAGCGGCGTATGGTGCCCGCCAGCGCCTCGGTGAAGAGGTGGCCCCGCTCCCGGCGATAGAGACGCTCGGGGGAGCAGGCGATGAAGCTCTGCTCGGGGGAAAACTGGAAGCCGAAGTGGAAACACTCCTGGGCATGGCGGGCCCACTGGGTCAGCAGGGACCAGGGACAGAGGGGGGAGCCGCTCTCCTCGCCGGCGAGCAGGCTCTCCCGCGACAGCACCACCTTGGGGGTGTGGGCCTGGAAGTCGGGGGCCGTCACCTGCCCCACCAGGGTTTGCCACTGGGCCGGGCCCGGCAGATCCCGGCGCTGCCAGGGCTGTTTGGTCAGCGCGGGCAGGGGCGCCTCAGGTTGCAGGGCATCGAGCGCCGCTTCGGCGGCCCGCAGCTCGGCTTCGAATTCGCGCTCCTGCTCCCGGGCGGGCAGCCAGAGGTTGAGGCAGAGGCTGGTGCACTCCCCCCGGCGCACCAGCTCGATGCGCGGCAGCACGAAGCGGCAGGGGCCGAAGCCGTCCCAGCCTGGCTGGGTGGGGTCGAACGCCAGGCCGCCGTAGTAGCGGGGGCTGTCTTCACTGTCCGCCCCGGCGAGCGCGCAGACCCGCTGGATATCCTCCGGCCGGGTCAGCTCGTGGATGGCGCCGAGCGCCACGTATTCGGGGCGGCTGGCCCCTCTGGCGCGCCAATAGATCCGGGGGTAGATCGCCTGCGCCGCCAGCCAGCCCGGGAACGCCTCGACGCTGGCCGCCACGCGCAAGCGCACGAAACCGCTGACAGTGCTGTGACGCAGGGCGTCCAGTTGTTGCTTGAGATGGGTCTGAGCCAACATGGATGTCTTGTCTGAGCCGGATTGTCGCAATCACTCTGGGGGAGGATGGCGCAGGTTGATGCCAAAGGGCGACGATTTCCTATATATTATCTGCCCATTCTTCCATGTAAATTGCCCGAGGGAGTCCAGCCCCCGCGGAGCCAAGTATACCGAAATCCGGTTCGATAACCCTTAACACGATCAATATCCGATCGTTTGGCCATCACAATATGACAAATACCTTCTCTGTTTGGTTGCTGGCGGCGCGTTTGCGAACTCTGCCCCTGGCGTGTTCCTCCATCCTGCTGGGCTCGGGGCTGGCAGCCAGCCGGGGGGCCTTCGACGGCACCATCATGGGCCTCTCCCTGCTGACCGCCATCCTGCTGCAGATCCTCTCCAACCTGGCCAACGACTACGGGGATGCGGTGTCCGGTGCCGACAACGGGGAGCGGATCGGGCCCCAACGCGCCGTGGTCTCCGGCCTCATCACCAGGCACCAGATGTGCCTGGCCATGGGGCTGACCGCCCTGGCGGCCGTGGTGAGCGGGCTCGCCCTGCTGGCCTGCGCCTTCGGGGAGGCGTGGCAGCAGATCCTGACCTTCATCCTGCTGGGAGGCGCCGCCATCGTCGCGGCCATCACCTACACGGTGGGCAAGACTCCATACGGTTATCGCGGCTTCGGGGATATCTCGGTGTTCCTGTTCTTCGGCCTGCTGGGGGTGCTCGGCTCCTACTACCTGTTCACCCACACCCTGCAGTGGGATCTGCTGCTGCCCGCCACCGCCTGCGGCCTGCTGGCGACCGCCGTGCTCAACATCAACAACGTGCGCGACATCGAGACGGACGCCGCCAGCGGCAAGATCACCCTGGCGGTGCGGCTCGGCCGCAACCGCGCCATCGCCTATCACTGGGGGCTGCTGGGGGCGGCGCTGCTGGCCACCGTCGCCTTCCTGCTGACCCAGCCCGCGAGCCTCTGGCCCTGGATCTTCCTGCCCGCCATGAAGCCCCTCGCCGATGCCGCCCGCACCCTGCGCCAGAGCTTCGATGGGGAGGTGTTGACCGGCGCCCTCAAGAAGACCGCCATCAGCGCCTTCCTCTACAGCCTGCTGCTCTCCATCGGCCTCGCCCTTTCCTGAGGGCTGCCTGAAGGGCCCCGCAAGGGGCCTTTTTTGTGGGGCCATCGCCAGTTTTTCCTGCCAATTCAATCCCATCCATGTCGCCTCTCCCCACAGGGCCGTGATCCGTCCGGCAATATTGAGAAATTCCCGGGGCAGGCTTCCGAGTTGTGACGGGCTCCGATTGTGGCGCCTGCCTGATTGCTATAGAGATGTAACCGTACTTGGTTGCACATGTAAAAATCGACGGCAGGGACACACTTATGGACAAGTTAGGGAAACACCTGGGATGGGGGCTGCTGGCGCTGCTGGGCGCAGGCTCCCTCGGTTACATCGCCCTCAACCGGGGTGAACAGATCAACGCGCTCTGGATAGTGGTGGCGGCGGTGTGCGTCTATCTGATCGCCTATCGCTACTACGGCCTCTACATCGCCAGCCGGGTGCTGGCGGTGGACGGCAGCCGCATGACCCCGGCGGTGCGCCACAACGACGGCCTGGACTATGTGCCGACCGACAAGAAGGTGCTGTTCGGCCACCACTTCGCCGCCATCGCCGGTGCCGGCCCCCTGGTGGGCCCCGTGCTGGCGGCCCAGATGGGCTATCTGCCCGGCATGCTCTGGCTGCTGGCGGGGGTGGTGCTGGCGGGGGCGGTGCAGGACTTCATGGTGCTGTTCGTCTCCACCCGCCGCGACGGTCGCTCCCTCGGCGAGCTGATCAAGTCGGAGATGGGCCCCGTCGCCGGGGTCATCGCCCTGGTCGCCACCTTCATGATCATGGTGATCATCCTGGCGGTGCTGGCGATGATAGTGGTCAAGGCGCTCACCCACAGCCCCTGGGGCACCTACACGGTGGCCTTCACCATACCGCTCGCCATCTTCATGGGGATCTACACCCGCTACCTGAGGCCGGGCCGCATCGGCGAGGTCTCCATCATCGGCCTGGTGTGCCTCGTCTTCGCCATCGTCTCCGGTGGCTGGGTGGCCGGGAGCGAGACCTGGGCGCCCTACTTCGATTTCGACGGGGTGCAGCTGACCTGGATGCTGGTGGGCTATGGCTTCGTCGCCTCCGTGCTGCCGGTCTGGCTGCTGCTGGCGCCACGGGACTACCTCTCCACCTTCCTCAAGATCGGCACCATAGTCGGCCTGGCCATCGGCATTCTGGTGACCCAGCCGACCCTGCAGATGCCGGCGCTGACCCAGTTCGTGGACGGCACGGGTCCGGTCTGGGCCGGGGATCTCTTCCCCTTCCTGTTCATCACCATCGCCTGCGGCGCCGTCTCCGGCTTCCACGCGCTCATCTCCTCCGGCACCACCCCCAAGATGCTGGCCAACGAGAACCAGGCCTGCTTCATCGGCTACGGCGGCATGCTGATGGAGTCCTTCGTCGCCATCATGGCCCTGGTCTCCGCCTGCGTCATCGATCCGGGCGTCTACTTCGCCATGAACAGCCCCCTGGCGGTGCTGGCGCCGGCGGGCACCGCCGACGTGGTGGCCTCCGCCGCCGCCGTGGTGAGCGGCTGGGGCTTCCAGATCACCCCGGAGACCCTGACCCGCATCGCCGGCGAGGTGGGCGAGCAGAGCATCATCGCCCGTGCCGGCGGCGCCCCGACCCTGGCGGTCGGCATGGCCTACATACTGCACGGCGCCCTCGGTGGCCTGATGAACGTCGCCTTCTGGTACCACTTCGCCATCCTGTTCGAGGCGCTCTTCATCCTCACCGCGGTGGACGCCGGTACCCGGGCGGCCCGCTTCATGCTGCAGGATCTGATGGGGGTCATCTCCCCGTCCCTGAAACGCACCGATTCCCTGCCGGCCAACCTGCTGGCCACCGCCCTGTGCGTGCTGGCCTGGGGCTACTTCCTTCATCAGGGGGTGGTGGATCCCCTCGGCGGCATCAACACCCTGTGGCCGCTGTTTGGCATCGCGAACCAGATGCTGGCGGGCATGGCGCTGATGCTGTGCGCCGTGGTGCTGTTCAAGATGAAGCGTCAGGCCTACGCCTGGGTGGCCCTGCTGCCCACCAGCTGGCTGCTGATCTGCACCCTGTCGGCGGGCTGGGAGAAGACCTTCAGCGACAATCCCAAGCTCGGCTTCCTGGCCATCGCGAACAAGTTCCAGGCCATGATCGACAGCGGCGCCATACCGGCCCAGTACACCGAGTCCCAGCTGGCCCAGCTGGTGTTCAACAACCGGCTGGATGCGGGGCTGACCCTGTTCTTCATGGCGGTGGTGGTGGTGCTCGCCTTCTTCTCCCTGAAGACGGCCCTCAAGGCGCTGCAAAATCCGCAGCCGACCGCGAACGAAACCCCTTATCAGCCGATGCCGGCGGGCAAGGCGGCTCAGCCCGACTCTGATGACGACGGCGATCTGGCCCCCAGCCTGAAGTAAGTCAGCAGGCCGGCACCCCGGGGTGCCGGTCCCTCATCGACGGCGAACGAGGAGCAAGCATGTTCGATACCCTGGCCAAGGCGGGCAAGTATCTGGGACAGACCGCCAGACTCATGGTGGGCGTGCCCGATTACGACAACTATGTGCAGCACATGCGGCTGACTCATCCAGAGCAGACCCCCATGAGCCACGACGAGTTCTTTCGCGAACGCCAGGATGCCCGCTATGGCGGCAAGAATGGCGGGCGTTGCTGCTAGGTTTCACATCACAGGACTCCAACATGACACAGGCTGTAGCGGTCACTCTTTATTGAACGGTTTTCTCGGTTTCGGCGAGAGATACGATCCCCATCTCACAGGATTTCCAACATGACACAGGCTGTAGCTGTCACTCTGCTGACCGGTTTTCTCGGCGCCGGCAAGACCACCCTGCTCAACCACTTCCTGCGCCACCATGGCGACGCCTCGGTGGCCATTCTCGAGAACGAGTTTGGCGCCGCCAATATCGACGGCTCCCTGCTGGAGGGAGGCGCCGGGGTCAGCGTGGTGGAGCTCAGCAACGGCTGCGTCTGCTGCAGCGTTCGCGGGGAGTTCGGCGCTGCCCTGAGGGATCTGCTGGCCCGGCGGGCGACGGGGGAGTTGCAGTTCGAGCGACTGATCGTCGAGACCACGGGGCTCGCCGATCCCGCCCCCATCATTCAGACCTTCTTCGTTGAAGAGGCGCTGCGGGATGCCCTGCGCCTGGATGCCGTCATCACCCTGGCCGACTGTGAACATATCGGCCGTCAGCTGGATGAGCATCCGGTGGCGGCGGCCCAGCTCGGCTTCGCCGACCGTATCCTGCTCACCAAGACCGACAGGGTGGACGAGGCGACGCGGGCAGCCGCCATCGCCCGGATCCACAAGATCAATGCCAGGGCCCAGATCCTCGACATAGTGCGGGGGGAGTGCCCGGCCGCGCTCTGGCTGGATCTCGATGCCTTCACCCTGAGCGACGAGCTGAGCCTGAGCCAGGGCATCAGGATAGTGCGCGGTGGTGACCTGGGCCTGGAGGCATTTGGTCCCCTCTCGGCCCGTCCCCGCTCCTGGCACGACGCCATCTCGGCCCAGCTGTTCGAGGGGGGCGAGCTGGACTTGAAGAAGATAGGGGCCTTCATGGAGTCCTGCATCGAGCAGCATGGCAACGACATGTTGCGCTACAAGGGAGTGCTGGCCATCGCCGGGGAGCCGCGCCGCCTGATCGTGCAGGGGGTGCACAGGGTGGCGGGCTTCGATTACGGCTCCCCTTGGGGGGATGAGACGCCCCGGTCGCGTCTGGTGATCATCGGCCGCTACCTGCCCGTCGAGGTGCTGCGGGCAGACTTTCTGCAGACACAGGAGTGAGGGAGAGCCGCCGATGCGCGCATCGCTGAGAGAGAAGATGATCCAGGTTTGCCAGAAGAAAATCGCGCAGAAGGGGGAGGAGGTTGGCGTCTCCTTCTATGCGTTTTTCGCCAACAGGAATGATGATCCCGATCTGCTGATGGAGGCCGCGACCTGGTGGATCCAGACCCATCGACTAGACCACTTCGAGAAGGCGAGGAAGATAATCAGGCTGGTTGAGAGCATGGAATGACGGTGCGATGAGACAGGAAGGGCTTCTGACAAGAAGCCCTTCCTTCGTCAGTCCCGGCGTCTGGCCTCACTCGGCCTGCGCCAGTTCCCTCGAGCGGCGGGAGAAGAGCAGGGTGTCCAGCAGCCAGATGACCACCATGGAGGCACCGACCAGGGGGAAGGCGGCTCCGAGCAGCACCAGCACGGCGATGGCACCGCGCATGGGGGGCAGCCTGGCGGGCAGGGGGGGCGCGGCGAGTCGGCCTGTCGGGCGGCGGCGCCACCAGATCCAGAGCCCGCTTGCCGAGCTTGCCAGGATCATCAGGCAGATGAGGAGCATGACGAGCTGGTGAGGCCAGCCATACATCTTGCCCATGTGCAGCATGACGCCGGTCTCCACCGTCTTGGCGACCGGGCCGTAATCCTGCCAGCGCACGTCCGCCAGCACCTTGCCGCTGTACTGGTCGATGTGCAGGGTGGCGTCGTTGCGGGGATCGTCGGCAAAGACAGCGATGGTGTAGACGCCGTGCTCGCCGGTCGGCGGTGTGATGCTGTAGCCCGGGGTGACCCGGCGCTCCCTGGCGATCTCCACCACCTGCTGCAGCGGGATGCGGTGGCTGGCCATCACCATGCCCTGGTGGCCGCCGCCATGGTTCATGGCGCCGTGGTCGTGGCTCTCGGGCTTGGGTTGGGAGCTCGGCATGGGCAGGGTCTCTGCCCCCCAGGGCACGGTCTGCTCATGGGCATGGTTGAGGCTGCGGGTCAGGGGGGCGGATTTGGGCACCTCGTTCCACATGGCCGCGGGGAAGCGGTTCCAGAGGTTGGCGAACTGATCCCCCCAGAAGCCGGTCCAGGTCATGCCGCTCAAGAGCAGCAGCAACAGGAAGCCCGCCCCCCAGAAGCCGACCACGGCGTGCAGATCGCGCCACCAGAGGCGTCCCTTCTGGTTCGCCCTGGGCCAGAGGATGCCGCCCACCCCGGGACCCTTGCGCGGCCACCAGAGATAGAGGCCGCTGACGAGCAACACTATTCCCCAGCCGGCGGCCAGCTCTATCAGGCGATCCCCCGTGGTGCCGATCAGCAGATCGGCGTGCAGGGCCCGCGCCACCGCCTGCAGGTTCCACTGGTTATCCTGGGTGCCGAGCAGGGCGCCGCTGGCGGGATCCATGAACAGGGTCAACTCATGACCCTGCTGGCGGACGATAAACTGGGCGCTCTGGTCCGGGGCCGCGGGGGGCAGGTACTTGCTCAGGCTGGCGTCCGGAATGGCCATCATCGCCTTGGCCAGCAGCTGGTCTGCGCTCAGGGTCTGAGTGCTGGGGGCCACCTTCATCAGCTCGGGGTACATCAGATTGTCGAGCTGGGGCTTGAACAGATAGACGATCCCGGTCAGCGAGAGCAGGATCAGAAAGGGGGCGACGAAGAGCCCGGCATAGAAGTGCCAGCGCCAGATCCTCTGGTAGTGGTTCGCATCTCGGGTTTTCATCTCGGATCCTTGCGGCAAGGGCAAACATTGCAGTTAGTGGAAGGTTTGTCGGCGCGGATGATAGCAGCAACGTTTTGTTAACTGCAACAGAACATGGCACGGGCGTCGCCGGGGGGCAGAAAGGCGAAACACATGGGGGATTGTGGCCGGGCGGGCGTGGTCGAGAGCGCGGGACTGCCGCCGCCAAAATGGACTTTCAGCAGATAAATCCTTACCTTGTTGCAACATGCCACCCTTTGGGTGAAGTCGGGAAGGATCCAAGGAAGGAGACTGGCGTGACGTTGAAACCACACGGCCATTTCGAGATGCAGCGACGGGGGCAGGTGCTGATCTGCCGTCCGAGCGGCCCCTTCAATCTGGCGGGGGCCATGGCCTATGAGGCGCAGTTCAGCCAGCAGATCGCCAGCCTGCATGCCGCGCCCTGGGGCATAGTCGAGGTGGCGACCGAGTTCGAGGCGGCCGGGCCCGAGGTGCTGGCGCGCTTTCGCCGCCAGTTTGGCTGGTGTGCCACCCACGGCTGTGCCTTTCTGGCGGTGGTGGTGACGGGCGGGTTCAAGCGCTATCTGGCGGATCGGGTCTTTCACGAGTTGCCGTTTCAGGGGATACGCTACTTCGAGCAGACTGACGAGGCGCTGCTCTGGCTGGAACAGCAGCTGGCCGAGCTTGTCTGAACGACATCGCGGGGAGTGGCGAACGAGCCCCTTCAGCGGATTAACTCAACGTGATAAACCACTTGTCCCGTTCGTCGAGACAGTCTGGCTCACCCATCTCGAATTCGCGGCAGATCAGCGGGCGTACCTCATGGATGCTGCACATCATCGCGGGGAGTGGCGAACGAGCGCCCTTCAGCAGATTAACTCAACGTGATAAACCACTTGTCCCGTTCGTCGAGACAGTCGGGCTCACCCATCTCGAATTCGCGGCAGATCAGCGGGCATACCTCATGGATGCTGCACATCATCGCGGGGAGTGGCGAACGAGCGCCCTTCAGCAGATTAACTCAACGTGATAAACCACTTGTCCCGTTCGTCGAGACAGTCGGGCTCACCCATCTCGAATTCGCGGCAGATCAGCGGGCATACCTCATGGATGCTGCACATCATCGCGGGGAGTGGCGAACGAGCGCCCTTCAGCAGATTAACTCAACGTGATAAACCACTTGTCCCGTTCGTCGAGACAGTCGGGCTCACCCATCTCGAATTCGCGGCAGATCAGCGGGCATACCTCATGGATGCTGCACATCATCGCGGGGAGTGGCGAACGAGCGCCCTTCAGCAGATTAACTCAACGTGATAAACCACTTGTCCCGTTCGTCGAGACAGTCGGGCTCACCCATCTCGAATTCGCGGCAGATCAGTGGGCGTACCTCGTAGATGCGGCACATCATGGTGTTCCGGTCGAGCGCCGCGCACCAGCCATCTTCCAGCCGGTGCATCACGGGCACCTCGCCTTCCCGCTCTTCGACATAGCGGTCCGGCACGCCGGTATCGGTAAACAGCATCACCTCGAGACGGCAGCAGCACGCCTCGCAGTTCTGGCAGCTTACTTCGGGAGTTGTCCGGGTCATGGCACCTGCCTCGCCGTCATGGGCACGGAAGAATAGGAAACAGGCGCCGGTGCGGCGCCTGTGGTCTGAACCTTAGCCCAGTTTGCGGGCACGGTAGCTGCGCCCCTTGATCTTGCCTTCCTGCAGTCGCTTGAGCGCCGCCTTGGCCGCGCCCTGTCTGACCGCGACATAGGAGTACTGCTCGGCGATCTGGATCTTGCCGACGTCGGCCCCGGCAATGCCGCCTTCGCCGGTCAGGGCGCCCAGGATGTCGCCGGCCCGCACCTTGCTCTTGCGGCCCGCGTCGATGGAGAGGGTCACCATCTGCGGCGCGATCGGCTTGATCTCGCGGCCTATCCCGTCGAGATCGCCAAGCGGCATCGGCGCTTTCTGGTACTCCTCGATAAAGTTGACGCGCTGGGCCTCGTTGGGCTGGTAGAGGCTCAGGGCCAGGCCCTGCTGGCCGGCGCGACCGGTGCGGCCGATGCGGTGCACATGCACTTCCGGGTCGTAGGTCAGCTCGTAGTTGATGACGGCGCCCAGCTCCTTGATGTCCAGCCCGCGGGCGGCCACGTCGGTGGCCACCAGTATGGTGGCGCTGCCATTGGCGAAGCGCACCAGCACCTGATCCCGCTCGCGCTGCTCCAGATCGCCGTTCAGCGCCAGCGCCGAGAAGCCCTTGGCGGCCAGATGGTCGGCCACCTCGTTGCAGGCGCGCTTGGTGTTGCAGAACACCACGCAGGAGCCCGGCTGATAGTGGCTCAGCAGCCAGGTGAGCGCGTCCAGGCGTTGGCCGGCCGGCACTTCATACAGCTTCTGTTCGATGGCGCTGCCCTCGTGCAGGGATTCCACGCTCACCTCGACCGGGTTGCGCTGCACGCCGCGGCTCATCCGGGCGATCCCCTCCGGATAGGTGGCGGAGAAGAGCAGGGTCTGACGCTCGTGCGGGGCATAGCCTATGACCCGGTTGATGTCCTCGCCAAAGCCCATGTCCAGCATGCGATCCGCCTCGTCCAGCACCAGGGTCTGGAGGCCGTCGAGCACGAGCGTGTCCTGCTCCAGGTGCTTGAGGATCCGGCCCGGGGTGCCGACGGCGATGTGGGCGCCAAAGCCCAGGGTGGCGGATTGCGGGGCGGTCGGGGTGCCGCCGCACAGGGTCACCAGCTTGACGTTGGGCAGGGTGCGGGCGAGACGGCGGATCTCGGTGGCCACCTGATCCGCCAGCTCGCGGGTCGGGCAGAGCACCAGGGCCTGTACCTCGAGCCGGTTGACGTCGAGGCGGGAGAGCAGGCCGAGGCCGAAGGCGGCTGTCTTGCCGCTGCCAGTTTTTGCCTTGGCGATCAAGTCTTTGCCATCGAGTACCAGGGGCAGGCTCTGGGCCTGGATCGGGGTCATCTGCAGATAGCCCAGGCTGACGAGGTTCTCTTGCAGGGCGGGGGAGAGGGTGAGGCTGCTAAATTCGCTGTTGTTCACAAAAGGACTCTATATCGGAGAAAACGGGCTGCGCCGGGCGCAGGGGCGCGCATTGTACCAGAATCCCCCGCCGGATGTGGCGCAAATTTGAGCGACAGTGCGGGTGCCTGCCTTCCCGCCCCGGCAGGGGAGTCTGGGCTGCCAGCCGGGCAGGGAGCATGCGAGTCACCATTCCGCTGTCGTGGAAATAGGTTGATGGCGCCGTCATCATTCATTGCAAATAAGATAAACGTTTGTCATTTCGCCTTGATTAAATAAAGCGGTCGTAAATTTGACAGGTTGGCTGCGACGCCACTGTGCGAATTTTAAAGGGATGTAATGCGGCTGTGAAAATAAGCCTTTAATGTGAAGCGGATTATTTTTAAGTGATTGTTTTATAATGATTTAATTGTTTTGTGGACGATGGATTAATACTGGCGAAATTGTTTAATTAATTTAAAAACGTTTGTATTATCCTGCATGCATATTTTTACCGCGGATTGTGATGGCTATCAGATTTTTAAATGTGCAAATGTCTATGATGGCGCCGGTCAAAAATTACAATTCACTCAGGTGCTACAGGTATGGAATACGTTCACTTTGTGCTCGGACTCGTGATGGTCCTGGCTCTGGCGTTGCTGGCAAACCGCCGCAACTGGAAACAGATCAAGCCGCGCTACATCGGTCAACTGCTGGTGGTCGAGCTGGCGCTCGCCTGGTTCATGCTGAACTCCGAAGTGGGTCTGGCCGTCATCGGCGGGTTCGCCGCCGGTTTCACCAAGCTGATGGAGTTTGCCAAGCAGGGGACCGACTTCGTGTTCGGCGGCCTGATGAACGAGGGGGCCTTCTCCTTCTTCCTGATGGTGCTGATGCCCATCGTCTTCATCTCAGTGCTGATCGGCATCCTGCAGTACATCCGCCTGCTGCCCATCGTCATTCGCGGCATCGGCACCGTGCTGGCCAAGATCAACGGCATGGGCAAGCTGGAGTCCTTCAACGCCATCAGCTCCATGATCGTCGGCCAGTCCGAGAACTTCATCGCGCTGAAAAACGTGCTGCCGCACCTGAACGAGAAGCAGATGTACACCCTGGCGGCGACCGCCATGTCCACCGTCTCCATGTCCATCGTCGGCGCCTACATGCAGATGATCGAGCCGCGCTACGTGGTGGCGGCCCTGGTGCTCAACATGTTCAGCACCTTCATCGTGCTGTCGCTGATCAACCCCTACGAGCCGGACAATACCGTGACCGACGCCAAGGCGCTGGCCGAGGGTGACGAGCACCACACCCCGAAGCAGGAGAATTTCTTCGAGATGCTGGGCGAATACATCATGGCCGGTTTCACCGTGGCGGTCATCGTCGGTGCCATGCTGGTGGGCTTCATCGCCCTGATCGCCCTCATCAACTTCCTGTTCGAGGCGGCATTTGGGGTCAACTTCCAGCACGTCATGGGCTACATCTTCTACCCCATCGCCTGGATCCTGGGCATCCCGAGCGGTGAGGCGCTGCAGGCCGGCTCCATCATGGCGACCAAGCTGGTGACCAACGAGTTCGTGGCCATGATGGATCTCGGCAAGATCGCCGCCGAGCTCTCCCCGCGTACCGTCGGCATGCTCTCCATCTTCATGGTGTCGTTCGCCAACTTCAGCTCCATCGGCATCATCGCCGGTGCAGTGAAGGCGCTGAACGAAGAGAAGGGCAACATGGTCTCCCGCTTCGGCCTGAAGCTGGTCTACGGCTCCACCCTGGTGAGCCTGCTCTCCGCCGTCATCGCCGGCGTAATGCTCTAACTCATCCCTCCGCGCTCGTGCTGACAACCCCCTGCCCCGGCAGGGGGTTGTTTTTTGGGCGTCTGGCGGTCTCAGGCCGTCCACAAGAGGCAGGGCCTGGCCCTGTCAGACGGCGTGGGGCAGGGGTCAGAGCTTGCCCCTGACCAGCCACTTGTCCAGCGCATTGGCGAAGCGCTGCTTGTCGGCGGCGTTGAGGGGGGCGGGGCCGCCGGTCTGCACCCCGGCTGAGCGCAGTTCTTCCATGAAGTTGCGCATGCCGAGGCGCGCCTTGATGGTTTCGCGGGTGTAGATCTCGCCGCGGGGGTTGAGCGCCTCGCCCCCGGCATCGATCACCCAGGAGGCGAGGGGGATGTCGCCCGTGATCACCAGATCGCCGGGTTTGACCTGCTGGGCGATGACATGATCCGCCACATCGAACCCCTTCTCCACCTGCTGGGTCTTGATGAAGGGAGAGGGGGGCACCCGCAACCCCTGATTCGCCACCAGGGTGGTGACGACCTGGGCGCGGTGGGCGGCGCGGTAGAGGATCTCCTTGATTGGGAGCGGGCAGGCATCGGCATCAACCCAGATGGGCATGGCATGGTTTCCTGTGTCTGAGGCGAGGCTGCAATGTTAGCACGGCCGGTGCGGGGCGGCTGCCCCGGGGCTGAGTCGGGCCCGGCTTTGGTGTAAGCTGGGCCGATGACCATGAGCGAGAAGGACGTGTGGATGGATCGGGTGCCCAGTGACGTGATTTATGGCCTGACCCTGGATGGCAGGGGGGGCATGCAGCCGCTGGCGGCAGGAAGCGAGATCCCGGCAGCCCAGCCCGGCTGGCTGCATCTGGATTACGGCAACCCGGAGGCCGCGCGCTGGCTGCTGCAGACCCCCTTGCTGGGGGAGGCGGCGCGCGAAGCCCTGCTCGGCCAGAGCAACAGGCCCAAGCTGGTCAGGATGGGGGAGACGGTGCTGCTGATCCTGCGGGGCATCAACCACAACAAGGATCACAGACCCGAAGAGATGGTGGCGCTGCGCATCTACATCACGCCGGATCTCATCATCAGCAGTCGCCGCCGTCCGCTGCTCTCCGAGAAGGACGTGTTCGAGCAGTTGACGCTGGGGGGAGGCGCCGACTCCCCCGCCGACTGGCTGGTGGAGATCTGCGATGCCCTGACCGACAGGGCGGGGGAGTTTGTCGAGGAGTTGCACGATCAGATCCTGGATCTGGAGGAGATGGTGCTGATGCGCGATCTGCCCCCCAATGGCCGGCTGGCACGGATCCGCAAGCAGCTCATCATGATCCGCCGCTACCTCTCCCCCCAGCGGGATCTGGTGGCGCGCCTGGCCAACGAGAAGATCAGCTGGCTGGACGAGGACGACAGGCGCCGTCTGCTCGACATCGCCGACCGCCTGCGGCGCTGGCTGGACGATCTGGATGCCGGGGTGGCGCGCACCGCCGTGCTGGCGGACGAGATCAACAACCTGATGGCGGAGGCGACCAACCGCCGCGCCTACCAGATGTCGGTGATGGCGCTGCTGTTCCTGCCCGCCAGCTTCCTGACCGGCCTGTTCGGCATCAACCTGGGGGGCATGCCGGGGGCCGAGAGCCCGACCGCCTTCTGGGTCTTCTGTGGTTCCCTGCTGGCGCTGGCGACCGGACTCGCGGTCTGGCTCAAGCACAGGCGCTGGTGGTAAGGAGTGAACATGACGACATGGGAATCTTTTGGCTGGACCCTGCTGTTGCTGCTGGGTCACACCCTGATCCGCGGCCTCATCCACAAGAGCCTGATGGCCCTTGGCCAGAGCCGGCAGGTGAGCGAGAACCGGGTGATCTACGTGGAGCACGTGTTCCATTTCCTGCTCGGCTGCGCCACCCTGCTGATCCTGGCGGGGGTCTGGGGGCTCGACTTCTCCCGGCTGGTGGTGCTCGCCTCCTCCTTCTTCGCGGTGCTCGGCGTCGCCATGGTGGCCCAGTGGTCGATCCTCTCCAACATCACCGCCAGCATCACCATCTTCTTCGCCTTCCCCTACAAGATCGGCGACCGGATCCGCATCCTGGACAAGGACGATTCCGTCACCGGCGTCATCACCGAGATCGGCCTCTTCTATGTGCGGGTGCGGGATGACAACGGCGATCTGGTCACCTATCCGGCCAACCTTATCCTGCAAAAGCCGGTCAGGCGGCTGGAGGGCAAGGAGGTTGAACCCCTGCAACCGGAGTGAAGAAGGCTCCTGCGGGAGCCTTCTTGCTGGTCGGGGGCTCAACGTTCGAAGAAGCGGTAGAGGTGTTCGACCTGGATGGGGCAATCGGCCACTAGATGGATGTGGTCGCGAGCCTCCTCGGTGGAGGAGAAGCTCATGGGACACCCCAGGGTATCCGTCATCACATAGAGATGACCGTCCTGCCCCCGAAACTCCACGATCCAGCCGGGCGCGATGATGTCGTGCATGATCTCCGCCTCCCTGAACCTGTGCTGCTGGTGAAGCGCACGCAATTCGCTGACTGTCATGACATCCTCCTGTGACTCATGGCGCCACCCTCAAGTCTAGCTCGCAGCCAAGGATGCGCCCCCTTCATCCCGCCTCCCTGGGCGGTTGCAGGGCGATCAGCAGCTCCCCTGCCAGGGGGGCGACGGGGCCGGTGACGACCCTGGGCCTGCCCCTGGGATCCAGCACGAACAGGGGGATGGCGCCCGGATTGGCGTCCTGGTACTGGCCCCAGTCAAAGGCGTCGCTCAGCCTGGTGGCCCTGATCTGGCCGCCCCGGCTCAGCAGGCCGCTCAGGCGGGCGAAATTGACGTCGGGGCCGAACAGGTGCTGGCGGGCGCGGAAGGTGGCGCTCTCCCGGTTCGCCTTGCCATGCTGCTCGCTGGAGCGCAGGGAGTGGACCTTCTCCTCCCCGTACAGGTGGGCAAAATGCAGCACGCCGAGGGCGTTGTTGTGGCGGTTGGGGGAGAGGGCGAGCACCGTATTGATGCTGGTGAGGGGCAGGTGCAGCTCGGCGTGCTCCGACTGCGGGTTGCCGAAATAGCAGGGCAGACCGCTCATGCGGGCCAGCTTGCAGTGCTCCCAGGCCGGATCCGAGAGATGGACGGGGATGCCCTGATCCGCCAGCGCCCGGCCTATGGCGCGGGCCACCGAGTTGGCGCCGATCAGCAGCCAGATGTTGGGCGCGCTCTGGCGCATGCCGAGCAGCCGGGCCAGGGGGGTGGCCGTCAGGCTCTGCAACACCACGGTGAAGATGATGACGGCAAACACCAGGGGCACCAGCTTGTCGGCATCCGCGATGCCGGCCTGGTGCAGGCTGATGGCGAAGGAGGCGCTGACCGCCGCCGCCACTATGCCGCGGGGCGCTATCCAGCCGAGCAGGGCCCGCGCCCGCCAGGGCAGGTCCGACCCCCAGGTCGAGACCAGGATGCAGAGCGGGCGGGCGACGAACTGTACCACGCACAGCAGCGCCAGCACCATGGGGCCGAGCTGCCAGAGCTGGGCCAGATCGAGGCGGGCCGCCAGCAGGATGAAGAGGGAGGAGATGAGGATGACGGCAAGGTCCTCCTTGAAGGCGAGCACCTCCTCCAGATCCAGCCCCTCCTGATTGGCGAGCCAGATGCCGAACACGGTCACCGCCAGCAGGCCGGACTCGTGGCTGAGCCAGTCAGACAGGGTGAAGGTGACCAGCACCAGCGCCAGCACACCGAACTTGTGCAGGCTGACCGGCAACCAGTCCTTGCGGATCAGCAAGGTAGTGAGCCAGCCGGCGGCCGCCCCCATCAGGGAGCCGACCCCCACCGTCTTGGCCAGCGCCAGCAGGGTGTGGCTGAGCACGTCGCTCTGGCTGCCGAGGCGCACCGCCTCGAACACCAGCACCGCGAACAGGGCGCCGATGGGGTCGATGACGATCCCCTCCCAGCGCAGGATCTTGTCCACCTCCCGCACCGGCCGGATCACGTTGAGCATGGGGGCGACCACGGTGGGGCCGGTGACCACCAGCACGGCGCCGAGCACCATGGCGACCCGCCAGTCCAGCCCGAGCAGGAAGTAGCTGGCCACACCGATGACGGCGAAGCTGGCCAGCATGCCCACCGAACAGAGGTTGCGCACCACCTTGCCGATCCCCTTGAGTTCGGTCAGGTGCAGGGTCAGCGCCCCTTCGAACAGGATGATGGCGACCGAGAGGGAGACCAGGGGAAACAGCAGCTCCCCCAGCAACAGATCCGGGTCGAGCGCGCCCGTGATCGGACCGAGCAGCAGGCCGCTCAGCAGCAGGAACAGGATGGCGGGGACGCGCAGCGACCAGGCGAGCCACTGGGCCAGCAGGGAGATCAAGGCGATCCCGGCGAGGGAGAGTGCAATCATGCCAACCTCGGACAGATGATGGGGTTGGACCTAGTGTAGCGGGGAGGGCAAGTTGACACCCTGTGGGTGGGCCCTCAGCGGACGGTCCCGATCAGATGGGACTCTCTTTGTGGAGCTCGGTGACACAGTCGGTCACCGCCAGCACCAGGGCCGAGCGCACCATCTGATCGAGCCGGTTGAGCTGCATCTGGTAGAGGGGCCAGTCCTCCTCGTTGGCCGGCGGATCCTGCGGCATCATGCTGCCCTGATTGATGCCATGGAGGCGAGCCAGCAGATCCCGGATCGGCTTGTCGCTGAAGCGGTAATCCTTGGGATCGCGCACCAGAAAATCGCGGATCTTCAGGTAGGCCTCGAGATCCTGATAGCGCTCGAGGGAGATGAGGCCGAGGGCGAAGATGAGCTTGAGGCGCACCTCCAGCTGGCCGAGGGGGCCGCTCTGGTTGAGCAGGGGCTCGATGGCGTATTTGACGGCATACTCCTCCTGGCGAAAGGCTCGCCGCATCAGGGAGTCGACCGCCTCTTCCAGGATGGTCACGACCTCGAGAAAGAAGCCGCGGGGGCCGTCCTGCTCGTTCAGTCGCTCCAGTACATCATCTTCCTGGTGTGTGGTCATAGGTCTCTAGGGTCCGGCTGACAGGGGGAGAGCCAGGCTCTTCCCCGGTTTTATCGTATGGGGTGCCTCACTGGCCGGTCTGCGCTGACCGGCGGCGGTGAAGGCACCCCATAGGGTCACTTCAAGTTGTTGTAGCGGGCGACTATGGTGCGCACGACATCGCTGTTTTCATCCAGGCCGGTCACCCTGGCCAGGGCCCGGGCCGGGCCCAGCTCCGCGAGCAGGGACTGGAGCTCCACCGCCTGGGGATCGTCGGCATTGTGGTAGTGCAGCGCCGCCGCGATGCCCTCCTGCAGGTGATCGCTCGGCAGGCCGTACTCCAGGGTGCCGAGCAGCGGCTTCACCAGCCTGTCCCCCGCCGACAGCTTGCGCAGTGGCTGGCGACCAACCCGGTCGATCTCGTCCACCAGATAGGGGTTGGCGAAGCGGGCCAGGATCTTCTCGATATAGGCGGCGTGCAGGCGCGGGTCGAAACCGTATCGCTTCACCAGCACGGCTCCGCTCTCCTCCATGGCGCGGCGCACCTTGCTGCGGATCAGCGGATCCTCGATCGCCTCGCGGATGGTGCCATAGCCCCTGAGCTTGCCGAGGTAGGCGGTGACGATGTGGCCGGTATTGAGGGTGAACAGCTTGCGCTCGACGAAGGCCATCAGGTTGTCGGTAGGCTCCATGCCCGCCACCTGGGGCAGCTCCCCCTTGAACTGGGTCTGGTCGACGATCCACTCGCTGAAACTCTCCACCGTCACTTCCAGGGGATCGTCGTTCGCCGCCGCCGGCGGGACTATGCGATCCACCGCCGAGTCGACGAAGCCGACACAGTTTTCGAGGGTGGCATGATACGCGACCGGCAGATACTTGAGTACCTCCTGCTTGAGGTGGCTGGTGCCGCGCACCATGTTCTCGCAGGCGATGACGTTGAGCGGGGTCAGGTTGCCGGCATCGAAGCGGGCCTGCAGCCCCTTGGCCAGGGTGCTGGCAATCTTGTCCAGGATGTTGGGGCCGACCGCGGTGGTCACCAGATCGGCGGTGATGATGCGGGCGATCACCTCGTGGCCGGCGGAACTGACCGCCGCCACGTTGCGCACCACGTCCAGCTTCTGATCCGTGCCCACCACGTGCACCTTGTACTCCTGGCGGTGGTTGAGCTGATCGATCAGGGTCTCGTTGACGTCGGCGAAGGTGACCTGGTGGCTGGCGTCCGCCAGCAGTTTTCCGATGAAGCCACGACCTATGTTGCCGGCACCAAAATGCAATGTTTTCATGATATTAACCTCTATAACCAAAGACGATGACGGATGATCAGGCAGCCTGTTCGGCGCCCAGCAAGTCCAGGAACTCCTGAGGATCCTGGGTACTGGCCAGGCGGTCGACGAGACCGGGTTCGTCCAGTGCATTGGTCAGGCGGGTTATGACCTGAATGTGTTCATCGTTGCGGGCGGCGATGCCGATGACCAGGCGCGCCACCTCGTCGGCGCCCTCGCCGAAGGCGACCCCGGCCGGATACTGGCAGATGACGATGCCGGTGCGCTTGACGTGCTCCTTGGCGGCTATGGTGCCGTGGGGCACGGCGATGGACTCGCCGAGGTAGGTGGAGACCAGCTTCTCCCGCTCCAACATGGCGTCGACATAGTCCGGTGCCACGTAGCCGCGCTCGGCCAGCAACCTGCCGGCGGCCAGGATGGCGGCCTCCTTGTTGTCGGCCTTGAGGCCCAGATGCACGTCCTGCAGGCTCAGGGTGAAGACCTCGCTGGCTTGCGGCTCGTAGCTGTCGTCGTTGGCCGCCACCAGCAGCTGCGGGTTGGCCACGTCGTCGTTGGCCGCGTTGGCCAGGGTGAGGTTCTGCACCAACTCCTGATAGAGGGCATTGTCGAGGAAGTTGGAGAGGGAGATGTGACGGGCGTGCGGCGCGTGGCGACGGGCACGGTCGGTCAGATCCTTGTGGGTGATGACCAGATCCACCTGATCGTCCAGGTTGTTGATGGCACGGTTGGTGACGCTGATGTCGAGGCCGGCGGCCTGCACCCGCTTGCGCAGCATGCCGGCACCCATGGCGCTGGAACCCATGCCCGCATCGCAGGCAACGACGATGTTGCGCACCGCAGTGAGCTCGGCACCCGGCTTCTTGGCCGCGGTGGTCTCGGGCTTGGCACCCTTCATGGCCTTCATCTTGCGGGTGGCTTCACCCAGGGCATCGGCCTCGTCGGCTTCCGGCTGCTGGGCACGGACGAACACGGCGGCGACCAGGAAGGAGACGGTGGCGGCGGCGATGATGGAGAGCAGCACCCCGATCAGGGAGGCTTTCGGTGTCATCAGCAGCACGGCGAAGATGGAGCCCGGCGAGGCGGGGGAGACCAGGCCTGCGTTGAACAGGGTCAGGGTGAAGACCCCGGTCATGCCGCCGGCGATCACCGCCAGGATGAGGCGCGGGTTCATCAGCACGTAGGGGAAGTAGATCTCGTGGATGCCGCCGAAGAAGTGGATGATGGAGGCACCGGCAGCGGACTGCTTGGCGGCTCCGCGACCGAACACCATGTAGGCCAGCAGCACGCCGAGGCCCGGGCCCGGGTTCGCTTCGATCAGGAAGAAGATGGAGCGGCCCTGTTCGGTGGCCTGCTGGATGCCCAGCGGCGAGAAGATGCCGTGGTTGATGGCGTTGTTCAGGAACAGGATCTTGGCCGGTTCGACGAAGATGGAGGTGAGCGGCAGCAGACCGTGGGCGACCAGGAAGTCGACGCCGCCGGCCAGGGCACCGGAGAGCACCTTGACGAAGGGACCGATCACGAAGAAGGCGAGGATGGCCAGCAGCATGCCGATGATGCCGGCGGAGAAGTTGTTCACCAGCATCTCGAAGCCGCTCTTGACGCGACCCTCCATCGCCTTGTCGAAGCGCTTGATGGCCCAGCCACCGAGCGGGCCGACCATCATGGCGCCCATGAACATGGGGATGTCGGTCCCCACGATGACGCCCATGGTGGTGATGGCACCGACCACGGCACCCCGGTCACCCCCGATCAGCTTGCCGCCGGTGTAGCCGATGAGCAGGGGCAGCAGGTAGGTGATCATGGGGCCGACCAGCTTGGCCAGCGTCTCGTTCGGCAGCCAGCCGGTGGGGATGAAGAGGGCGGTGATGAAGCCCCAGGCGATGAAGGCGCCTATGTTGGGCATGACCATATTGGACAGGAAGCGTCCAAAATTCTGTATCTTGACTTTGGTATCCGGTGATAACATGTCGGGACCCCGTTTTAAGCCTGTGTGATTAAGGGTGGTAGTGGGGATGGTCGGTTTTGCAGAACCCCATCCCTGTCGTCTAAGCAACTTCAATCTACCAGCTTGTAATCAAATTAGGCTGAAAACGGGGGGTATTGTGACCCACATCTCAAATACCCTGGCCTACCCCCTCCATGCACAGTGATGTCGATCACAATCACTCGCCGTATTTCGGTTACATTTCGATCTCCTCGCCTTTTCTCTCCGATTTTTTGTGATGAGAATCTCGTTTTGTTGTTTGCGCAAATCATGTGTCAATGTGATTCTCGTCACATAATGGTGATTTGTACTCGATTGAGGCATGGCTTGTGTCATCCAATTGACAAGCTGCAACGATTAATCAGGCTCCATCACCCATTATTTATCGATGAATCAGTGATTCTGTAACCCACTTTCAGTTTTCGCCGCCGGGGGGGATCGCCTCCGGCATGACTCCTCCTGTTTCCTTCCTCTGTGCTTCCCGACGCTTCCCGTGGCTGCCATTCCCTTCTTGGCGGCATGGCAAAATGCGGGCGTTCGGCTGCGCCTTCCATCCCGGTGTGGTCCGCCTCTGCGGCGCGCTCATGAAAAAGCCCGCGGGAAGCGGGCTTTTTCGGGACAAGGCTGGCTGCGGGTTTATTCCGCCTTGGGTGCCTCGGCGGTCGGCGCCGCCTCTGCTTCGCTGGCAGGAGCGACCGGCGCCGGACCCGGCACCAGATCCACCGCCGGCTTGGCGATGAGGGAGCGGGTCTCTTCCACCGCCTCGGTCAGCTTCACCTCGATGATCTGGCCGAGCTCGTAGACCACCTCGGTCTTGTCCAGATAGACGCGGCCGTTGTCCCAGTTGCACTCCAGCCGATCCTTGTTGTCCAGGATATGGCGGGCGGGCATGAAGACCACGGCGCCGTTCTCCTGCAGACGCAGCTTGAGGCCGGCGCGCATCACGTCGATGATCTCGGCGTTGAACACCTTGTCGGTACCCGCATCGGCCTTGAGGTAGCGCACATAGAGCCAGTCGCCGATGTCGCGCTCCACCATGCGGTGCAGGCGGCGGCAGGCGGTCAGGTGCTCGGTCAGCTCCAGGCTGGGGCGCTCACCCGGGGTCTTGCCGGCGATGACCGCCTTGAGCAGGCGATGGTTGACCATGTCGCCGTATTTGCGGATGGGGGAGGTCCAGGTGGCGTAGGCATCCAGACCCAGGCCGTAGTGGGCACCCGGTTCGGCGGACATCAGGGCATAGCTCTGGAAGCGGCGGATCTTGCCGTCCAGCCAGCGGGTGTCCAGGTTGTCTATCCAGCGGCGCAGGGCGCAGAAGCCGGAGAGGCTCGCGATATCTTCCTTCTCGAACGGGGCCTCGGCGGTCTTGAGCAGCTCGATGGCGCCGTCCAGGGACTCCTCGTCAAAGCCGGTGTGGACGTTGAAGATGCCGTAGCCGACCTCTTTGCCCAGCACGCGGCCGGCGCAGATGTTGGCGGCGATCATCGACTCTTCCACCATGCGGTTGGCGATGCGGCGCGGCTCCACGTGGATGGCCAGCACTTCGCCGTCTTCACCCAGCTCGAAGTCGTAGTCGGGTCTGTCCGGGAACACCAGGGCGTGCTCGGTGCGCCACTTGATGCGAGCCTCCGTCATCGCCTTCATCAGGGGCAGCTGGGCCAGGACGCCGGCGTCGATATCCAGCGCTTTGCCGTGCTCGGCCCAGTCGGAGACGTCGTCATAGCTGAGACGGGCATGGGAATTGATGCGGGCGGCGAAGAACTCGGTCTCCTCCAGCAGCAGGCCGTCCTCGGCGATGAGCAGACGGGCACACAGGGTGTTGCGCTCCTCGCCCTCTTTCAGGGAGCAGAGCTCGTCGGAGAGGGTGCGCGGGATCATCGGCACGTTGCGCCCCGGCATGTAGACGGTGAAGGCGCGCTGGGCGGCCTCCTTGTCCAGCTCGCTCCCCTCGGCCACATAGGCGGTCGGGTCGGCGATGGCCACCAGCAGCTCCCAGCCGTTCTCCAGCTTGGTGATGGCCAGGGCATCGTCCATGTCCTTGGTCTTGGCACCGTCGATGGTGAAGAAGGGAACCTGGGTCAGATCCCGGCGGGGCAGCTCTTCCTCTTCGATCACCTTCCACTCCGGCAGGTCCGCCGGTTCAATCTGGGCCAGGTTGTGGCGCGCCAGCACCACCCACCAGGGCACGTTGTGATCTTCCTGGGTGGCGATGAGCTGGGTGATCTCGGCGGAGAAGTTGCCGTCCACCAGGGCATGGCGCTTGAGGGTGGCAACCACCCAGTCCCCTTCCTTGAAGGACTTCTCGTCCAGACCCTTCTTGGCGCGGGCCTTGATGGCGTCCTTGATGAGGGGGTGGTCGGGCACCACGTTGAGGCGGTCGCGGAACATCTTGACGCGGCCGACGAAGCGGGTGACGGCCTGCTCCAGCAGGGCATCCGGCTCGGCCACCTCTTTCTCTTTTTCAGTGCGGATCAGGGCGCTCACCCGGTCACCGTGCATCACCTTCTTCATGTAGGGAGGCGGCACGAAATAGCTGGTCTTCTCATCGACCTCCAGGAAGCCGAAGCCCCGATCGGAGGCGCGGATCACACCCTCTTTCTTGGGGATGTTTTCGCGGATTTGTTGCTTGAGCTGGGCCAGCAGCGGATTGTCTTGGAACATAAATGGGGAACCTGAGTGGAGACCTGATGGTTAATCGCCCAGCACTATACGTTTTTACCCCCCCAAAGCCAAGGTGAATGGCCCCCTCAACGGAGTTGCAGTGCCCGTCGCCCCTGCTGGATCAGGCGCTGGGATATCTGCTTGTGCAGCCCCCGCTCCAGCACCCAGCGGTGCCAGTAGAGCTGCTCGACCAGGTGATGATCCGGGTTGAGATCGAGCAGGCGCCCCTCTTCCAGTTGCTGGCGGATCTGCAATTCCGGGATGAGGCAGCAGGCCAGCCCCTGCTCCGCCATGGCGACGAAGGCCTCGGAGGATCGCACCGTGTGGCAGGGGTAGCCACCGGGGGGGAGGGCGAAATGACGGGCCATGTAGCTGATGTGCATGTCGTCGCGCTGATCGAAGGCCACCGCCGGCGCCTTGGCCAGGGCTGCCGCCGTGAGGCCGTTCGGGAAGTGGCGGGCGACGAAGGCGGGGCTGGCGGTGAGCAGATAGCGCATCTCGCCGAGTTCGTCGACGCAGCAGCCCGCCAGCGGCTGGGGTTGCAGGCTGACGGCGCCGAACGCCTGCCCCTCGCGCACCCGGTCCAGGGTGCGGCTCTCGTCATCCACCAGCAGGTTCAGCTCGATGGGGTATTGCTCCAGCAGCGGCGCCAGGGCGGGCAGGAACCAGGTAGCCAGGCTGTCGGCATTGACGGCGATGCTGACCCGGATGGGGGCCCTGGGCTCGTCGGGGGAGAGCTCGCCGGCCAGCTCCAGCTCCAGCTGGCGCACCTGGCGATAGTGGGCCAGCAGCTTCTGGCCGAGCCCCGTGGCCTGCAGCGGCTGGCTGCGGATGATGAGCGGCTCCGCAAACTGCTGCTCCAGCTGCTTGATGCGCTGGGAGATGGCGGACTGGGTGATGTGCAAGCGCTGGGCGGCCCGCTCGAAGTTCTGCTCTTCCATGACCGCATCCAGCGCCAGCAGCAGCTTGTAGTCCAACGCCTTCATCAGCATTCCTTATGAACAAGAGGATTGAGCAAGAATGCTACTGGAGCGGCGGCGGGAGGACAACCCGGCCGCGGATCGGGTGGTGGCCGCCCCAGCAGGCAAGCGTCATCTATTGGTGTCTGGTAACGAGGGAACAAGTCGTTGCGAAGGATACTGGTGCAATGTGTGAGGGGGATGATGCAGTGCGTGCCGACATGGCAAAGTGTGTGAGCCGCCGTTGATAGCAGATGGTACGCGAATGTGGCGGCCTGGCGTTGGCGGACAAGCTGGCACGGGTGAGCGGTGCTGCAGGTAAAGGTCGCATCCATAGACAGCTTGAACGGAGAGTAAAGAAGTGTCTGCTTGTCCCGCCAAGATGAAGCAACCCGCTTGCTTGTGTGTGTCCAGAACGGGATGACGACCACTGGCCCAACGGTCTGAGGGAGACCCTGAAACATAGGCAGTCTCCGAGGCTGTGCGGCTTTAAGGCTCCCTCAGGCGCGACTCACATCATGGATGGGGCAGGGCTGCCCAGCGAAGTCGGGGTAGATTCGAGCACCCTGCCTTGTCAGTGTCATCATCAATCTGGCCGTACGGTGTTCAGAGTGACCAGAGATTTTATATGCCTCTGCCGGATCAGTTCTGGGCGAACTCGAAGGCCTTGATCACCTGCTTGACCCCGCTGACGTGGCGTGCGATCTCCACGGCCTGTTCCCCCTCCTGACGGGTCACCAGACCGATCAGGAACACCTCGCTGTTCTCTGTGACGACCTTGACCTTGGTGCTGTCGAAGTTCTTGGTCCCCAGCATGTCGGCCCTTACCTTGGAGGTGATCCAGGTGTCGTTGCTGCGCACCCCTATGCTGACCGGCTTGCCGAGACGCAGCTCGTTATAGACGTGGCGTACCCCTTCGATGCGGGCCACTATCTTGCCCGCCTCCTGCTTGTAAGCGTCAGAGGGTGTCTGGCCGACCAGCAGAACGCGGCCATTGTTGCTGTAGACGCTGATCTTGCTGGCCGCGCTCAGGGGCTTGTTGTCGGCCAGCAGATTGGCCGCCTTCAGCTCAATGGTCTGATCGTCCCACTGGGCGCCCAGGGTGCGACGATCCCCGGTCGCCTTGGCGGTACCGGCTGCACCGCCGACCACCACGGCTGCGCAGCCTTGCAGCAGCAAGGCGCCGGTCAGAAGGACAAATGCGAGAATGGGCTTCTTCATGGTTTCAGTCTTCCTGTTGCGGGAAAAGAGTCTGGTCGATGAGATCACAGAGGCAGTGCAGGGTCAACAGATTCACTTCCAGAATGCGGGGGCGACGGGCGGAGGGGACGCGGATCTCCACGTCATTGGGGCCGAGCAGGCCGGCGATCTCTCCTCCGTCCCCGCCACCCAGCACTATGATGGTCATGTCGCGGGAGAGGGCCGCCTCGGCCGCCTTGATCAGGCTGCGACTGTTGCCCGTGGTGGTGATGACTACCAGGATGTCGCCGGGCTGACCCAGGGCCCGGATCTGCTTGGCATATACCTCTTCGAAACCGTGATCCGTGGCGATGGCGCTGATGGTGGCCATGTCCGGTGTCAGGGCCAGGCCAGGCAGGGAGGGGCGGGGCGTCTCATAGCAGTTGACCAGCTCGGAGATGAACAGCTGTGCCAGCGCCGAGGAGGGGCCGTTGCCGCAGGCCATCACCTTGTGGCCATTGAGCAGACAGATGGTCAACATCTGGGCCGCGGTGTGAATGGCGTCCGGCAGCGCCTCGGCGGCCGCTATCTTGGTCTGGATGCTCTCGGTGTAATTCTCTTTGATGGGATCTGTCATGGGGTCCTCTTAAAACGCGTTCTGGATCCAGTCCGGCTGGTCGCCCTCGAACGCGATCACATCGAATCGACAGGCCTGGCTGGCCTCATTGATGGCATGTTGCTTGAAATAGTGGCGGGCGGCCAGCACGATCTTGTGCTGCTTGCGCCGGGTGACCGAGCTGGCGGCCCCGCCATGGCTGGCGTGAGCACGATATCTGACCTCGACAAACACCAGGGTATCCCCCTGGCGCATGACGAGGTCGATTTCACCACCGCGGCAGCGGTAGTTGCGGGTCACGGGTTGCAGGCCACGGGCCTGCAACCAGCGTTCCGCTACTTGCTCAAAGTGCTGTCCCTTGTTCGTCGCCGCCGATGGCAACAGGTTCAACCACTGCTGGTGCAGTTGTGCCAGTAGCCTCTTCATGGGTCGCGTCCTCCAGCTGGGGCAAGGCGGTGTCGCTGACCAGCTGGCCATTCTGGTAGGTGGCCCAGTCCAGCATGCGCACTATGTTGCCCTGAGGATCCACGCTCAGCTGACCGCTCATGCCCGGTTGCTGCATGGCGTTCAGCTTGCGCATCTGCTGCAGGTTGCCAGCCAGGCCGACGGCATCGTAGCCTAGGGCGAATAGGCGCAGCAGGTCCCCCTGGGTTTGCGGCCAGAGCAGGGCAATCTGTTCACGTTGCTTCTCGTAGCCGCCCAGCAACAGCGGCATCTCGGAGATGTGCATGCCGTTGAGCTCGGAGGCGACCTCGGTCGCGCCGCTGTCATAGCCGCGCGCGCTGCTGTAGATGGGCAGGCTGCCCATGGGATTGACCGAGATGTCCACATAGGGCTTGATCATCCGGGTTTCCAGGCTGTTGGCCACCACGTAAACGGCGTCTATGCTGCGCGGCGTCGCATCGGACAGCTGGACTATCTCCCCGGCACGGGCGGTGGATCGGCCGCTCAGGGCGTTCTTGACCATGCCCTGCACCTCGTTGCGTGCGCCGAAGGTGGCAACCACGGGTTTCTCCTGGCTGACGCCGGCCCAGGCCTGCTCGAACGCCTTGATACTGCTGTAACCAATACGGCCTTGTGCGGCGATCAACAGCGGCTTGCGATAGCCCTGCCCATAGAGATACTGCGCGGCCTGGCTCGCATCGGCGGCGGCGGAGAGGGAGAAATAGAAGGTGTTGTCGTTGACGATGGGCTTGTCCAGCTCGTTTAGCGCCAGCACGGGCACGGTCGGGTTGGACTTGAGCAGATCCTCGACCTGATCCTTGAGCAGCGGGCCTATGATCATGTTGGCCCCTTCCTGGATCGCCTGCTTGTAGAGATCCCCCATCGCCTTGCCCTGGGTGTCGTAGAAGTTCAGGGTGAACTGCCCCTGATTCTCCTTGTAGGACATCAGCATGCCGTTGCGGATGGCGGCGCCCTGGGCTTCCAGATTGCCGGAGAGAGGCAGGAAGACGGCGACCTGCTGCAGGGGGCCGGCATCCGTGGTGGCGAGATCACCCAGGCCGGCCGGCATGTCGCTCTGGGCCGGATGGTTCGGGAAGGCTTGTTTCCAGCCGGCGAGCTGGCGGGCAAGCTGGCTCGGCTGGGCGCCGAATTCGTTCACCAGGGCGGCCAGTCTCAGCCAGCCGGTGGTGACGTCGGGGGCCGGCGCCTCTTCCAGAGCCTGCAGGGTGGAGGGGGTCATGCTCTTGAGCAGAGACCAGATCTGCTGATGGTTGGTGGCCAGTTCATTCTTGGCCAGGTAGGGCTCCAGCAGGATCAGCGACTTGGCGGCACCGAACTTGTTGTTGATGTCCAGTTGCAGCACCACGCGCTGGCGGTACCAGTCCTTCTGGGTATCGGCATCCAGCGCCACCTCAGGTTTGCCCTCCAGCAGGATCAGCGCCTGGTTGGCGTTGCCCTGGGCGAGCAGCAGGTGCGCCTGCAGCAGCTGCAGCTGCGCCTGCTGCTCTGGGCTCTGGGCCTGCTTCTGCAACTGCTGGTACAGGGCGGCAGCCGGCTTGGCCTGGCCGAGGGCCAGGTAGCTGCGCGCGGCCATCACCTGCCAGACGAAGGCTTCCGCCGGCTTGGCGGGATCCACCTGCTCCAGATACCACTGGGCATTCTTGGTCAAATCCGAGAAGGCCGACGGCATGCCGGGCTGTCCGGAAGGTTGATTGGGCTCCGACGCACAGGCGGCAAGCAGGACTGCCGCGAGTAGGATGCCGAAGAGTCGTGATACACTTAGCTGCTTTGTAACCCGGTTCAAGTTCATTCCCCGACCAGTGTTGAAATTCTCCATAGTGTAAACGGGCCAATATGGCGACACAATTGTCGGGACGCTCGGAGATCCCATGAGTGACATCCCAACCCTGTATATAGTCCCCACCCCCATCGGCAATCTGGCGGATATCACCCAGCGAGCATTGGACACTCTGCGCCGCGTCGATCTGGTGGCCGCCGAGGATACCCGGCACACCGGCATCCTGCTCGGCCACTACCAGATCTCGGTGCCGACCTTCGCCCTGCACGATCACAACGAGCAGCAGAAGGCGGACGTGCTGATCGCCCGGATCAAGGAGGGCAAGAGCGTGGCCCTGGTGTCGGACGCCGGCACCCCCCTCATCAGCGACCCCGGTTATCACCTGGTCACCCGCTGTCGCGAGGCCGGGGTCAAGGTGGTGCCGCTGCCCGGCCCCTGCGCCGCCATCACGGCGCTCTCGGCGGCCGGCCTGCCCACCGACCGCTTCGCCTTCGAGGGTTTTCTGCCCGCCAAGGCCAAGGGGCGCGACGATCGTCTGCAGGCGGTGAGCGAAGATACTCGCTCCCTGGTGTTCTACGAATCACCGCGCCGGGTGCAGGAGACGGTCGAGGCCATCGCCCGCATCCTGGGGGAGCGCCAGGTAGTGGTGTGCCGCGAGCTGACCAAGACCTTCGAGTCCATTCACGGGCTGCCCGCCTCCGAGATGCTGGCCTGGCTCGGGGAAGACGAGAACCGCTGCCGCGGCGAGATCGTGCTGGTGGTGGCGGGGGCCAGCAAGGAAGAAGAGGAGCTGCCGGCGGAGGCGATCCGCACCCTGGGGCTGCTGGTGGCCGAGCTGCCGCTCAAGAAGGCGGCGGCCCTCACCGCCGAGATCCACGGGGTGAAGAAGAATGCCCTCTACAAGTACGGTCTCGAGCATCATTAATTGTCGTAATCGGGAATTGCCGGTTTACCCCGTCCGCTTCACGAGGCTATAATCCGCGCCTCGGAGTTGGCTGGGCAATCGCTGCTTCGTCGTTGTGTCCCTCGGGACAGACGGGCGGAGGGGAGGAAAGTCCGGGCTTCACAGGGCAGGGTGCCAGGTAACGCCTGGGGGGCGCGAGCCTACGACCAGTGCAACAGAGAGCAGACCGCCGATGGCCCGCAAGGGATCAGGTAAGGGTGAAAGGGTGCGGTAAGAGCGCACCGCGCGACTGGCAACAGTTCGTGGCACGGTAAACTCCACCCGAAGCAAGACCAAATAGGCCCCTATTGGCGCGGCCCGCGTTGGGGGCGGGTAGGTTGCTTGAGCCAGCGAGCGATTGCTGGCCTAGAGGAATGATTGCTACCCGGGGCAACCCGGTACAGAACCCGGCTTACAGGCCGACTCCGACCTCTTTCCCAAAGAGCCTTGCGCCTTCTCGCAAGGCTCTTTTTATTATTTGAGGAACAGCGGAACAATCATCCACGTTCTCGCCATAATAGCACTTGGTTTTGATGAGAGTGATATGCTTATAAATCATGCTGTTATGATTTACCTCATCGTAATGTTAGTGACTGGATTTCTCGCAGGACGGATGAGGTAAAAGCCTGCCCTTATATATCTACTTTGTTCATTTTCTAATTGTTCCCAATTTATCTCTTGCTTGTGAGCAGCAATAACTTGTGAAAAATCAATTCATTTAATCGGTCGTCTCCCCACGCTGCGTCAATATGTTTCCCCTGCCCGAGATCCTTGCTTGAAAAGCCTCCTGCTCGTCCTTAAACTTCATGGTGGAGAAAAGTGGATCAAAGTGGTTTTTATCGGGCGATTTGCCCCCTTAACTCATTTTCAGGGACTGCAATTTGTTGCGTGGCGCTCACGCCATCAGCCTGGACAGCAAGGGCCGGTTGGCGATTCCGACCAAATTTCGTGATTGGCTGCGCGACGAGTGCGACGGCCAGCTGGTCTGCACCATCGACATCGCTCATCCCTGTCTGCTGCTGTATCCCCTGAACGAATGGGAAGAGATAGAGCGCAAGCTCAAGACCCTTTCCAGCACCAACCCGGCGGAACGCCGCCTGCAGCGTCTGCTGCTCGGCCACGCGGCCGAATGCGAACTGGATGGCAATGGCCGTCTGCTGCTGAGCCAGCCGCTGCGCAGCCATGCCGGGCTGGACAAGAAAGTCATGCTGGTGGGCCAGCTCAACAAGTTCGAGCTGTGGGATGAAGCCCGCTGGCAACAACAGATCAACGACGACATCCTGGGCCTGCCCGAGGACGACTGGGCAAGCTCACCACGACTACAGGATTTTTCTTTATAAATGACCCAAGCCGCTGAACACATCACAGTGCTGTTGCACGAAGCCGTCGAAGGGCTGGCCATCAAGCCGGACGGCATCTACGTCGACGGCACCTTTGGCCGGGGTGGTCACTCTCGTCTCATTCTCCAGCAGCTCGGCCCCAACGGCCGACTGATCGCCATCGATCGGGATCCCCAAGCCATCGCCGAGGCCGCGAAGATCCAGGATCCCCGTTTCGAGATCGTGCACGGCCCCTTCTCCGGCATCACCTCCTACCTGAGCGAGCGCGGCCTGCTGGGGAAGGTGGACGGCTTCCTGCTGGATCTCGGGGTCTCCTCCCCCCAGCTGGACGATGCCGAACGCGGCTTCAGCTTCATGAAGGACGGCCCCCTCGACATGCGGATGGACCCGACCACTGGCCAGAGCGCTGCCGAGTGGCTGGCCCGCGCCGATGTGGACGACATCGCCTGGGTGCTGAAGACCTTCGGCGAGGAGCGCTTCGCCAAGAAAATTGCCCGCGCCATAGTGCACGACAGGGTCACCGAGCCCTATGTGCGCACCCGCCAGCTGGCAGAGATGATCGCCCGGGTCAATCCGAGCAAGGAGAAGGGCAAGCACGCGGCCACCCGCAGCTTCCAGGCCATCCGCATCTACATCAACAGCGAGCTGGACGAGATCGAAACCGCGTTGAACGGCGCGCTGGAAGTCTTGGCTCCTCACGGCCGTCTCTCCGTCATCAGCTTCCACTCCCTGGAAGATCGGCTGGTGAAGCACTTCATCCGCAAGCACGAGAAAGGACCCGAGGTACCTCACGGCATCCCGCTGACCGAGGCCCAGCTGGCCGGCGGTCGCAAGCTGAAGTCGGTCGGCAAGGCGCTCAAGCCTTCCGAGCATGAAGTCAATGAAAACACCCGATCCCGCAGCTCTGTGCTGCGGGTCGCAGAGCGGCTGGCGGAGTAAGCCATGAGCGAAGTGCGCGTTCACCTCGCCAGGGAGATCGTTGCGGATCTCTGGCGCCACAAGTTGCAGGTCGTGCTGACCATCGCCGTGCTGGTCACCGCCTTCGCGGTGATCCTGGTGACCAACATGACCCGGGGGCTGACGGCCAAGCAGAACGATCTGATGGCGGAAGAGGACAGGCTCAACATCGAGTGGCGCCACCTCTTGCTGGAGCAGGGCACCCTGGCCGAGCACTCCCGGGTGGCGAGCCTGGCCATGGACAAGTTGCAGATGGCTCGCCCGCTGGTGACCACCGAGAAGGTAATTACACAACCATGACACGCAAGGCCGCCACCAAGGCTCCGGCAAAGGACAAAGCCAAGGCGAAAGCACCGTCACTCTACCCCTGGCGCTTTCGCACCCTGGTTTTCTTCATCGGCATCGCATTTGCGGGGCTGATCCTGCGGCTGGCCTGGATCCAGGTGATCGATCCGGACAGGCTGCGCCAGGAGGGGGACATGCGCTCCCTGCGCACCACCTCCACCCAGGCGGTGCGCGGCATGATCACGGATCGCAACGGCGAGCAGCTGGCGGTCTCCGTGCCGGTCGAGGCCGTCTGGGCCGATCCCAAGACGGTGCACGAGTCCGGCGCCATCCACAACGAGCGCGCCTGGCTGGCGCTCTCCGCCGTGCTCAAGCTCGACATCAACACCCTCAAGCACCGCATCGCCAACCCGAGCAAGCGCTTCGTCTATCTGCAGCGGCAGGTGACGCCGGCGGTGGCGGAATACATCAAGGGCTTGAAACTGGGGGGCATCTATCTGCGCCCCGAGGCGCGCCGCTTCTATCCGACCGGCGAGATCAGCGCCCACCTGGTGGGGGTGACCAACATCGACGGCAGCGGCATCGAGGGGATCGAGCGCAGCTACAACGAGTGGCTGACCGCGACCCCGGGGGAGATGCGGGTGCGCAAGGACCGCCAGGGCCGCGTCATCGAGCGGCTGGGCCTGGTGAAAGAGGGCAAGCACGCCAACGATCTGCAGCTGAGCATCGATCAGCGGGTGCAGGCGCTGGCCTATCGCGCCCTCAAGCGGGCCACCGACGAGAACAAGGCGACCTCCGGCTCCATGGTGATGCTGGACGTGAAGACCGGCGAGGTGCTCGCCATGGTCAACACCCCCTCCTACAACCCGAACAACCGCGGCCAGTACCAGAGTTTCCGGGTGCGCAACCGGGTGGTCACCGACACCTACGAGCCGGGTTCCACGGTCAAACCCTTGATTCTGTTGAGCGCCCTGCAGGCCGGCGTCACCAGCTGGAAGGATTTCATCCCGGGTGGGCCGCTCTTTATCGGGGCCAAGCAAATCCGTGACGTGAGCATCCACAAGGCGACCAACCTGTACGACATCCTGCGCTACTCCTCCAACATCGGCATGTCGCGCATCGCGCTGCGGATGCCAGCCCAGGAGATGATCAACACCCTCAGCATGGTGGGCTTCGGGATGGACACCGGCAGCGGCCTGATGGGGGAGAGCAGCGGCATGCTGCCCCAGCGTCGCCGCTGGTCCGACATCGAGCGGGCCACCCTGTCGTTCGGCTACGGCCTGCGGGTCACCCCGCTGCAGCTCGCCTCCGCCTACGCCACCCTGGCCAACAAGGGCAAGCGGGTGCCGCTCTCCATCATCAAGGTGACCAAGCCGCCCAAGGGCGAGCAGGTCATCGACCACAACAACGCGGCCGCCATGCTGCAGGCGCTGGAGTACGTGGTCAGCAACGCCATTCCCAAGGCCCAGATCCCGGGCTACCGGGTCGGCGGCAAGAGTGGTACCGCCAAGGTCGCCGTGGCTGGGGGCTATGGCAAGGATTACATGGCCTGGTTTGCCGGCTTCGCCCCGGCCAGCAATCCCCGCTTCGTCATGGTGGTGGTGATCAACGAGCCCAAGGGGGATGCCTACTACGGCGGCGCCGTGGCGACGCCGCCCTTTGCCGAGGCCATGGGGGGCGTGCTGCAGCTCTTCAACATCCGTCCCGACGCGATCCCGCCCGAGGTGCCCGCCAAGCTTGCCCGCACGGAGGCCACCAATGGCGCACCGCGTACTTGACGGGCATCCGGCTTTTTCCATCGGCCCCGCCGCTGTCGGGGCATTTTCCATGGCGCCCGTGTGCGCCCGCATTCCCGCATTTTCGGAGGCTGCCCATGCCGTCCATCTCACTTGATCAACTGATGAGCCGCTTCGGCATCACTGCCCCGGCGCTTCCCCTCACCGACCTCCAGCTCGACAGCCGGCGGGTCGGTCCCGGCTCTCTCTTCGTGGCGATCCGAGGCCATCAGGTGGATGGCAGGCGTTTCATCGAACAGGCGGTGGCTCAGGGAGCGACCGCCGTGCTGTTTGAGGAGGATGGGGAATTCGTCCCTCCTGTGGCCCAGATCCCCTGCATCGGCATGCAGGATCTGCCCGCCCGCCTCTCCGAGCTGGCCGGCCACTTCTACGATCATCCGGGGCAGAAACTGCAACTGGTGGGTATCACGGGCACCAACGGGAAGAGCACCACGGCCCTGCTGGTGGCGAACTGGCGCACCCTGCTGGGAGGCAAGGCCGGGGTGATGGGCACCATAGGCAACGGCCTGTTCGGCGAGCTGGTGGAAGCAGAGAACACCACCGGCAGCGCCGTGCAGGTGCAGGCCAATCTGGCCGCCTTGCAGCAACAGGGGGCCGATCTGGTGGCCATGGAAGTCTCCAGCCACGGTCTGGTGCAGCACCGCGTCGCCGCCCTGCCATTTGCCGCGGCTGTCTTCACCAACCTGAGCCGGGATCACCTGGACTATCACGGTTCCATGGAGGCCTATGCTGCCGCCAAGGAGGAGCTGCTGAAGCTGGTGGACGAACCCTGCGCCGTCATCAATGCGGACGACCGCCTGGGGCGGCAGTGGCTGGCGGCCTATCCCGGTGCGGTGGCCTTCGGCGTCAATGGCCCGATTGAAAACCATGCCGGACGACAGCTGACGGCGCAGGATCCCCATTTCCATCAACGAGGTTTTGACACGCGCATTAACTCCAGTTGGGGGAATGGTGTATTATCCGCCCCCTTGCTCGGCCGCTTCAACGTCAGCAACGTGCTGGGCGCCATGGGGGCCATGCTGGTGCTCGGCTACGATTTCGACGCCCTGCTGGCCACCGCGCCTCAGCTGCAGCCGGTGACCGGTCGCATGGAGTGCTTCGGCGGTGGCGATGCGCCGCTCGCCGTGGTCGATTACGCCCATACCCCGGACGCGCTGGAGAAGGCGCTGCAGGCCCTGCGGGTGCACTGCCACGGTCGCCTCTGGTGCCTGGTGGGCTGCGGCGGCGATCGGGATCGCGGCAAGCGGCCCATGATGGCCGCCATGGCGGAGCTGCATGCGGACTGCGTGATCCTGACCGACGACAACCCCCGTACCGAGGAGCCGGCCCGGATCATGGCCGACATGGTGGCGGGGCTTCGCGATCCCGGCGCCGTGCAGATCGAGCACGACAGGGTCAAGGCGATCCGGCTGGCGCTGAGTCAGGCGAGCAAAGAGGACATCATCCTGGTGGCCGGCAAAGGCCACGAGGATTATCAGATCATTGGAACCGACAAGCGGCACTACAGCGACCGGGAAACCGTCGCGGCCGCCTTGCACACATTAATGGAGTCATTCAGATGATGACCCTCAGGCTTGCCGACCTGGCGCAGGTGCTCGATGCCCGTCTGATCGGGAGCGACCACGAGATTACGGCGGTCAGCACCGACACCCGTACCCTGGGCGAAGGGGCGCTGTTTGTCGCCCTGCGCGGCGAGCGTTTCGACGCCCACGATTTCTGCGATCAGGCGGTGGCCGCCGGCGCCAGCGCCCTGCTGGTGGAACGCGAGCTGCCCCTGGCCATACCGCAACTGGTGGTGGCCGACAGCCTCAAGGGGCTGGGGCGTCTGGGCCGGCTGGTGCGCGAGCGCATCAACCCGAAAGTGCTGGCTATCACCGGCAGCTGCGGCAAGACCACGGTGAAGGAGATGGCCACCGCCATCCTGCGCTGCGAGGGGGAGGTGCTGGCCACCGCCGGCAACTTCAACAACGAGGTGGGGGTGCCGCTCACCCTGCTGCGCCTGGAGCCGCAGCACCAGTTTGCGGTGATGGAGCTGGGGGCCAACCACCCGGGGGAGATCGCCTGGACCACGTCGCTGGCCAAGCCCGATGCCGCCATCATCAACAACGTGGCGGCGGCCCATCTGGAGGGCTTCGGCTCCCTGGAGGGGGTCTTCCATGCCAAGAGCGAAATCTTCGAAGGCCTGCGCGAGGGCGGCAGCGCCATCGTCAATGCCGACAACGAATTCTGGCCCAAGTGGCGTGAGAAGGGCATCCGCTGCGCCTTCTCCCTCGAGGATCAGAGCCAGCCGTTCCATGCCCGCGACATCGTGCTCAACGAGCAGGGCTGCGCCGGATTCGTGATGGTCACCCCGCAGGGTGAGGTGGCGTTGACCCTGGCCATTCCGGGCCGCCACAACGTGGCGAACGCCCTGGCCGCCGCCGCCGGGACCCTGGCGCTCGGCGCTTCTCTGGCCTCGGTCAAAGCCGGTCTGGAGCAGATGGCGCCGGTCAAGGGCCGCTTCTGCGTGCAGCGCTGGGGTGGTCTCACCCTGGTGGACGACACCTACAACGCCAGCGTGGAGTCCGTGCTGGCGGGCATCGACGCCCTGACCGCCATGGGCGGCTACAAGGTGCTGGTGTTCGGTGACATGAAGGAGTTGGGTGAGGAGTCCGCCGCGCAGCATGCCCGGGTCGGTCGCCACGCCCGCGAGCGCGGCCTTGACGCCGTGCTGACCGTAGGGGAACAGAGTCGCCACACCGCAGATGCCGCGGCTGGCCGACATTTCGATAACAAGGCGTCGTTGTTTGAAGTGCTTGCGCAAATGATAAAGACACATCAGGAAATTTCGATTCTGGTCAAGGGCGCCCGCGGCTCCCGCATGGAAGATATCGTCGAGATGGTCAAGGGCCATCAGGAGTCAGCCACATGCTAGTCTGGCTGGCGGAACTGCTCACCCCGCACTTCACCTTCTTCAACGTCTTCTCCTACCTGACGTTTCGCGCCATCCTGTCGATCATCACCGGCCTGGTGGTGGCGCTCTGGATGGGGCCGCGCCTCATCCGCCGTTTGCAGATCCTGAAGTTCGGCCAGGTGATCCGCAACGACGGTCCCGAGTCCCACCTCAGCAAGAAGGGCACCCCGACCATGGGCGGTCTGATGATCATCGCCGCCATCTTCATCTCGGTGCTGCTCTGGTGCCGCCTCGACAATCCCTATGTCTGGCTGGTGCTGTTCGTGCTGGGCGCCTACGGTGCCATCGGCTTCGCCGATGACTACCTCAAGGTGGTGCGCAAGAACACCGACGGCCTGATCGCCCGCTGGAAGTACTTCTGGCAATCCGCCGTTGCGCTGGGGGTGGCCGTGTTCCTCTATGCCACCGCTACCCACGACGGCCAAACCCAGCTGGTGGTGCCCTTCCTCAAGGACGTGATGCCCCAGCTCGGCCTGATGTTCATCCTGCTGACCTACTTCGTCATCGTCGGCACCTCCAACGCGGTCAACCTGACCGATGGTCTGGATGGCCTCGCCATCATGCCGACCGTGATGGTGGCGGGGGGCTTCGCCCTGATCGCCTGGGCGACCGGCAACGTCAACTTCGCGAACTACCTGCACATCCCCTACGTGCCCTACACCTCCGAGCTGGTGATCGTCTGTACCGCCATCGTCGGGGCGGGCCTGGGTTTCCTCTGGTTCAACACCTATCCGGCCCAGGTCTTTATGGGGGATGTAGGATCGTTGGCATTGGGTGGCGCGCTCGGCACCATCGCCGTGCTGGTGCGCCAGGAGTTCCTGCTGGTGATCATGGGGGGCGTCTTCGTGATGGAGACCGTCTCGGTGATCCTGCAGGTGGGCTCCTACAAGCTGCGCGGCGTGCGGATCTTCCGCATGGCGCCCATTCATCACCACTATGAGAAGAAGGGCTGGCCGGAGCCGCGCGTCATCGTGCGCTTCTGGATCATCACCCTCATGCTGGTGCTCCTTGGCCTCGCCACCCTGAAGGTGAGGTAAGCCATGGTCATCATCATCGGACTCGGCAAAACCGGACTCTCCTGCGTCGACTACTTCCTCGGCCGCGGCGTCACGCCCCTGGTGATGGACACCCGTGCCAACCCCCCCGGCAAGGAGCAGCTGCCCCCCGAGGTGGAGCTCGTCCACGGGCTGGACGGAGAACGGCTCAAGCAGGCGCACATGATAGTGGCGAGCCCGGGCATTGCCCTCTCGACCCCGGAGCTCAAGGCCGCGGCAGAGCGCGGCATCAGGATAGTCGGCGACATCGAGCTGTTCGTGCGCGAGACCCAGGTGCCCGTCATCGCCATCACCGGCTCCAACGGCAAGAGCACCGTCACTACCCTGGTGGGGGAGATGATCGCCGAGGCCGGCCTCAAGGTCGGGGTCGGTGGCAATATCGGCACCCCGGCCCTGGAATTGCTCAAGCAGCCCATGGATCTCTGCGTGCTGGAGCTCTCCAGCTTCCAGCTGGAGACCACCCACAGCCTGCGAGCCGCCGCCTCCGTGGTATTGAACCTCTCCGAAGATCACATGGATCGCTATGAGGGCATGGCCGACTACCGCGCCGCCAAGATGGAGATCCATCAGCACTCCCAGCACATCCTGGTGAATCGCGACGATCCCCAGACCCTGCCCGATGTGGGCCAGGTATGGCAGAGCTTCGGGCTGGACTGCAACGGCTATGGCCGCTGCGAGCTGGCGGGCCGCCACTGGCTGACCCTGCACGGCGAGCCGCTGCTGGCGGTGGACGAGATGAAGATCGTCGGTGCCCACAACCAGGCCAACGCCCTGGCGGCCATGGCCCTGTGTGACGCGGTCGGCATTCCCCGCGAGCCCCAGCTCGCCGTGCTGCGCCGTTTCGAGGGCCTGCCCCATCGCGCCCGCTTCGTGCGGGAGGTGAACGGGGTGCGCTGGATCAACGACTCCAAGGCCACCAACGTGGGGGCCACCCTGGCCGCCGTGGCCGGGGTGCGCGAGTCCGTCAGGGGGCGTCTGCTGCTGCTGGCCGGCGGCCAGGGCAAGGGCCAGGACTTCGGCCCGGTGCAGGCCCTGCTCGGCAACCAGATCGATCACATGTACTGCTTCGGCCAGGACGCCGAAGTGCTGCTGGCCCTGGGCGAGCAGACCGAGCGGGTGGCGGATCTCGATGCCGCCGTCGCCAAGGCGGCGGCCGATGCCAGACCCGGTGACTGGGTGCTGCTGGCGCCGGCCTGCGCCAGCCTGGATCAGTTCAAGTCCTTCGAAGCGCGCGGTGATCGCTTCACCGAGCTGGTACAGAAGTTATGAACGCCCTTCGCGCAGTCGCAGGCTTCCTGCAGCGCTGGTTGCTCCCGGCGCGCCCCGCCGGTCTCTACGATCGGCAACTGGTGGTGCTGGCGCTGGCGCTGATGTCGGTGGGGCTGGTGATAGTGGCGTCCGCCTCCATCCCCGAAGGGATAGCCCTGGGGGATGATCCCTTCATGTTCGTGAAGCGCCACGGCATGTTCCTGGTGATGGCGCTCGGCATCTCCTGGTTCGTGCTGCAGGTGCCCATGGCCCGCTGGCAGCAGTACAACGGCCCCATGCTGCTGCTCGCCATCGTGCTGCTGGTGATGGTGTTGCTGGTGGGGCGCAGCGTCAACGGCTCGGTGCGCTGGCTGCCGCTCGGTCCCTTCAACCTGCAGCCGGCCGAGTTCGGCAAGCTGGCCCTGTTCGTCTACCTGGCGGGCTACCTGGTGCGCCGCCAGAGCGAGGTGCGTGAGCGCTTCATCGGCTTCATGAAGCCCATGGCGGTGCTGTTCGTGGTGGCCATACTGCTGCTGGCCCAGCCCGACCTCGGGTCCGTGGTGGTGATGTTCGTCACCTCGCTCGGCATGCTGTTCCTGGCCGGCGCCCGGCTGGTGCAGTTCATCGGCCTGATCCTAGTGGGGGTGAGCGCCGTGGTGACCCTGATCATCGCCGAGCCCTACCGGATGCGGCGGGTGACCTCCTTCCTCGACCCCTGGGCCGACCCCTTCGGCAGCGGCTATCAGCTGACCCAGTCCCTGATGGCGTTCGGCCGCGGCAGCTGGTTTGGCGAGGGGCTCGGCAACTCCATCCAGAAGATGGAGTACCTGCCGGAGGCTCATACCGACTTCGTGTTCGCCATCCTCGGCGAGGAGCTGGGTTACGTGGGCGTGCTGGGCGCGCTCTTCCTCATCTTCGCGCTGGCGGTCAAGGCGCTCAAGCTGGGCCATCAGGCGCTGGTGGCCGAGCGGCTCTATGAAGGCTATCTGGCCATCGGCGTCGGCATCTGGTTCAGCTTCCAGACCTTCGTCAACGTCGGTGCCGCCAGCGGCATGATGCCCACCAAGGGGCTGACCCTGCCGCTGGTCAGCTATGGCGGCTCCAGCCTCATCATCATGATGGTGGCGGTGAGCATGTTGATTCGTATCGATTTCGAGTTGCGCCAGGCCAGTGCCCAGGCGCGCGTGCGGGAGGTTTCGTGAGCAAGACGTTACTGGTGATGGCGGGTGGTACCGGGGGCCATGTGTTCCCCGGCCTGGCCGTTGCCGATCGCCTCAAGGCCCAAGGCTGGACCATCCACTGGCTCGGCACCGCCGACCGGATGGAGGCGGAGCTGGTGCCTGCCCATGGCTATCCCATCTCCTTCATCGACATCCAGGGGGTGCGTGGCAACGGCATCAAGCGGCTGCTGGCGGCCCCCTACCGCATCGTCAAATCCGTGCTGCAGGCCCGTCAGGTGCTCAAGACCATCCAGCCCGACGTGGTGCTGGGCATGGGGGGCTTCGCCTCGGGCCCGGGTGGCGTGGCCGCCTGGCTTGCCGGCATCCCGCTCTTGCTGCACGAGCAGAACGCGGCGGCCGGCATGACCAACAAGTTGCTGGCCCGCCTCGCCAAGCGGGTGCTGATGGCCTTCCCCGGCGCCTTCGCCCCCAACGCCCGCACCGCCGTGGTGGGCAACCCGGTGCGCCCCGAGGTGGTGGCCCTGCCGGACCCCGTGCTGCGCAGCGCAGCCGAACCTCTGCGCCTGCTCATCGTCGGTGGCAGCCTGGGGGCCCGGGTCCTCAACGAGCAGGTGCCACCCGCGGTCGCCGCCGCCGGTGTGCCCATCGCGGTGCGCCACCAGTGTGGCAAGGGCAACGGGGAGGCCGTGGCTGCCTCCTATGCCGGGCTGGGGGTCGAGGCCGAGGTGAGCGAGTTTATCAGGGACATGGCGGATGCCTACGCCTGGGCGGACCTGGTGGTGTGCCGTGCCGGGGCCCTGACGGTCTCCGAAGTGGCCGCCGCCGGGGTGGCCGCCATCTTCGTGCCGCTGCCCCACGCGGTGGACGATCACCAGACCCGCAACGCCCTGACCCTGGTCGACGGCGGTGCGGCCGAGTTTCTGCCCCAGTCCGAGCTGACGCCGGCCGCTCTGGCCGCCCGTCTCTCCTGGCTCGCCGGGCGCAGGGAAACCCTGTTGAACATGGCCCAGGCTGCGCGCCGGGTCGCCATCATCGATGCCGCCGAACGGGTGGCCGATGAGTGCAAGCGACTCGCCACCGGGTGAGCCGAACGAGATTGATGGACAGGATGGCGCTGGCCAAGGCCGCGCCCCCTGTCTCCGAATACATGTGTCGCCGAATGAAAATGGCTTGTGGCCGCGAATTGAGAAAGAACTATGACCAAGGTTGAACTGGCAAAACTGCGTACCGTTATCCCCGAAATGCGCCGCGTGCGTCGCATCCACTTTATCGGCATAGGTGGCGCCGGTATGGGCGGTATTGCCGAGGTGCTTGCCAACGAAGGGTACCAGGTCACCGGTTCTGATCTGGCCCGCAACGGGGTGACCGAGCGCCTGGCGTCCCTCGGCGCCCACATCTTCGTGGGGCACAGTGCCGAGCATGTGGACGGTGCCAGCGTGGTGGTGGTCTCCACCGCCATCAAGCAGGACAACCCCGAGCTGCTGGCCGCCCGCGAGCTGCGTATCCCCGTGGTGCGCCGCGCCGAGATGCTGGCGGAGCTGATGCGCTTCCGCCACGGCATCGCAATCGCCGGCACCCACGGCAAGACCACCACCACCAGCCTGGTGGCGAGCATCTACGCCGAGGCGGACAGGGATCCCACCTTCGTCATCGGCGGCCTGCTCAACAGCGCCGGCACCAATGCCCGCCTGGGCAGCAGCCGTTATCTGATTGCGGAAGCGGACGAGAGCGACGCCTCCTTCCTGCATCTGCAGCCCATGGTCTCCATCGTGACCAACATCGAAGCGGATCACATGGACACCTATTGCGGCGACTTCTCCAAGTTGAAGGCCACCTTCATCGACTTCCTGCACAACCTGCCGTTCTACGGCCTGGCCGTGGTCTGCGTGGATGACCCCGTGATCCGCGGCATGCTGCCGGAGATCGCCCGCCCGACCATCACCTATGGCCTGTCTGATGACGCCGATGTGCAGGTGCTGGACTTCGTGCAGACCAGCAACCGCAGCCGATTCAGGGTCCGTCGCAAGGATGCTGGCGAGTTGGAGGTGACCCTGAATCTGCCGGGCATCCACAACGCGCTCAATGCCGCCGCCGCCATCGCGGTGGCGACCGAAGACGGCATAGGTGACGAGGCCATCATCCGGGCGCTCGCAAAGTTCGAAGGGGTGGGACGTCGCTTCCAGCAATACGGCGAGTTCGAGACCGGCCGTGGCAAGGCCATGCTGGTGGATGACTACGGCCACCACCCGAGCGAGGTGAAGGTGACCATCAACGCCGCCCGCGCCGGCTGGCCCGACAAGCGGCTGGTGATGGTGTTCCAGCCCCACCGCTACAGCCGGACCCGGGATCTCTACGAAGATTTCGCCGACGTGCTCTCCAAGGTGGACGTGCTGGTGATGCTGGAGGTCTATGCCGCCGGCGAGGAGCCGATCCCAGGGGCCGATGGCCGCGCCCTGTGCCGTACCATCCGCTCCCGCGGCACCCTGGAGCCCATCTTTGTCGCAACGCCTGACGACGTGCCGGCCGTGCTGGCCGACCTCATCGGCGAGGGGGATCTGGTGCTGACCCAGGGGGCGGGTAACGTCGGGGCGCTGGCCCGCCGTCTCGGCGAGATGAAATTGAGCGTGGATAGCATGAAATCCGGTGCCTGAGGGCCCAATGAGTATTTTGACCGCCAAGCCGGGGCCTATATAATGGCGAACCGGTCTGCAAGTGGCCGGCAAGGCGCGTTAAACGGGGATCGATCGGGTGGAGGCAAGGGCACAAGGGCGCACCAAGGGGGGCTTCATCGCCGGGGTGGCATTTTTCATCCTGGTCATGTGGGGGCTCTACCAGACTGCGCTGGATGTTAAAGACTGGCTGACGGATGCCAGTCGGTTGCCCATGAGCGAGCTGTTGCTGCAGGGGCAACACGAATATTTGAAGGCCGATGAGTTGCGTGCCGCCGTGCTGGATGGTGCCGAGCTTCGCAACTTCTTCGAGCTGGACGTGAACGAATTGCAGGCGCGGTTGAACGCCCTGCCCTGGGTGGCCCAGGTCTCGGTACGCAAGAAGTGGCCGAACAAGATCAAGGTCTATCTCACCGAACAGGACGTGGCGGCCCGCTGGAACGGCAACCGCTTCGTCAACACCAAGGGTGAGGTGTTCAGTGCTCCGGACAGGGTGAAGAAACCCCTGATGCAGTTGTCCGGGCCCGATGATCAGGCCGCCAAGGTGCTGGAAGCCAGCCATCAGTACGAGACGCTGCTGGCGGCCAAGGGATACAAGTTGCTGGGGGTGAATCTGACCCCCCGCCATGCCTGGGAACTGACCCTGGATGGCAACATTCAGCTGTTTGTGGGGCGCTCTGATATCGCGCTTCGTCTGCAGCGGTTTATCGATGCCTTTCCGGTCATCGAGCCCCGTGAGCGGGTTGCTTACGTGGATCTTCGATACGACACCGGGATGGCAGTTGGCTGGAAGAAAAGCGAAGAGAAAGTGAATGACCAACACCGCAGATAGAAATTTGATTGTCGGACTGGATATCGGCACGACCAAGGTGGCGGTACTGGTTGGCGAAGTATTGCCCGATGGCGAACTCAATGTCATCGGCATGGGCAGCCACGCTTCTCGCGGGATGGAGAAGGGCGGGGTCAATGACCTCGACTCCGTGGTCAAGTCCCTGCGCCGCGCGGTGGAAGAGGCCGAGATGATGGCCGACTGCCAGATAAGCTCCGTCTATCTGGGCTTGTCCGGCAAGCACATCGATTGCCGCAACGAGACCGGCATGGTGCCCATCTCCGATGAGGAGGTGACCCAGGAGGACGTGGACAACGTCATCCACACCGCCAAGTCGGTGCGCCTGTCCGATGAGCTGCGGGTGCTGCATGTGCTGCCCCAGGAGTTTGCCATCGACTATCAGGAAGGGATCAAGAACCCGGTCGGCCTCTCCGGTGTGCGGATGGCGGCCAAGGTGCACCTGATCACCTGCCACAACGACATGGCTCGCAACATCGAGAAGTGTGTCGAGAAGGTGGGTCTGCGGGTGGATCAGCTGATCTTCTCCGCCCTGGCGTCCAGCTATGCGGTGCTGACGGAAGACGAGAAGGAGCTGGGTGTCTGCGTGGTGGACATAGGTGGTGGCACCATGGACATGTCGCTGTTTACCGGCGGTGCCCTGCGTCACACCAAGGTGATCCCCTACGCCGGCAGCACGGTCACCAGCGACATCGCCTACGCCTTCGGCACGCCGCCCCTGGACGCGGAGGCGATCAAGGTGCGTTACGGTTGCGCCCTCGGCCGTCTGGTCAGCAAGGAAGACAATATTGAAGTCCCCAGTGTCGGCGGCCGTCCGGCGCGCAGCCTGCAGCGGCAGACACTGGCGGAAGTGATTGAACCCCGTTACACCGAGTTGCTCTCCATGGTGAATGACGAGCTGGTGCGGGTGCAGAGCGAATTGAAGGCACAGGGGGTCAAGCATCAGCTGGCCGCCGGTGTGGTCTTGACCGGTGGCGCGGCCCAGATCGAAGGCATAGTGGAGTGCGCAGAGCAGATCTTCCAGAGCCAGGTCCGGGTGGGCGAACCCATGAATATCCGGGGATTGAGCGATTACGTACAGGCGCCGGTGTACTCGACTGCGGTCGGGTTGCTGCAGTACGGCCGCACCAATCAATCCACCGGCAGTAGCAAGGAATATGCCGCCAAGGCAAGCGTAGGTGGGCTGGTCAAACGGGTCAGCAACTGGTTGCGTGGCGAGTTCTAAAGATTTTGCTGAGTCAGGCAAATAAAGCGGAGAGACAACATGTTTGAATTTATGGATAGCCACACTGACGAAGCCGTCATCAAGGTGATAGGTGTGGGTGGCGGCGGCGGCAACGCAGTCGAGCACATGGTTCGTCAAAACATCGAGGGTGTTGAGTTCATTACCGTCAACACCGACGCCCAGGCGCTGCGCAACTCCAGTGCCAACACCACGCTGCAGATCGGTGGTGGCATCACCAAGGGTCTGGGTGCCGGGGCCAACCCGGAAGTGGGCCGTGACGCCGCCATGGAAGACAGGGAAGCGCTGCGCGAGCTGCTGACCGGTTCCGATATGGTGTTCATCGCCGCCGGCATGGGCGGTGGTACCGGGACGGGCGCCGCGCCGATCGTGGCCGAAGTGGCCCGTGAGATGGGTATCCTGACCGTTGCCGTCGTGACCAAGCCGTTCTCCTTCGAAGGGAAGAAGCGGATGGGCTTCGCCGCCCACGGTATCGAGGAGCTGTCCAAGAACGTCGACTCCCTGATCACCATCCCCAACGACAAGTTGCTGAAGGTGCTGGGGCGTGGCATCTCCCTGCTGGACGCCTTCAAGGCGGCCAACGACGTGCTGCTGGGCGCGGTACAGGGCATTGCCGAGCTGATCACCCGTCCGGGCCTGATCAACGTCGACTTCGCGGACGTGCGTACCGTGATGCGCGAGATGGGGACCGCCATGATGGGTACCGGCTCCGCCTCCGGTGACGACCGTGCCGAAGAAGCGGCCGAGAAGGCCATCTCCAGCCCGCTGCTGGAAGACGTGGATCTGGCCGGTGCCCGCGGCATCCTGGTCAACATCACCGCCGGCATGGACATGACCATCGAAGAGTTCGAGACCGTGGGTAACGCGGTCAAGGCCTTCGCGTCCGAGAACGCCACCGTGGTGGTGGGTACCGTCATCGATCCGGAGATGCACGACGAACTGCGCGTCACCGTGGTGGCCACCGGTATCGGTGCCGAGCGCAAGCCCGACATCACCCTCGTCAAGAACAACATGGTCCAGGAACGTCCGGCCCGTCAGCCCCTGATCAGCGAAGCGCTGCAGTCTCGCGTGATGGAAGAGGCGCCGGCCAAGGTGGTGAACGCCGAGCCCCAGGCTCGTCGCGAACCGGATTATCTCGATATTCCTGCGTTCCTGCGCAAACAGGCAGACTAAGCCTCTGATGGCTCTGGTTTGTTTGTTGCTTAAGGATTGTGCTAAGATGGCCCGGCAACGACCATCTGGTCAGGAATTTGAGCTGTTAAAGCGGATACGCCCATGATTAGACAAAGAACCTTGAAAACGAGTGTCCAGGCCACCGGTGTGGGCCTGCATTCGGGCCGGAAAGTCACTATGACGTTCCGTCCGGCGCCTGTTAACACAGGGATCGTTTACTTGCGTACCGATCTGAATCCTGTGGTCGCGCTGCCAGCCAACGCCGATCAGGTGCGTGATACCGTGCTTTGTACCGCTCTGGTGAACGAAGCCGGCGTCCGCGTGTCGACCATTGAACACCTCTCTGCCGCCCTGGCCGGGATGGGGATCGACAACCTCTATGTAGAGGTCGACGCACCCGAGATCCCGGTGATGGATGGCAGTGCGCATCCGTTCATCTACCTGCTGCAGGAAGTGGGTATCCGTGAACAGAACGCAGCCAAGCAGTTCGTGCGGATCAAGCAGAGCATCCGGGTTGAAGACGGCGACAAGTGGGCGGAATTCCACCCCTATCGCAACGGCTTCAAGATGGATCTCGAGATCGATTTCCAGCATCCGGTGTTTGAAGGCCGCAACCAGCGTTGCGTGCTGGACTTCTCCGGTGCCTCTTTCGTGAAAGAGATCAGCCGTGCCCGTACCTTCGGCTTCATGCGTGACATCGAGTACCTGCGTTCCCAGAACCTGGCGCTGGGCGGCAGCCTGGAAAACGCCGTGGTGCTGGATGACTACCGGGTGCTGAACGAAGACGGTCTGCGTTACGAGGACGAGTTCGTGAAGCACAAGATGCTGGATGCCATCGGTGACCTGTACATGTGCAACCGCAGCATCATCGGTGAATTCCGTGCCTACAAGACGGGCCATGCCCTGAACAACAAGCTGCTGCGCGCCTTGCTGGCCCAGCAGGAGGCCTGGGAACTGGTGACCTTCGAGGGTGAGGGCGACAAAGCGCCCATCGCTTACTACGACAACGGTCTGGTTCTGGCCTGATAGCTGTGCAACAGGACGTCGGTCATCTCTCCGCACCGACGTCCTGTCATTTGTTTATTCCATCCTTTAATACCGATTATCTCCCGGTTTTATTGCCCGTGCAGGCCCTTGGCCTCACCTGACCGAGAAGACAGATTCCTATGAGCATTACCCTGATCCTCCACGGTAAGCAGCGCCGCAGGTTGCACTTACCCAAACAACGTCTGGCCTGGGTCGGCGGTATCCTCTTCACTGCATTGGCCTTGGGGAGTGGCTGGCTCTGGCAGAGCTGGCACCAGAAGATGGAGGCGCTGGAAGTGGCGCTGACCCTGGCGCAGCAGCAAAAATCCACGCAAGGGGCCGATGAGGCCCGCGAACAGCTCGCCATGCTGGCGGCCCAGGTGGGCACCATGCAGGGGCAGCTCGGTCGTCTCAACGCCCTCGGCGAACGCCTGACCGAGAAGGCGGACCTCGATCCCGAGGAGTTCAACTTCAAGGAGCTGCCTCCCATGGGCGGTCCCTCCTACGATGCGGACCTGGAAGTCAGCCTGGGCGAGCTGCAAGACTCCATGGAACACCTCAACCGTCAGCTCAGCAGCCGCGAAGAGCAGCTGTCGGTACTTGAATCCTTCATCATGAATCACCATATCACCGATGCCGGCTTCATCTCGGGTTCACCGGTGAAACAGGAGCGGGTCTGGATCTCCTCCGGCTTCGGTGGCCGGGTCGATCCGTTCAACGGTCGCGCCAAGATGCACAAAGGGGTGGATTTCCGCGGCAAGCCCGGCACCCCCATACTGGCGACCGGCAAGGGGATCATCAGCTGGGCGGGGCGTCACCCTGAGTTCGGCAACATGGTGGAGATAGACCATGGCAATGGTCTGGTCACCCGCTATGCCCACAATTCCAAGTTGCTGGTGGATGTGGGCACCCTGGTCGACGAAGGCCAGAAGATCGCCCTGATGGGACGAACCGGTCGTGCGACCGGAGTTCATTTGCATTACGAAGTGTTGAAAGATGGTCGTCAGGTCAACCCCGCGCGCTTTCTGAATGCCAGACGGGGTTAGGTTTTTTCTTCAGGTTCCAGTGACGGAACGCTTATATAACCAAAACAGTTGGTACCCATGATTAGCACACTGCTCACCAAGATTATCGGCAGCCGGAACGATAGAACGCTCAAGGCTTTGCGCAAAATTGTAAAACAGATCAATGCGATGGAGCCTCAGTTCGAGGCACTGTCCGACAGCGAGCTGCAGGCCAAGACCGCCGAGTATCGCCAGCGCCTGGAGCAGGGTGAGACCCTGGAGCAGTTGCTGCCGGAGGCCTTCGCCACCGTGCGTGAAGCTTCCCGCCGGGTGTTCGGCATGCGCCACTTCGACGTCCAGCTGATCGGCGGCATGGTGCTGAACTCCAACCGTATCGCCGAAATGAAGACGGGTGAAGGCAAGACCCTCACCGCGACCCTGCCGGCCTACCTGAATGCCCTGACCGGCCGCGGCGTCCACGTGGTGACGGTGAACGACTATCTGGCGAAGCGCGATGCCGAGGCGAACCGTCCGCTGTTCGCCTTCCTCGGCCTGACCGTCGACTGCAACGTGCCCGGCATGGATGCGTCCCAGAAGCGCGACGCCTACGCCGCCGACATCACCTACGGTACCAACAACGAGTTCGGCTTCGACTACCTGCGCGACAACATGGCGTTCTCGCCGGAACAGCGCGTGCAGCGTCCGCTCAACTATGCGCTGGTGGATGAGGTGGACTCGGTGCTCATCGATGAAGCCCGTACCCCGCTCATCATCTCGGGCCCGGCGGAGGACAGCTCCGCCATGTACACACAGATCAACAAGCTGATCCCCCTGCTGGTCAAGCAGGACAAGGAAGACTCCGAAGAGTACACCGGCGACGGCCACTACACGGTGGACGAGAAGAACCGCCAGGCGCTGCTGACCGAGAACGGCCAGATCTTCGTGGAGGAGCTGCTCAAGAAAGAGGGGCTGCTGGCGGAGGAGGACTCCCTGTTCTCCGCCACCAACATCAGCCTGCTGCACCACGTCAACGCCGGCCTGCGTGCCCACACCCTGTTCGAGCGCAACGTCGACTACATCGTCCAGAAGGACGAGATCGTCATCGTCGACGAGCACACCGGCCGTACCATGCCGGGTCGCCGCTGGTCCGACGGCCTGCACCAGGCTGTCGAGGCGAAGGAAGGGGTCAAGATCCAGAACGAGAACCAGACCCTGGCCTCCATCACCTTCCAGAACTACTTCCGCCTGTACGACAAGCTGGCGGGCATGACGGGTACTGCCGACACCGAAGCCTTTGAATTCCAGCAAATTTATGGCCTGGATACCGTGGTCATCCCGACCAACAAGCCCATGGTGCGCAAGGACATGGGGGATCTGGTCTACCTGACCGCCCAGGAGAAATACGCCGCCATCGTGCAGGACATCCGCGACTGCGTGCAGCGCGGCCAGCCGGTGCTGGTCGGTACCGTCTCCATCGAGAACTCCGAGCTGCTCTCCGGCATCCTGACCAAGGAAAACATCCCGCACAAGGTGCTGAACGCCAAGTTCCACGCCATGGAGGCGGAGATCGTCGCCCAGGCGGGCCAGACCGGTGCCGTGACCATCGCCACCAACATGGCGGGCCGGGGTACCGACATCGTGCTCGGCGGCAACTGGCAGGCGGAGATCGCCCAGCTGGAGAACCCGACCAGCGAGCAGATCGCCGAGCTGAAAGCCGCCTGGCAGGTGCGTCACGATGCCGTGCTGGCCGCCGGTGGCCTGCACATCATAGGTACCGAACGCCACGAATCCCGTCGTATCGACAACCAGCTGCGCGGCCGTTCCGGTCGCCAGGGTGACCCGGGCTCCTCCCGCTTCTACCTCTCCATGGAAGACACCCTGATGCGGATCTTCGCCTCCGATCGCGTGACCGGCATGATGAAGAAGCTGGGCATGGAAGAGGGCGAGGCCATCGAACACCCCTGGGTGACCAAGGCCATCGAAAACGCCCAGCGCAAGGTGGAGGGTCGCAACTTCGATATCCGCAAGAACCTGCTGGAGTTCGACGACGTGGCCAACGATCAGCGCAAGGTGGTCTACGAGCAGCGCAACGAGCTGCTGGACACCAGCGACATCTCCGAGACCATCCACGTCATCCGTGACGACGTCTATGGCAGCGTCATCGACGAATACATCCCGCCCCAGTCCCTGGAGGAAATGTGGGACGTGCCGGGTCTGGAGGCGCGCCTGAAGTCCGACTTCGCGCTGGATCTGCCGCTGCAGCAGTGGCTGGCGGAAGACGACAAGCTGTATGAGGAGAAGCTGCGCGAGCGCATCCTGGAAGAGGCCACCAGACTCTATGCCCACAAGGAGGAGCTGGTCGGCAAGGAGGTGCTGCGCAACTTCGAGAAGGCGGTGATGCTGCAGACCCTGGATGGCTTGTGGAAGGAGCATCTGGCGGCCATGGATCACCTGCGTCAGGGCATCCATCTGCGCGGCTACGCCCAGAAGAACCCCAAGCAGGAGTACAAGCGCGAGTCCTTCGATCTGTTCACCCAGATGCTGGAGACCCTCAAGCGCGACGTGGTCAGCATCCTGAGCCGTGTCCAGGTGCAGGAGCGCGACGTGGAGGCGATGGAAGAGCAGCAGCGCCAGCAGGCACAAGCGGCTCCCCGCACCTATACCCACGCCGCCGCCGAGAACCAGTTGGCCGACGACGAGGCCCAGCCCGAACCGGGTCACGTCACCTTCGTGCGGGACGAGCAGAAGGTGGGCCGCAACGATCCCTGCCCCTGCGGCTCCGGTAAGAAATACAAGCACTGTCACGGTCAGTTGACCTGACACCCTGCCATGATGAATACACCGCCTCCGGGCGGTGTATTTGTTTCCGGGACAGGAGGAGATCGCCGATGAGCAAGCTGCCGGCGGGGTGGGATGACGAGGCACATAGCCATTGGTCGAGGGGGGATCGCCAGCAGGCTGTCCAGCAGGTGCTGATGAGGCTGAACGAGGCAAGGATCAAGCCCGTTCCCCTGCAGCTGCAGTTGGCCTATTACCTCTTTTTGTCAGGGGATCCCGCCTCGGCCGCCCAGGTACTGATGCTGCCGCACCAGGGCTCGCCCGAGGACGACGAGGTGCTGCGCAATCTCTGCGTCTGTCTCTCCCGCTCGGGTCAGCATGAGCGGGCCGTGGTTCATCTGACCGAGCTGGTCCGCCGTGAGCCGGCCGATTATCTGACCTATGACGGACTCTGCTCTTCCCTCGCCAAGCTTGGGCGCTATGCCGAAGCCGCGGTGGCGGGGGCCCGGGCCCTGACCCTCAAGGATGAGGCCGTCTCGCAGCCCGTCGAGGGGTGGGTGCTGCCGGCAGAGGGGCCGGCAGCCTGGCTGGCCGGGCAGGGGGAGAGGCAGCCCGTCATCGCCTTCTCCCTCTGGGGCAAGCAGGCCCGTTACTTGCGGGGAGCGCTCGACAATGTGCTGGCCGCAGCCTACCTCTATCCCGGCTGGCGGGTGCGCTTCTACGTGGATGCCAGTGTGCCGGGAGAGTTGCTGACCTGCCTGCGGGAGCATGGCGCCGAGGTCAGGATGCAACCCGACGGTCAGTCCCTGCGTCAGCGCCTGTGCTGGCGCTTCCAGGTCACCAATGATCCCGGAGTGGGACGCTTTCTTGTGCGCGATGCGGACTCCGTGCTGAATCTGCGGGAGCGGCTGGCGGTCGATGACTGGCTTGCATCGGGGCGCTGGTTCCATATCATGCGTGACTGGTGGAGCCACACCGATCTGGTGCTGGCAGGCATGTGGGGCGGTGTGGCCGGCGTGCTTCCGCCCTTGCAGCCGCTGCTGGAGGGTTATCAATCCAGGACCATGGAGACGCCGAATATCGATCAGTGGTTCCTGCGTGACTGCCTGTGGCGCTATCTGCGCCAGAGCGCGCTGGTACATGATCGCTGCTTTGCTCCGGCAGGCGTCGTCCCCTGGCCGCAGCCGGCCCCGGCGGGCAATGAACATGTGGGGCAGGATCTCTTCAGGGCCCAGGGGGAAAAGCAGGCCGCTCGGCTGGCCCCCTGGATCGCCCGTGTGTCGTGTTTACGTTGAGGACAATGATGGAACAGAAGAAACGGATCTGGGTGGCGGTCGGTGTCATCGAGAACGAACGGGGCGATATCTTCATCGCCAAACGCTCCGCCGATCGCCATCAGGGGGATCGTTGGGAGTTTCCGGGGGGCAAGGTGGAGTCGGGGGAAGACCTGCTCACCGCGCTGGACAGAGAGCTGTGGGAAGAGATCGGGATCCGGGTGCAGGACTGCGCTCCCTTCATGGAGCTGCACCACGACTACCCCGACAAGCAGGTGTTGCTGGATATCTGGAAGGTAACCCGTTTCCATGGCGAGCCCTTCGGCAAGGAGGGGCAGGAGTGCCGCTGGGTGCCGCTGGCCTCGCTCCACGAGTACCACTTCCCGGATGCCAACGGCCCCATAGTGGCGCGGCTGCAAGCCTCGCTGGCCTGAGGGCAGAGCACAACCATTGAAAAAGGGCCGGTCAGGCCCTTTCTTGATCGTGTTGTGTTTATTGCCAGGGATCGCCCTGTTCCGGGTCGGGCAGCAGATCCGGGTTGATCTCGCCGGGAATGCGCTTCTCTTCGTCGGCCCATTCACCGAGATCGATCAGCTGGCAGCGCTTGCTGCAGAAGGGGCGAAACGGGCTCTCGGGAGTCCATTCAACCTCACTCTGACAGGTGGGGCATTTTACCTTGGTGACCATGTCGTTCTCTCCTTAGCAGCAGGCGAGCTGGAAGGGAACGTCACCAATCTGCTGTTCCGTGGTCGGCAGGAAGCGCAGGGCGAAGCGGTTCTTGTGGCCGCTCAGGGTGGGGTAGCAGGCTTGTCCATTGGGCAAGCGAATACGGATAAGTTCGGCCCCTTCGGCGGTGTCCTGGAAGAAGCCGTTGGTGGCCACCTGATCGCTGAAGTTGCCCGACTCGCGCCACAGGCGCAGCAGCAGGGAGATGGCGTTCATCAGCAGGGTGATGTCGCTGAGCCATTGCTGCATCTGCTGGTGGCGGGCGACGGCTGGCGTGGCCAGCCAGTGATGCAGCTGGGGTACGTCGAAGGCGCACAGCCCCCCCGGAATGGAGAAACGCTGGCGGATGGATCCGAGCAGGCGATCTTCCTTCAGGCGGGCACCGGGACGGGGGGAGTTGAGCAGGCTGCGGGAGAGCTGAGTGCTTTCCTGCTGCATCCGCTGGATCTGCTCGAGGTCGACGTCAGGCAGGCTGGCCCAGTGGCTCAGCCGCTGGCCGAGGCGCTCCAGATCCTTGATGAGATCGGCACGCAGGTCGCCGCGCTCCAGCAGCTCCTGCAAATCGAACAACCCCTTGAAGAAGGCGATGTGTGCCCAGGACTGGTCACTCTCCAGATTGTCGCGGATCTGGGAAAACAGGGACTCCAGACGAAGATAGGTCCGGCTTTTTTCATTGAGGGGGAAATCGTAAATCATGCCTAATCCTGGCCAGCCATAAACCGGCCTAGTGTACTCACTGTTGGCGGCCTTGTTGAGAGGCAAATGCCAGATATGTCTGGTGCAGGGCCAAAATTCGCTCTCGGATGGTCTCACTTGTGCCACTCTGGTTGTCCAGCACGTCATCGGCCATCGCCAGGCGTTCCCCGCGGCGCGCCTGGGACGCCAGTATCGCCTCTGCCTGTGCGCGGCTCACGCCATCCCGACGACAGGTGCGCTCTATCTGGGTCTCCTCGTCCACGTCGATGACCAGCACCCGATCGGCGAGGGAGGTGAGCCGGTTCTCCACCAGCAGGGGCACCACCAGCAGGCAGTAGGGAGACTCGGCGGCCGCGCACTGGCGCAGCATTTCGCTGCGGATGAGCGGATGGAGCAGGGCGTTGAGCCAGGCCTTGGCCGCCGGTTCGCTGAAGATATGCTCGCGCAGTCGGCGGCGATCGAGCCGGCCATCGGACGAGATGACATCCTGGCCAAAATGGTCGGCAATGGCGGCCAGGGCCGGGGTGCCGGGCTCCACGACCTCGCGGGCGATGATGTCGGCATCCACTACCTCGATGCCCAGCTCGGCAAAGCGGTTGGCGATGGTGGTCTTGCCGCTGCCGATGCCCCCTGTGATGGCGACTACATACATGGGTCAGAGATCCTCTTGCTAGAGCACGACATGGAGATACCAGCGGGTGATGCTATCCCCCCACAGCAGCGCTATCCAGCCCGCGATGGCGAGATAGGGGCCGAAGGGGATGGGCTTGCCCTGATGGTGGTTGCGAAGCAGGATGAGGCCGATACCTATGGTGGCGCCGACCAGGGAGGAGAGCAGCAGCACTATGGGCAGCGCCTGCCAGCCGAGCCAGGCGCCGAGGGCTGCCAGCAGCTTGAAATCGCCATAACCCATGCCCTCTTTGCCGGTGAGCAGCTTGAAGGCCCAGTAGAGGGCCCAGAGCACCAGATAGCCTGCCATGGCGCCGATCACCGCATCCACCAGGGGAACGAAGCCTCCCAACAGGTTGAACAGCAGGCCGCCCCACAGCAGTGGCAGGGTGAGCTGGTCCGGCAGCAGCATCTTGTCCAGATCGATGAAGGTGAGCGCCACCAGTACCCAGGTCAGCACGAGGGCCGCCAGGGTTCCCCAGCCGGGAGTGAGGGTGGCGGCCACGGCGACCGACAGCAGGGCCGTGAGCAACTCGACCAGGGGATAGCGGGCGGAGATGGGGGCACGGCAGTTGCGGCAGCGCCCCCTGAGCCAGAGCCAGCTCAGCAGGGGGATGTTCTCCAGCGCACCAATGGGGTGGTCGCAATGGGGGCAGCGGGAGCGGGGTACCATCAGGTTGTAGCGTCCTGTGGCCGGGATGGGGGATGTATCTTCACCGAAATAGTCGGTGTATTCGGCGTGCCAATCCCGCTCCATCATGATGGGCAGGCGATGGATCACCACGTTGAGGAAGCTGCCCACCATCAGGGAGAAGAGAAACACCAGGGAGAGATAGAGCCAGGGCAGGGCCTGGGCCAGTTCGATCAGGGGCGCCATAAGTCAACCGCTTGCGTTGAGAGAGAAGGGGCCAGGCCGAACTGGCTGGCCCTCTTGCCGAAGGGGCTCAGTGTATCACAGAGCCGAGCTTGAAGATGGGGAGGTACATGGCCACGACCATGCCGCCGACCAGCACCCCGAGCACCACCATGATGATGGGTTCCAGCAGGCTGGTGAGGCCGTCGACCATGTCGTCCACCTCCTGTTCGAAGATGGCCGCGACCTTGGAGAGCATGTCATCGATGGCGCCGGACTCCTCGCCGATCATCACCATCTGGGTCACCATGTCGGGGAAGAGATCCACGGTGCGCATGGCGACGTTGATCTGCATGCCGGCCACCACCTCGTTGCGGATGGCCATGATGGCGGTGCGATAGACATAGTTGCCCGACGCCCCGGCCGCCGAGACCAGCGCATCCACCAGGGGGATACCGGCGGAGAAGGTGGTGGAGAGGGTGCGGGCGAAGCGGGCCATGGCTGCCTTGTGCAGTATGTTGCCCACTACGGGAATGGTGAGGATGAACCTGTCTGTGCTGTCCCTGACCTTCTGGGACTTTCGCCAGGCGCGCACGTAGAGGAAGATGGCGAGGGCGAGGCCGCCAAAGATGACATACCACCACGACTGCATGAAGCGGGAGATGCCGATGACGAAGCGGGTGAAGGCGGGCAGCTCGGCCCCGAAGCTCCGGAAGATCTCCTCGAACTGGGGGATGACGAACAGCAGCAGGATGGAGGTGACGACGATGGCCACCAGGATGACCATGGCCGGATAGAACATGGCCTTCTTGATCTTGGATTTGAGGGCCTCGTTCTTCTCGCGATAGGTGGCAATCCGGTCGTAGATGGTTTCCAGTGCGCCGGACTGCTCTCCGGCCTCGACCAGGTCGCAATAGAGATCGTCGAAGTAACGGGGGTGACGGTGCAACGCCTCGGACAGCGGGGTACCTGTCTCCACATCGGCGGCGATCTGGCCGATCAGTTCGCGCACCGCCGCCTTTTCATGGCCGCGTGCGATGATCTGCAGGCTCTGTACCAGGGGCACGCCGGCGGAGAGCATGGTGGTGATCTGGCGGGAGATGACGGCGATGTCCATCGGCTTGATCCGGGCGCCGCCCTTGGAGAACAGCCCCTGTCCCTGCTTGCTGACCTTGGTGACATTGACGCCCTGCTTGCGCAGTTCCGCCTTGACGGTATTGATGCTGTCGGCCTGCAACTCGCCGGACACCTTCTGTCCCTTGCGATTGAACCCGTGCCAGCGGAAGGAGAAGACCTTTTTTGGTGCGTTCTGTTTTTGAGCTAATGTGGCCATCACTGCATCCTGCAATTGGGCGACGGTAGCCGGGTGCTGCTGCCCATCCGGCTCATCTTGGCTTGAAGAACATCATCGGGGTGATGGCAGCGGCTTCACCCGGTGAGATGACTCGAACACAGCGTACTCAGTTGGTAGTGATCCTGTTTATTTCGGCCAGGCTGGTGACTCCCAGGCGGGCTTTTTCAAGGCCGGAGGTGCGCAGGGTACGCATCCCTTCCTTCTGGGCGATGGCCGCGATTTGCAGCGAGTTGGCGCCCTGCATGATGAGCTTGGCGATGTTGTCTGACATCAGCATGATCTCATAGATCCCGACCCGTCCTCGGTAGCCTCCCGAGCACTCCTTGCACCCCACGGGCTTGAACAGGCGCAAGCCGGCGGCCAGTTGCTGCTGGGTAAAGCCCAGCTCCAGCAGCTCGGCTTCCGGCACCACCTCGGGCGCCTTGCAGTGATCGCACAGCTTGCGGGCGAGGCGCTGGGCCATGATGAGGGTGACCGAGGAGGCGATGTTGAAGGCGGGGACACCCATGTTCATCATCCGGGTGAGCGTCTCGGCCGCCGAATTGGTGTGCAGGGTGGACAGCACCAGGTGGCCGGTCTGGGCGGCCTTGATGGCGATCTCGGCGGTTTCCAGATCCCGGATCTCCCCCACCATGACGATGTCGGGATCCTGGCGCAGGAAGGAGCGCAGGGCGCTGGCGAAGGTGAGCCCCGCCTTGGGGTTGATCTGCACCTGGTTCACGCCGGGCAGGTTGATCTCCACCGGATCCTCGGCGGTGGAGATGTTGACCTCGTTGGTATTGAGGATGTTGAGACCGGTATAGAGTGACACCGTCTTGCCCGAGCCCGTGGGGCCGGTGACCAGTATCATCCCCTGGGGTTTGGAGAGGGCATGCAGGTATTGCCCTTTCTGGCGGTCGTCAAAGCCGAGTTGATCGATATTGAGCCTGGCTGCAGATGAATCCAGTAGCCGGATGACGATCTTTTCGCCCCACATGGTGGGCAGGGTGTTGACCCGCATGTCCATGGATCTGTTGCGCGAAATCTTGAGCTTGATCCGGCCATCCTGGGGCAGACGCCGCTCGGCGATGTCGAGCCGCGCCATGACTTTTAAGCGCGCCGCGAAACGGTTTGCCAGGTTCACCGGCGGGGTGGCGATTTCGTGCAGTATGCCGTCGATCCGGAAGCGGATCCGGTACTTGGTCTCGTAAGGTTCGAAATGCAGATCCGATGCGCCGCGCTTGATGGCGTCCATCATGATCTTGTGGATGTACTTGACGATGGGGGCGTCATCGTCGGCCGTATTGACGCTTTCATCGAGGCGGGAGTTCTCGTCGGACACCTCGAGCTCGGAGATCTCGGTCTCGTCGATGTGATCCATGCCGAGGGTATCCTGCTCGCCCTCCATCAATTTACCGATGGCGGCGGTCAGCTTGCTCTCCTCGACCAGCAGGGCTTCCGTGTGCAGACCGAAACTGAAGCCGAAATCCTCCAGGGCCGACACATTGGTCGGATCCGACATGGCGATATAGAGGGTGTGGCCCTGGGTATAGATGGGCAGGACGTGGTGTTTTTCAATCAGCTTTTGATTGAGGTATTTCTGCGGGATCTCGGCCAGGTCGAAGGCAGCCAGATCCAGCAGAGGTACCCCATACTCCAGCTCGCAAAAGTCGGCGAGGGCCTTGCTGTCGAGGATGTCGTTTTCAATCAGGAAGGTGACAAAGGGCTTGCGCTGCGCCCTGGCCTGGCTCAGATAGCGCTGTGAGTCCGGCTCACTGAGGAGGGAGGAAGCGGCCAGGCTGGTGGCCAGGCCGCTATTGAGGCTAGAAGTCATGCGTTAACAGATGCCAGTAGTTAAACATGTACTACCAGTTGCTGCGTTCTCCCATATGACTTGGCCACTGGTGCTATATGTACCCCCCAAAACATATGTTTTCTCTGCATCAGTGAAAGGAGGATTTTTCCCTACGGCTGTTATTTGAATCGCAGCACTAGTACCTGTTATTGCAACTGTGCTAACGAAACTATCCGCTGATGTGGAACCAGTAACGTTAGCGGGAATACCATTGGTTGCTGGCGTGAAACAATTGTCCGTACCAACTACGAAGCCCCCTTGTCTTTGTGCACACACCTCTACGGCAGTCTTAAATGCACCAGTCGCGGTGATAACCTCAGAAAATTTTGCCTTTTTTGTATAGGTCTGATATGCCGGCAAGGCGATGGCGGCGAGGATGGCGACGATCGCAACGACGATCATCAATTCGATTAGCGTAAACCCTGACTGTCTTTTCATGTCAAATATCCTTTTTTCCATGGTTCCTGATAAGCACAGGTGGAATGCTATCCACGTTGGTATCTTATCCGAGCGCTTCGGGTTGGCAACAGAGGCGGAGCCCTTGTTAACCACTTTTGTGTCATTTAGTGAAAGTTGTAGAAAAATCAAAGATTAAATGGTTTCTTTTGGCACTGCTCAAGGTTGGGGAGGGCCCATCTTCACACTCCTTATGTCGCGGGATCCTGCATAAAGAAAAGGCGCCGATGGCGCCTTTTGCAAGTTTCGAGCCCTGTAATATTTTTGGGCCAAACGGCGGGTATGGCTCGCTCAGCCCTCGGCCACGTCTTCCATAAAGCGCATCGAGAGATCCAGTGCCCGCACGTGTTTGGTCAGCGCCCCCACCGAGATAAAGTCGACGCCGGTCGCGGCATAGCTGGCAAGGGTGTCGAGCGTCACGTTGCCAGAGACCTCCAGCTTGGCGCGTCCCTGGTTCAGGTGGACGGCCTCCTTCATCATGGGGATGTCGAAGTTGTCCAGCATCACGATATCGGCCCGGGCCGCCAGCGCCTGCTCCAGCTCGGCCAGGGATTCGACCTCCACTTCCACCGGCTTGCCCGGATTGAGGTGGCGTGCCTGTGCGATCGCCGGTGCTATACCGCCGCAGGCGAGGATATGGTTCTCCTTGATGAGATAGGCGTCGTAGAGACCGATGCGGTGGTTCTTGCCGCCGCCACAGGTGACCGCATACTTCTGGGCGGTGCGAAGACCGGGCAGGGTCTTGCGGGTGTCGAGCAATCGGCAGTCCGTTCCCTCCAGCTCGGCCACATAACGGGCGGTCAGGGTGGCGACGCCGGAGAGAGTCTGCACGAAGTTGAGGGCATTGCGCTCGCCGGTGAGCAGTACACGGGCGGGGCCATGCAGGCGGAACAGCTCCTGATTGGGGAGGAGGTGCTCGCCATCCTGCACCTTCCACTCCACCCTGACGTCGCCGCCGAGCTGGGCAAACACCTCGTCTACCCAGGGCTGACCGCAGAAGACGCCCGCCTCGCGGGTGATGACTCGCGCAGTCGAGATGCGATCCGCCGGGATCAGCTGGGCGGTGATATCGGCGCTGGCATCCGGTTGGTCCAGTGCGGTGAGGGCATCGCCCAAGTCTTCGAGAAGTGCGGCGCACACGGCGCGGCGGATGTCCTGTTGTAACATGCCTTATTCCTGCAAGGGTCTGAGAAGCAACTGCCTGTCTTTCTGGCGCAATTCCAGCCTGCCCAGGGCATTCATGCCCACCAGGATCTCCTCCCCGTCGGCGGCCGGATTGATAAAGACGGACAAATCGTACAGGGTCAGCGGACCCATCGCCAGACTTTCGATCCGGCCGGTATCGACCAGGATCTCCCCGGCCGCCGTGTTGACCCGGCTGCGGCCGGTGGCGACGAGGCCGAGCCGGGAGGCCACCTGGCTCGGTATGGTCACCCGGGTCGCCCCCGTGTCCAGCAGCAGTTGCACCGGCTGGTCGTTGATGGCACCCTCCAGACGATAATGACCGCTGGCATCCGCCTTGAGCAGCAGATCGCCGCTGGCGGTCACCGACGGTTGTTCGCGACCATGAAAGTAGAGGGTCAGCAGACCCAGCAGCGAGAGCCAGGCGAGCAGCCAGAGACGGCGTGCCATCGGGTGCATAGTATGTCCCACATCGCGCGAGTGAATGGCCAAGCCTAACACAGCTTTACCCGTGGATTCAGGGACTTGTTTCCTGTTTATCACCCCCTTCCCATTGTGAGTCGAGCAGACGATGACACAACCCAGAACCCCGTTTTCCATCGATAGTGAAGGCTGGTGCGAGCAGGCCCGCAAGGTGCCGTCGCCTCATCACAACGAGCGCGCCAGCCCGGACGATGTCTCCCTGCTGGTGATACACGGCATCAGCCTGCCCCCGGGGGAGTTCGGCGGCCCCTTCATCGACGATCTGTTTCTCGGCCGGCTCGATCCCGAGGCGCACCCCTATTTTGCCGGTATCCATCAGCTGAGGGTGTCGGCCCACTGCCTGATCCGCCGGGACGGCGAGCTGGTGCAATACGTGCCGTTCGGTGCCAGAGCCTGGCATGCGGGGGTGTCGAGCTGGGCGGGGCGGGAGGCGTGCAACGACTACTCCATCGGCATCGAACTGGAAGGGACCGACGAGCTTCCCTACTGTGACGTGCAATACGAGGTGCTGTCAGACCTCAGCCGGGCGATTGCTCGCCGTTATCCCGCCATCACGGCGGAGCGGATCGTCGGTCATTGCGACATCGCGCCGGGCCGCAAGACGGATCCGGGAGACAGTTTCGAATGGCTTCGATATCGAGAAAATCTCCACTTTTAGTGAAAAGTGCAAAATTAGTTAGTGTTTTTAGAATCAATGGCTTGCCCTATGGGGCAGGCCATTTTTCATGCTGTTGAGCAAATGTTGCGGGTGAGCGAGCTCACAAATATTGGTCAGACCATTTTCTATGAGCTACATCATGATTCCGCTTTTTTACCCCTAAAGTGGCAAGCCTGCTTCTTGATTCAGATCATATTTTGGGTGGACTTTTTCCAAGCCCTCTGCTAATTTTCGCCCCAACCATAAAATTGGTAATACCAATTTAACAAAGTAGCCTCATGCCCTATATCAAGATTACTCAGCCCAAGCTGGCCGACGCCATCGTCGCCGAGCTGGAAAGCATGATTCTGGAAGGCAGCCTGCAGCCGGGCCAGAAGTTGCCGCCCGAGCGGGAACTCGCCATCCAGTTTCAGGTGTCGCGCCCCTCCCTGCGCGAAGCCATCCAGCGCCTGGAAGCGAGAGGACTCTTGTATCGTCGTCAGGGCGGCGGCACCTATGTGCAGAATGCCCTGAGCAAGGGGATCGCCGATCCCCTGTTCGAACTGCTCAGCACTCACCCGGAAGCCCAGTACGACCTGCTGGAGTTTCGTCATGCGCTGGAAGGCATCTGTGCCTACTACGCGGCGCTGCGGGGCACAGAGGCTGATTTCGAGCGGATCCGCCTGGCGCAGGCCGCCATCGAGGAAGCCGGTCAGCAAGGGTCGCTGGTGGTCGAGTCGGCCGCCGTGACCCAGTTCTATCTGGCCGTGGCCGAGGCCTCCCACAACGTGGTGCTGCTGCATCTGCTGCGGGCCATGGGCCCCATGCTCGAGCAGAACATTTTACGAAACAATGAAATTTTGAATCGCCGTCCGGGAGTGGTCGCCAAGATCCGTCGCCATCGTGCGAGCCTGATCGAGGCTATCCTGTCGGGGGCTCCGGAGCGGGCCAGGGCTGCTTGTCATGAGCACCTGGCCTTTATCGAGGACACCTTGTTGGATATGCAGAGGGAAGACAGCCGGATCCAGCGATCCATGCGTCGGATCCGTCAGCAGGAAAACTAATCCCACAAGGCTTTCTTAATTGTCGAATGCTTGCGCCCTTCGCCGTGCAATGCCGTGCAATCACAACAACATAGGAACCAGCCATGTCTGATATCCTGAAGAACGATGTGGACCCGATAGAAACGCTGGAGTGGCTTGCCTCTCTGGAATCCCTGCTGCGTGAAGAGGGTCCGCAACGCGCTCAGTTCATCCTTGAACAGTTGGCCGAGAAAGCCCGCGCAAGCGGTGTGGACGTGGCTGCCAAGGCAAACCGCGACTACATCAACACCATCCCTGCCAGCGACGAGCCGGCTTACCCGGGCGACCTGGAGATGGAACGCCGCATTCGCGCCATCATCCGCTGGAACGCCATGATGATAGTGCTGCGCGCTTCCAAGAAAGACCTGGACCTGGGTGGTCACATGTCTTCCTTCGCTTCTTCCGCGACCATCTACGAAGTCTGCTACAACCACTTCTTCCGTGCCCGCAACGAGAAGGACGGTGGCGATCTGGTCTACTTCCAGGGTCACATCTCCCCGGGCATCTACGCCCGCGCCTTCGCCGAAGGTCGCCTGACCGAAGAGCAGCTGGACAACTTCCGTCAGGAAGTGGATGGCAAGGGTATTCCTTCCTACCCGCACCCGAAACTGATGCCGGAATTCTGGCAGTTCCCGACCGTCTCCATGGGTCTGGGCCCCATCGCCGCCATCTATCAGGCCCGCTTCCTGAAGTACCTGACCGACCGTGGCATCAAGGATTGCTCCGAGCAGACCGTTTACGCCTTCCTGGGTGACGGCGAGATGGACGAGCCGGAAGCCAAGGGTGCCCTGACCGTTGCCGTGCGCGAGAAGCTCGACAACCTGGTATTCGTGGTCAACTGCAACCTGCAGCGTCTGGACGGCCCGGTTGTCGGCAACGGCAAGGTCATCAACGAGCTGGAAGGCCTGTTCTCCGGCGCCGGCTGGGATGTCACCAAGGTCATCTGGGGTCGCAAGTGGGATGAGCTGCTGAAGAAAGACACTTCCGGCAAGCTGATCCAGCTGATGAACGAGACCGTGGACGGCGACTACCAGACCATGAAGTCCCGCGACGGTGCCTACGTGCGCGAGCACTTCTTCAACCGTTACCCGGAAACCGCCGCGCTGGTCAAAGACATGACCGACGAGGAGATCTTCGCCCTGAACCGCGGTGGTCACGACCCCCGCAAACTGTTCGCCGCCTTCTCCAAGGCTGCACAGACCAAGGGCAAGCCGACCGTGATCCTGGCCAAGACCATCAAGGGCTATGGCATGGGCGAAGCGGCCGAAGGCAAGAACATCGCTCACCAGGTCAAGAAGATGGATCTGGGCTCGGTGCGTCACCTGCGCGATCGTTTCAACCTGCCGGTCACCGACGAGCAGCTGGAAAACCTGCCGTACCTGAAGATCGAAGAGGGTACCGAAGAGCACAAGTACCTGCACGCCCGCCGTGCCGCGCTGAAGGGCTATGTACCGACCCGTCTGCGCGAGAGCACCACCAAGCTGGAAATCCCGGCGCTGGATGCCTTCGGTCCGCTGCTGGGCGAACAGGCGCGCGAAATTTCCACCACCATGGCGTTCGTGCGTTCCCTGAACGTGATGCTGAAAGACAAGTCCATCGGCAAGCGCATCGTGCCGATCCTGGCTGACGAAGCCCGCACCTTCGGTATGGAAGGCCTGTTCCGCCAGATCGGTATCTACAGCCCGCACGGCCAGCAGTACACCCCGCAAGACCGCGACATCGTCTCCTACTACAAGGAAGACAAGCAGGGTCAGGTTCTGCAAGACGGTATCAACGAGCTGGGCGCCATGTCCTCCTGGCTGGCTGCTGCCACCTCTTACAGCACCAACGATTGCCCGATGATCCCGTTCTACATCTACTACTCCATGTTCGGCTTCCAGCGGATCGGCGACATGGCGTGGGCAGCCGGTGACCAGCAAGCCCGTGGCTTCCTGCTGGGCGCGACCTCCGGTCGTACCACCCTCAACGGCGAAGGTCTGCAACACGAAGATGGTCACAGCCACATCCTGGCCAACACCATCCCGAACTGCATCTCCTACGACCCCTCCTACGCCTACGAAGTGGCGGTGATCGTACAGGACGGCCTGCGCCGCATGTACGGTGAGAACCCGGAGAACGTGTTCTACTACATCACCACCCTGAACGAGAACTACGCCATGCCGGCCATGCCGGAAGGCGCCGAGGAAGGCATCCGCAAGGGTATCTACAAGCTGGAAACCGTGGCCGGCACCAAGGCCAAGGTACAGCTGCTGGGTTGTGGTTCCATCCTGGGTCACGTGCGCACTGCCGCCCAGATCCTGGCCAGCGAGTACGGCGTGGGTTCCGACGTGTTCAGCGTCACCTCCTTCAACGAACTGGCTCGTGACGGTCAGGACGCGGATCGCTGGAACATGCTGCACCCGACCGCCGAAGCGCGTGTGCCCTACATCGCTCAGGTACTGGGTTCCGAAGCCACCATAGCCGCGACCGACTACATGAAGTCCTTCGCCGATCAGGTGCGTGCCTTCGTTCCGACCGAGAACTACCGTGTGCTGGGTACCGACGGTTACGGCCGTTCCGACAGCCGTGCCAACCTGCGTCGTCACTTCGAAGTGAACGAGTTCTACGTAGTGGTTGCTGCCCTGACCGAACTGGCCAAGCGCGGCGAGGTAGACAAGCAGGTGGTGGCCGACGCCATCGCCAAGTACGGCATCGATGCCGACAAGGTCAACCCGCTGTACGCGTAAGAGGATTGAGTGTCGCGCCGGGTATCCGGCGCGACCTTGCCTGGGTTTAAACGGATAACGCGGGATGCGCGTGGTGATGCTCAGGCAGCCACGCGGATGCACGCAAGAGGATAAAGCGCAATGTCCAAACAGATTATGGTGCCGGATATCGGTGCCGATGAAGTTGAAGTCACCGAGATCATGGTGGCCGTGGGTGACAAGGTCGAGCTGGACCAGTCCCTGATCGCCGTGGAAGGTGACAAGGCCTCCATGGAAGTCCCGGCCCCCGCCGCCGGTATCGTCAAAGAGATCCTGATCAAGGTGGGCGACAAGGTTGCCACCGGTTCCCAGATCATGGTCTTCGAAGCCGAGGGTGCTGCCGCACCGGCTCAGGCCCAGGCTGCTGCCCCGGTTGCTGCCGCGCCGGCCTCAGCTCCTGCTGCCGCCGCTCGCCAGGACGTCAACGTGCCGGACATCGGTGGTGACGAAGTCGAAGTGACTGAAATCATGGTGGCCGTGGGCGACATGGTTGAAGCCGACCAGTCCATCATCGCCGTGGAAGGTGACAAGGCCTCCATGGAAGTGCCGGCACCGTTCGCCGGTCGCGTGGTCGAGATCAAGGTTGCCGCCGGCGCCAAGGTTTCCACCGGCTCCCTGGTGATGGTGTTCGAAGTGGCGGGCGCTGCCCCGGCCGCCGTCGCCGCGCCGGCTCCTGCTGCCGCCCCTGTGGCTGCCGCTGCTCCGGTTGCCGCCGGTGCCAAAGACGTCAAGGTGCCGGACATCGGCGGTGACGAAGTGGAAGTGACCGAGATCATGGTCGCCGTGGGTGACAAGGTTGAAGCCGACCAGTCCCTGATCACCGTGGAAGGCGACAAGGCCTCCATGGAAGTGCCTGCGCCGTTCGCCGGTGTGGTCAAGGAGATCAAGGTGAAGGCGGGTGACAAGGTCTCCACCGGTTCCCTGATCATGGTATTCGAAGTGGCTGGTGCCGCGTCGGCTGCCGTGGCTGCTCCGGCTCCTGCCGCAGCGCCTGTTGCTGCCGCTCCGGCTGCCGCCGCCCCTGCAACCGTTGCCCAGGCTGCTGCTGCCTCCGACTTCGTCGCCAACGACGCCTACGTCCACGCCTCCCCGGCGGTACGCCGTCTGGCGCGTGAGTTCGGTGTCAACCTGGCCAAGGTGAAAGCCTCCGGCCGCAAGGGTCGCATCGTCAAAGAAGACGTGCAGGCCTACGTGAAGGATGCGGTCAAGCGCGCCGAGTCCGCTCCGGCTGCCGGCACCGGCACTGGCAACGGCATGAGCGTCGTGGCCTGGCCGAAGGTTGATTTCAGCAAGTTCGGCCCGGTCGAAGAGCTGGAGCTGACCCGTATCCAGAAGATCTCCGGTCCTGCCCTGCACCGCAACTGGGCCATGATCCCCCACGTCACCCAGTTCGACGAAGCCGATACCACGGATCTGGAAGCGTTCCGCAAAGAGCAGAACATCCTGGCCGAGAAGCAGAAGCTGGACGTGAAGATCACCCCGCTGGTGTTCATCCTGAAGGCGGCCGCCAAGGCCCTGGAAGCCCATCCGCGCTTCTGCAGCGCCCTGTCCGAAGACGGCAGCAAGCTGATCATGAAGAAGTACATCCACATCGGTGTGGCGGTGGATACCCCCAACGGCCTGGTGGTTCCGGTGGTTCGCGACGTCAACAAGAAGGGCATCCACGAGCTGTCCCGCGATCTGGCCGAGATCTCCAAGAAGGCCCGTGCCGGCAAGCTGACCGCTGCCGACATGCAGGGCGGTTGCTTCACCATCTCCAGCCTGGGTGGCATCGGCGGTACCAGCTTTACCCCGATCGTCAACGCGCCGGAAGTGGCCATCCTGGGCGTCTCCAAGTCCGAGATGAAGCCGAAGTGGAACGGTAAAGAGTTCGTGCCGCGTCTGATGCTGCCGCTGGCTCTGAGCTACGACCACCGCGTCATCGATGGCGCCGACGGTGCCCGCTTCATCACCACCCTGAGTGGTGTGTTGTCCGACATTCGTCGACTGGTCCTGTAAGTGAGAGGGCGGGCCCAGAGCCCGCCCTTTTTGCTTCTCATTTCGTTAACAGGATTGTAAACTTGCCCCGTTTTTTTCACGGCTGCAGCCGCCTTGCTTGGCATAAGACTGTGCTGTCCGGGGATATAAGAACGACAAAGAGGTCATGATGAGTAAAGAAATCAAAACCCAGGTCGTAGTACTGGGTGCTGGCCCTGCCGGTTATTCCGCTGCCTTCCGTGCGGCCGACTTGGGTCTGGATACCATTATCGTCGAGCGTTACTCCACCCTGGGTGGCGTCTGCCTGAATGTGGGTTGCATCCCGTCCAAGGCACTGCTGCACGTCGCCAAAGTCATTGAAGAAGCCAAGGCGCTGGCCGAGCACGGCATCGTCTTCGGTGCCCCGCAGACCGACATCGACAAGGTGCGCCTGTGGAAAGAGAAGGTCATCAACCAGCTGACCGGCGGTCTGGCTGGCATGGCTAAGATGCGTAAAGTCCAGGTCGTGAACGGCTTCGGCAAGTTCACCGGCCCGAACACGCTGGAAGTGGAAGGCGCCGACGGCAAGACCACAGTCACCTTCGACAACGCCATCATCGCCGCCGGTTCCCGTCCGGTGAAGCTGCCGTTCATCCCCCATGACGACCCCCGCGTATGGGACTCTACCGATGCGCTGGAACTGACGACCGTACCTGGCAAGCTGCTGGTCATCGGTGGCGGCATCATCGGTCTGGAGATGGGGACAGTGTACTCCTCCCTGGGTTCCGAGATCGACGTGGTGGAATTTGCCGACCAGCTGGTACCGGCTGCCGACAAAGACATCGTCAAGATCTACACCAAGCGCGTTGCCAAGAAATTCAACATCATGCTGGAGACCAAGGTCACCGCCGTTGAGGCCCGTGAAGACGGCCTGTACGTCTCCTACGAAGGCAAGCACGCCCCGGCCGAGCCGGTTCGCTACGACAACGTGCTGGTTGCCGTTGGCCGTGTGCCGAACGGCAAGATGCTGGATGCCGAGAAGGCGGGCGTTGCCGTCAACGAGCGCGGTTTCATCGAGGTGGACAAGCAACTGCGTACCAACGTGGCCCACATCCACGCCATCGGCGACATCGTCGGTCAGCCCATGCTGGCCCACAAGGGTGTGCACGAAGGTCACGTGGCGGCCGAAGTCATCGCCGGCAAGAAGCACTACTTCGACCCGAAAGTGATCCCGTCCATCGCCTACACCGAGCCGGAGATGGCCTGGGTGGGTCTGACCGAGAAGGAAGCCAAGCAACAGGGCCTGAACTTCGAAGTCGCCACCTTCCCCTGGGCAGCTTCCGGTCGCGCCATCGCCTCCGACTGCGCCGACGGCATGACCAAGCTGATCTTCGACAAGGAGAGCGGCCGCGTCATCGGTGGTGCCATCGTGGGTACCAACGGCGGTGAGCTGCTGGGTGAAATCGGTCTGGCCATCGAGATGGGTGCAGACGCCGAAGACATCGCGCTGACCATCCACGCTCACCCGACTCTGCACGAGTCCGTGGGCCTGGCTGCCGAAGTGTTCGAAGGCTCCATCACCGACCTGCCGAACGCCAAGGCCAAGAAGAAGAAATAAGTCCCTTCTTCCCGCCCATGAAAAGCCGCTCCCAGGAGCGGCTTTTTTTGTTTTTTGACGATGAAAGAGATTTGTTCGAGGCTGTTTGCTATGCTGGGAACAATCCTGTTCACCGCCCTTCCTGCCATGCAAGCACCCCCTATTTCCGAATACGAACAGCAGCGCCTCGATGGCCTTCGCCGCCTCGCCATCCTGGATACCACGGCGGAGGAGCGCTTCGACCGCATTACCCGGATGGCGCGCAACATGTTCGAGGTGCCCATCTCCCTCATCTCCCTGGTGGATGAGGAGCGGCAGTGGTTCAAGTCACGCTGCGGTCTGGATGCGCAAGAGACCCCGCGGGACATCTCCTTCTGCGGTCACGCCATCCTCGGCGAGGGGATCTTCGTGGTGGAGGATGCGACCCGGGATCCGCGCTTCGCCGACAATCCGCTGGTGCTGGGGGCTCCCCATATCCGTTTCTATGCCGGCTGCCCCCTGCATATCGCCGGGGGTTACAAGGTGGGTACCCTCTGCCTCATCGACCACAAGCCGCGCCATCTGGATGAACGTCAGCAGTCCCTGTTGACGGATCTGGCGGGCATGGTGGAGCACGAGCTGGCCGCCATCCAGTTGGCGATCCTGGACGAGCTGACCGGCATCACCAATCGCCGCGGCTTCGTCATGCTGGGACAGAAGTGCCTGCAACTCTCCCATCGGCAGGGACGGGAGGCGAGCCTGCTGTTCCTCGATCTGAACCGCTTCAAGGAGATCAACGACAGCCTTGGCCACGAGGTGGGGGACGATGCCCTGCGCCAGATGGCGCGCTTGCTGTGCAAGGTGTTTCGCAATGCCGACATCTTCGCCCGCCTGGGGGGCGATGAGTTCGTTGTGTTGCTGCCGGGCATAGGACCCGGGCTGGTGCCACGGGTACTTGCCCGTTTCGACGAGGCGTTGGCGCGATTCAACCTGGAGGCGGGAAAACCCTATCGGCTGGCCTGTTCCACCGGGGTCGCGCATTATGATCCGGCCATGCCCCCCGAGCTGGAACTCCTCTTGATGCAGGCCGACCGGCAGATGTACGACCACAAGAGAGGGCGTTAGCAGCGCCCCTTCTTGGCCTGCCCGGGTGGGCAGAAGGTGCGATAGCCGCCATGGTGGTGGTCATAGTAGTCACGGCGGTAATACCCATCACGGTAATAATGATCATCGTAATGGCGATAGTAATGACGATGGTAGCCGTCAGTGACCCGGATATGGGCGTCATCCACGCTGAAGTCTGCGCCGTGTACCCGTACCGGGCCGCTGGCGCAACCGCTGAGCAAGATGCCAAGCAGTACCATCAGAATCCGCTTGTCCATAACAACCTCCTAGGGTTTCCCTGATTATGCTGCCCTTTGCCAAGAACACAGGGAGGCATTGAGGGGGCTGCGTCATGACTTGCCGCTGGCATGACGGGCCGAATGGGGCGGCTGTCGGTGGGGGGAGCATGCAGAGGGGTTGCCAGCACGGGAAGCAGCCTGTGCTGGCGCGGTCGTGGCACCGTGCACCTGAGTTGCCGTCCGAGACGAGGGCGTCGTTTCTGCGGCCTGACGAGTTCCAGCCGGGTGTAAAAAAGGGCGCTAGCAGCGCCCCTTCTTGGCCTGCCCCGGCGGGCAGAAGGTACCGTAACCCCCTCGATCCCCGTCGCTGACCCGGATCCTGGCATCCCCCACGCTCACATCGGCGCTGTGCACCCGCGTCGGGCCGCTGCTGCAGGCGCTGAGCAAGCCCGCCAGCAATGTGATCACAACCAGTTTACTCATGATACCTCCCGTTATTTCCCTCTATTATGGCGCAGCTTGGCATGAGGAAGCTTGAGGGGGCGGGCGGACCTGCGTCACGGCCTGCCGTAGTGCAATCAGGGCGCGTCACGGCACGCCCTGTTTGCAGGTGGAAGGGGTGGCTCATAGCCGGAAGTTGCCGACCAGCTTGTCGAGCTCGCCGGAGAGCTGCTGCAGGCTGCGGCTGGACTCGGTGAGCTGGTGGGCGATATCGGCCGTCTCCATGGTGAGCTGGTTGATGTCCTCCACATTGCGGTTGATCTCGCCCACCACGCTGGACTGCTCCTCGGTGGCGGTGGCGACCTGGATGTTCATGTCGCTGATCTGGGTGATGTGGCCGGTGATCTGGTCGAGGGCACCGTTGGCCTCGTCGGCCTGGGCCACCACCAGCTGGCTCTGGTTGCGGCCCTGAGCCATGGCGCTGACCGCGCGGGCGCTCTGCTCCTGGAGGCTGTTGATCATCACCTGGATCTCGGCGGTGGAGGCGGCGGAGCGGCTGGCGAGGTTGCGCACCTCGTCGGCCACCACGGCGAAGCCGCGGCCCTGCTCGCCGGCGCGGGCGGCCTCGATGGCGGCGTTGAGGGCCAGCAGGTTGGTCTGCTCGGAGATGCTGCGGATGGTGTCGAGGATGCTGCCGATGGAGTCGGTCTGGCTGGCCAGGGACTCGATGACCCCGGCGACCTGCTCGATCTCGCCGGAGAGGCCGACGATGCCGTGGCGGGCCTGGGCCACCACCTGGGCCCCCGCATCGGCCTGCTCGTTGGCCTGTTTGGCAACGTCGGCGGCGAGCGACGCGTTGCCGGCGATCTCGCTCACTGTGGCGCCCATCTCGTGGATGGCGGTGGCGACCTGGACGGTGCGATCCCGCTGGGCGGTGCAGTTGTGCTGGGTGAGCTGGGCCTTGGCGGCCACCTCGTTGGCGGTGGCGGCGAGCTGGCGGGAGTTGTTCGCCACCTGCTCGATGGAGCCGTGGATCTTGGTGACGAAGTTGTTGAAGCCGGTGGCCACCTGGGCCAGCTCGTCACGGCCATCGACCCTGAGGCGCTGGGTCAGATCGCCGTCACCGCTGCCGAGTTCCCGGAACAGACGGGCCAGCTCGTTGAGCGGGCGGCTGACCGAACCGGCCAGCAGCACGCCGAGCAGCCCCATGCCGACGGCGATGGCCAGGCTGACCAGCAGGATGTGCAGCCGAGCCCGATCCAGTTCCGCATAGATCTCGGCTTCAGGCACCTGGGCCACCAGATACCAGTCGAGCAGGGGGATATAGCTGGTGGCCAGGATCACCGGCTGGCCGTCGATCTCGGCACGGGTGGCGGCGAACGGCTGCTTGTTGAGCAGGTTGGTGCTGCTGCCGCTGGCCAGCTGGGTCAGGTTGTCCCGATCGATGCGGGCGGCGTCGGGGTGCAGCTTCACCCGGCCGCTGCCATCGGTCATGAAGACGAAGCCGCTGTCGCCGATGCGGAAGTCGGCCAGCATGCCGACCATGCTGTCGAGGGACTTGGCGAGGCCGGCGAGGCCGCGGCCGTCGAGCTGCTGGAAGTTGACGAACAGCTTCACCTCGCCGTTGGTCTCGCGAAAGATGCTGAGCATCAGCTCCTGGCGGCTCTTGGTGTAGTCGTAGAACCAGCCGTCCTGGTCGTGGTTCAGGGTGCGCAGGAAGCCGTCCTGGTTGTAGTAGGCGGCACTCTGCCGATCGGCGAAGGAGGCGGTGACCAGGCCGTACTGGGCCGTCATGTCCTTGAGCTGATCGATGAGGATGGACTCCTGCTCCTTGGGCATGCCACGGGCGACCCAGTCCAGCACGAAGCGATCGTTGGCCAGCTGTCTGGCGGCGCCGGCGACCGAGGTGAGATCCTTCTCGATCTCCTTGCCGATGCGCTGGGTCAGGTTCGGCAGCTCCTGCTCGAACATGCGGGTCTCGATCAGCTGCTGGGCCGAGCGCTGGCTGAAATAACCCACCAGCAGGCAGGAGAGCGCCACGGCCAGGATGACGGTGGCCAGAATTTTCTGTTTGAGTGTCAGGTTTGCGAACATGGGCGTGACTCGGGTGTGGACCTGGAATTTGAACTCATATTAGCGGCCGAACGGGCGCTTTCTTGAGCGGGTGGGGTGTTTATTGCCGATTAACGTTTGCGCTCACATCAGGCCAGGACTGGATTGGCGCCGTTTTATCCCCGCATTGGCCGTCACCGCCCCGGGGCATCTCGCCAGCACCCCGGGTTGCGGTTAAAGTGCTTCCACTTATAGTAGGCAGCACCTGGTCGGCAGACCGGCCTCGACTCTTACCGGATCAATGGACACTCATATGCGCATCTTTCATCGGGGATGGACCCACCTGATTATGCTCCTGCTGGCGACCCTGCCCTTCATGGCGGCGGCCGAGGCGAACGATCCCCTGCCTGTGACCCAGGTCCAGGGCGCGGCCAAGGGGGAGCGGCCCAGAATTGCCCTGGTGTTGAGCGGCGGCGGTGCCAAGGGCTCTGCCCACATCGGGGTGCTCAAGGTGCTGGAGGAGAAGCGGATCCCGGTGGACATCATCGTCGGGACCAGCATGGGTTCCTACGTGGCGGGCATGTACGCCATGGGGCTCAGTGCCGAGGAGGTGGAGCGCACCACGCTCGCCATCGACTGGAACAAGGGGTATCAGGACAAGGTAGGCCGGGACGAGCTCTCCCTGCGCAAGAAGCAGCAGAGCGAGAAGTACCAGCTGCGCACCGACATCGGGGTCAACGGCGATCAGACCCAGCTGCCTGACGGCTTCTTCCAGGGGCAGTCCATGGCCAGCCTGCTGCGCCACGCCACCTCCAACCTGCCGGCGCAGAAGAGTTTCGACGATCTGCCCATCCCCTATCGCGCCGTGGCGACCGACATGGAGACGGTCACCCCCTTCGTGCTGGATCACGGCAGCCTCGCCAAGGCGATGCAGGCCTCCATGTCCATCCCGGGTGCCCTCAAGCCGGTGGACTGGGAGGGGCGCATCCTGGCCGACGGCGGCACCGTCAACAACATGCCGGTGGACGTGGCCAAGGCCATGGGGGCCGACGTGGTGATCGCGGTGGACATCGGCGCCAAGCTGCGCACCCGGGAATCCTTGAAGTCGGGGCTGGCCATGATCGACCAGCTCACCACCTACATGACCCAGGTGGGGACCGAGAAGCAGAAGGCGCTGCTCGGTCCAAACGACATACTGCTGACGCCGGAATTCGGCAACATGGGCATCGCCGACTTCGCCCTGATGCCGGAGGGGATCAAGCAGGGGGAGGCGGTAGCCAGCCGTGCGGCCATCCAGCTTGACGCCCTCTCCCTCTCTCCCGATGCCTACGCCGAGTATCGCAACCAGAAGCTGAGCCGCCGTGCCGAGCGCAGCGGCCAGCCGGCCTACTACATCGACAAGGTGGAGATCATCAACAAGTCGCGCCTCTCGGACGACACCGTGCGCGCCATGCTCAATGTGCGGCCGGACAAGGTGCAGACCTATGAGAGCCTGGAGGCGGGGATCCGCCGCCTCTACGCTCTGGAGTCGTTCGATCGCATCACCTACGAGGTGGAGGAGCGGGGCGGCGAGAACGTGCTGGTGGTGGATGCCAGCGAGAAGAACTGGGGGCCTGGTTACCTGAACTTCCAGCTCGGCTTCTCCGACGACTTCGAGAGCAGCTCCAACTACAACGTCGGCATGTCCTACACCCTCACCAACGTCAACGAGTGGGGGGCCGAGTGGCTGACCGAGGCGTCGCTCGGCACGGCCAAGCATCTCAAGACCGACTTCTACACGCCGCTGGAGCCGTCTCAGACCTACTACGGCGAGGCGAGCCTGGCCTATGACAAGACTCAGCGCCGTGTCTTCTTCCCGGAGGAGGATGCGGCGTCGTCCGGGGTGAGCTACCTGGACTCGGAGTACAGCTTCACCAGCGTGGATCTCGCCGTTGGCTGGAACCGCCAGCCCTGGAGCCGACTCTCCCTGGGGTTGGAGGGCAAGGTCGGCAATGTCGAGATCCAGAACCTCGCCAATGCGGATGCCGATGCCTCCGCCTGGGGGCCCTATATGCGCTTCGAGCACGACACCCTCGACAGCCGCTACTTCCCCTATCAGGGCGTCTACTGGGACATCAAGGGGGGGTATTCCCACATCGAGCTGGACCCGTCAGACGGGCCGTCCGAGCAGACCGAGGGGATGAACTACCGGCTGGTGATGATCAAGCCCTGGTCCTGGGACAGGCACAGTCTCAACCTGATGCTGGAGGGGGGCGGCTCGACTTCTGAGGAGACGGTGCCGCTGTTCGTGCAGGATCTCGGCGGCCTGTTCCGCATGTCCGGCTTCCAGCACTACCAGTTGAGCGGCCGTTACAGCCTGTTCAGCGGCCTGCGCTACATCTACCGGGTGGCGGACAACGACTTCGGGGCCATCAAGGCGCCCCTGTTCCTCGGGGGCTCCCTGGAGCAGGGGGGCGTCTGGGACAAGGGGAGGGACATCAGCCTGGAGTCTTCCTATACCTCGGGGTCCGTCTACGTGGGGGTGGAGAGCTTCCTCGGCCCCATCTTCCTCGGCTATGGCGTGGCGGAGGGGGGGCATGACATGTTCTATCTGCAATTGGGCACTACGTTCCAATAAGGATGAAATGATGCCTTTTTGTTAATTCGTCATTGGTGAGAGTCTTGTCATTTTTAAAAAGATCAATGTTTTTATATTGTTATGCTGGTTTGTTGAATAACTGTACAGGGTTTGGATTTTAATTAGTCGTTAAAACTTATATAGTGGGGGGCACCCTACGGGTGTCCCGCAAGGACGATCGCCGCGAGCTTGGGCGAACCCCCAAAAAAAGACCAAAGAGGAATTAGTCGTGCTTGAAACATACCGTAAACACGTCGCAGAACGTGCCGCCGAAGGCGTGGTTGCCAAACCTCTGGACGCAGAGCAGGTCGCCGCCCTGGTTGAGCTGATCAAGAATCCGCCCGCCGGCGAACAGGACTTTCTGAAAGAACTGTTGTCCTCCCGCATTCCCCCGGGTGTCGATGAAGCGGCCTATGTCAAAGCCGGCTTCCTCACCGCCGTCGCCAAGGGCGAGGCCCATTCTCCCATCCTGACCGCCGCCGAGGCCGTCGAACTGCTCGGCACCATGCAGGGTGGCTACAACATCCAGCCGCTCATCGACCTGCTGGACGATGCGACCCTGGCTCCTCTTGCCGCCAAGGGCCTCTCCCACACCCTGCTGATGTTCGACTCCTTCCACGACGTGGAAGAGAAGGCCAAGGCGGGCAACGCCCATGCCAAGCGGGTGCTGCAATCCTGGGCCGATGCCGAGTGGTTCCTCTCCCGCCCGGCCCTGGCCGAGAAGATCACCGTCACCGTATTCAAGGTGCCCGGCGAAACCAACACCGACGATCTGTCGCCGGCCCCGGACGCCTGGTCCCGTCCCGACATTCCGCTGCACGCCCTGGCGATGCTGAAGAACGCCCGTCCCGGCATCACACCGGACAAGGACGGCGTCATCGGCCCCATCAAGACCATAGACGCGCTGAAAGAGCAGGGCTTCCCGCTGGCTTACGTGGGTGATGTGGTCGGTACCGGCTCTTCCCGTAAATCCGCCACCAACTCCGTGCTCTGGTTCATGGGCGACGACATTCCGTTCGTACCGAACAAGCGCGCCGGCGGCGTCTGCCTCGGCGGCAAGATTGCCCCCATCTTCTTCAACACCATGGAAGATGCCGGCGCCCTGCCCATCGAGGTGGACGTCTCTGCACTTGCGATGGGTGACGTGATCGACATCTTCCCCTATGAGGGCAAGATCACCCGCCACGGCACGGGCGAAGTGCTGGCGCAGTTCGAACTGAAAACCGAGGTGCTGATCGACGAAGTGCGCGCCGGTGGCCGCATTCCGCTGATCATCGGCCGCGGCCTGACCGACAAGGCCCGCGAGGCCCTGGGTCTGCCGTTCTCTACCGTGTTCCGCCGTCCGCAGCCCGTCGCCGACACCGGCAAGGGCTTCACCCTGGCCCAGAAGATGGTGGGCAAGGCGTGCGGCGTGAAGGGCGTGCGCCCGGGCACCTACTGCGAACCCAGGATGACCACGGTCGGCTCCCAGGACACCACGGGCCCCATGACCCGAGACGAGCTGAAGGATCTCGCCTGCCTCGGCTTCTCCGCCGATCTGACCATGCAGTCCTTCTGCCACACAGCGGCCTATCCCAAGCCCATCGACGTACAGACCCACCACACCCTGCCGGACTTCATCATGAACCGCGGCGGTGTGAGCTTGCGTCCGGGCGACGGCGTCATCCACTCCTGGCTGAACCGCATGCTGCTGCCGGATACCGTGGGGACAGGTGGTGACTCCCACACCCGTTTCCCCATCGGCATCTCCTTCCCGGCGGGCTCCGGCCTCGTGGCCTTCGCCGCCGCCACCGGCGTGATGCCGCTGGACATGCCGGAATCCGTGCTGGTGCGCTTCAAGGGCGAACTGCAGCCGGGCATCACCTTGCGTGACCTGGTCCATGCCATCCCCTACGCCGCCATCCAGAAAGGGCTGCTGACCGTCGAGAAAGCGGGCAAGAAGAACATCTTCTCCGGCCGCATCCTCGAGATCGAGGGGCTGCCGACCCTGAAGGTGGAGCAGGCGTTCGAACTGGCAGACGCCAGCGCCGAGCGTTCCGCCGCCGGTTGCACCATCAAGCTGGATAAAGAGCCGATCATCGAGTATCTGAAGTCCAACATCGTGATGCTGAAGTGGATGCTCTCCGAAGGCTACGGCGACGTGCGCACCATCACCCGCCGCATCAAGGGGATGGAAGAGTGGCTGGCCAACCCGGTGCTGATGGAGGCGGACAAGGATGCCGAGTACGCCGAGATCATCGAGATCGATCTGGCCACCATCAAGGAGCCGATCCTGTGCGCGCCGAACGATCCGGACGACGCCCGTCTGCTGAGCGATGTGGCCGGCGATCAGATCGACGAGGTGTTCATCGGTTCCTGCATGACCAACATCGGCCACTTCCGCGCCGCCGGCAAACTGCTCGAGAAGTATCAGGGCGAGCTGCCGACCCGCATGTGGATAGCCCCGCCCACCAAGATGGACAAGGATCAGCTGACCGAAGAGGGCTATTACGGCATCTTCGGTCGGGTCGGTGCCCGCATCGAAATACCCGGCTGTTCCCTCTGCATGGGCAACCAGGCGCGGGTAGCGGAAGGGGCCTCCGTGGTCTCCACCTCCACCCGCAACTTCCCGAACCGTCTGGGCAAGGGTGCCAACGTCTACCTGGCCTCTGCCGAGCTGGCTGCGGTTGCCGCCATCATCGGCAAGATCCCGACCGTGGCCGAGTACCTGCAGTACGCCAAGACCCTGGACGCCACTGCGGCCGACACCTATCGCTACCTCAACTTCAACGAGATCGCCTCCTACACCAGGAAGGCCGATGCGGTGATCCTGCAACAGGCGGTATAAGGCCTGCCGGTCTGACCACTGAAAATAACAATGCCGCGTCTTGACGCGGCATTTTCCATTTCAGGGGGCTGCGCGATAATGGGGCCCCATGCCCAGTGACGGCCTTGTCGATCCGCCTTGCCCGCTCGGTTCACTCTCGTTGTCTGGTCATGATGTCTCCCTCCCGGCGGGTATGTTTTCACTGCAGTGCTTGCGAGGCAGGCCTGCGAATTGTGGCGTGGTTCTCTATGTTTCTGTTCCGGATTGATCTGGCCCGTACGAAGTGGCGTCTTGGCTGCGCCCTGCTGGTATTGACCCTGCCGCTGCTGGCGGGTGGATGGCTGGTGCGAGACAGCTACGAGCAGGAGTTGAAGCGCGACGCCAGCGCCTCCGCCGACAAGGCCAAAGCCCTGCTGGAGCGCATGCTGGATCAGGCCGAGCAGGCCAATCTCGACATGTTGCCGCTGATCGACCGCCCCTGTGCCGACAACCTGCTGCTGCTGCGCAAGCGGGTGGCGCTCGAGCCCTTCCTGCGCTCGGTCAACCTGGTGCGTGACGGGGTGATCCACTGTACCTCGCTGTTCGGGCCGGCCCGGGAGGTGGATGATGGTGCCATCTACACGGATCACAAGCTGCTGCTGATGAGCGGCAATCGGGTGCGCAAGAATCACCCCCTGTTGGTGGTGCGCCACGAGCGGGGGCGCGATGCGGTGCTCAGCGCCATCGACAGCAGCCAGCTTAGCTTCATGCTCACCCTGAGCAGCGATCCCAGCGAGCTGTTCTTGCAGGTCGGGTCCGCCTGGCTCGATGAGTCAGGCCACTTCCAGAGCGCCCCACCGCAGTTGAACAGCAAGTTCGCGCTGACCCTCACCTCCCAGCGCTACCCCTTCACCATCCACGCCGGGTACGCCATGCCGTTCTACTGGCGCGCCCTGTGGGAGGCGCGCCATCTGCCCCTGATCTGGCTGGGGGGCAGTTCGCTGCTGCTGGCGCTGCTGGTGTGGTGGGTGCTCGGGCGGCCCGGGGCCCTCACGGATGAGCTGAGGCGGGGACTGCGGGCCAGGGAGTTTGTCCCCTATCTGCAGCCGCTCATTGCCAGCGAGGGCGGCAACATGGTGGGGGCCGAGGTGCTGATGCGCTGGCAGCATGCCACCGAGGGGCTGATCCGCCCCGATCTCTTCATCCCCCAGGCGGAAGAGTCGGGCCTGATCGTACCCATGACGGTCAACCTGATGAAGGCGGTGGCCCAGAAGCTCCAGCCGGTACAGGGACAGTTGCCAGAGGCTTTTCACATCAGTTTCAACATCAGCGCCACGCACTGTCGCGATCTCTCCCTGCTGGCGGAGTGCCGTGCCTTCCTCGCCCACTTCGTGCCGGGGCGGGTGGTGCTGGTGCTGGAACTCACCGAGCGGGAGCTGCTGGTGACCAACCCGCAGACCCTCTCCCTGTTCCGCCAGCTCGACGAGATGGGGGTGAGGCTCGCCATCGATGACTTCGGCACCGGCCACTCCAGCCTTCACTACCTGCAACAGTTCCACGTGGACTATCTCAAGATCGATCGCTCCTTCATCGGCCGCATCGGCACCGAGTCCCTCTCCGAGCACATCGTCGACAACGTCATCGACCTCGGCCGCCGGCTGAGGCTCTCCCTAGTGGCCGAAGGGGTGGAGACGGAGCAGCAGGCCGCCTACCTCAGGGGCAAGGGGGTCCAGTATCTGCAGGGCTATCTGTTCGCCCGCCCCATGCCGCTGCGCCAGTTCTGCCGGGAGCTGGCGGCAGGGGAGAGGTGCAGGCCCCTCGTCGAGCGCGCCGCCCAGGCCTGATGGGGCTCAGCGCACCAGGCCGTGAAGCCAGTTCACCAGGGTCTCGTGGGCACTACCTGGCTCGGGTCTCGTGGGGGCGAGCAGGTGATAGCCGGTGCCGTCCAGGATGAAGCCGAGCGGCGCCACCAGCAGGCCGGCCTCGAGGTCGTCGCACACCTGGCGGTAGGGGCCGATGGCGACGCCAAGGCCGGCCACCGCCGCCTGCAGGCTGAAGTAGAAGTGCTCGAAGGTCTGTCCCGATCCCTCGTCACCGGCTGGCAGGCCGGCATGCTGCCGCCACTCCTGCCAGGCGCCGGGACGGGTTCGGGTGTGCAGGCGGGGCGCCGCCGCACTCAGGGCCCAGCCCTCCTTCCGTCGCTCGAAAAACTGCGCCACCCTGGCCGGCTGGCAGACAGGCCCGGTTCGCTCCTCGAACAGCAACTGGCTGTAGAGCTCGGCAGGCCACTGGAAGTCGTTGCGCCGGATGGCGAGATCGATGCCGCTGTCGAAGCTGAGGGCGCCACCCCCCGCCATCAGGTGCACGTCCAGCTCCGGGTGCAGCGCCTGAAAGTCGGGCCAGCGCGGGATCAGCCAGCGCATCAGCAGGGTGGGCTCGCAGGAGAGCACCAGTGACTGGGGGCGGCTCCGCTGGCGCAGCACCTGGGCCGTCCGGCGGATCTGGCCAAGCCCCTCCCTGACCGACTCATAGAGCCGCTCGCCCGCCTCGGTCAGGAAGACCCGGCGCTGGCGCCGCTCGAACAGCATGACCCCCAGATCCTCCTCCAGCAGGCGCACCGCCCGGCTGATGGCCCCGTGGGTCAGGTGCAGCTCGTCGGCGGCGCGGCCGAAGTGCTCGGTGCGGGCCGCCACCTCGAAACAGCGCAGGGCGGTGAGGGAGGGGAGCGAGAGGGATTTTTGTGAGTTATTTTCACCATTCATGTCAGAAATCATCGTTCGTTATTGGTGTTATTGCCAAATAAAATAGCCGATATCACTTCTTGTCAGGACTATTTTCATGACCGAACTGCTCGCCGTCGTCGCCATTACCCTCCTTGCCGTCATCAGCCCGGGACCCGACTTCGCCATGGTGTCGCGCAACGGCCTGCTGCTCTCGCGCCGCAGCGGGGTGCTGACGGCGCTTGGCATAGCGGCCGGGGTCTGCGTGCACGTGAGCTACACCCTGCTGGGGGTGGGGGTGCTGATCCAGCAATCCCTCTGGCTGTTCAACCTCATCAAGCTGGCGGGGGCGGCCTACCTCGTCTTCCTCGGCATCAGGATGCTGCGGGCCCGACCGGCGGTCGATGAGGTGATGGCCGACCAGCCCGCCCTCTCGAGCCTGGGGGCGCTGCGCACCGGTTTCCTGACCAATGTGCTCAACCCCAAGACCACCATCTTCATCGTCAGCCTCTTCATGCAGGTGGTGCAGCCGCAGACGCCGCTGGCGGTCCAGCTCGGTTACGGCGCCTTCATCGTGCTGGCCCATGCCCTCTGGTTCAGCGCGGTGGCGATCTTCTTCTCCAACGCATCGGTGCGGGCCCGTCTCCTGGCGGTACGTCACTGGATCGATAGGGTGTTTGGCGCTCTGCTGGTGGGATTCGGCATGCTGCTGGCGCTGACCCAACCCTCCCGCTGAGGGCGCAACCTGCAGGCCCCGCAATCCACCCGAGAATTGGAGGGGCTTGTTTTTCATGCCTTGGGTGCCACTTTTCGGTAGAATTGCCGCTCATTTTGAAGTCAGATGAGGCGCGGTATGACGGTCAGGTTCCAGGCATTTCACAGCATCAAGGCGATTGGCAATCGGGAGGTGCTGTTCAACTGGTCCAGGACCAACCCCCTCGGCGCCCTGGATCAGGTGTGGCGCCCGACGACCCGCGACGAGCTGCAGCAGCTGCTGCGCGAATACCCCGAGCGCAAGCTGCGGCTCATCGGCTCCGGCCTCTCCTTCGAACCTATCCACAGCGTCTATGCCGAGGGCAGCCAGGCGCTGCTGGTGGACCTGCACCACCTGCGCGGCCAGCTGGCCAAGACCGCCGATACCGTGACCTATCAGGCGGGCACGCCCCTCGATACCGTCTATGCCGATCTCATCGCCATGGATCGCATGCTGCCGGCGTCTCCCGGCGTCATCGGCATCCAGACCCTGGGCGGTGCGCTCAGCACCGGCACCCACGGCCAGGGGCTGCACCAGTCCGCCCTCTGCGACGCGGTAGCGGCCATGACGGTGATGCTGGCGAGTGGCGACATCATCCGGGTGGATCGCAGCGATCCACGCTTTGGCGCCTTCGTGATGGGCATGGGCATGCTCGGGGTGCTGCTGGATGTGACCCTCAACACAGTGCCGAACCGCATCATGCGCTGCACCAAGTTCACCACCGACTACCCCTTCCTGCTGGCACACAACGAGCGCCTCAACCGGGAGCACGCCTTCGTGAAGAGCTGGTGGTTCGCCTGGACCGGCGAGAGTCACATCTGGCTGGTGGATCCGGCGAGCGACGAGGAGGTGGCCCGCTACCGGGCCGGCGGCAGCGAGCCGCTGGTGCTGGCGGGAGACATGGACGAGCGCATGAACCTGGCGCTCAATGCCACCATAGACGCGACCCTGCAGAAGATGGCCAGAGACACCAAGGACGAGGCGCGGGCCGGCGAGCACTTCGAGACGGTGCGCCGCTTCAAGGACGCCTCCGATCTGGTGGGCAACGTCTACCAGATCCTCTGCAAGGGGATCCCGGCGCCCCAGATCAACTGCGAAGTGGCGGTCCCCCTCGAACGCATGGGGGAGGCGCTGGAAATCCTGCAGGCGTGGCAGCAGGCCAACCCCGGCGTGCTGCACTACCCCTTTATCCTGCGCTGCACCGGCCCCTCCGAGGCCTGGCTCAGTGCCGCCTATGGCAAGTCGGTGTGCTGGATTGGGTTCCTGGTCTATCTGGCGGCGGACGGCACCTTCGTCGGGGGCTCCATGGAGCAGATGCGCGAGCTGCAACAGCTGCTGGTGCCGCTGGGTGGCACCCCGCACTTTGGCAAGCATCTGGCGATGGACCTCTACGACTTCCCGGCCCTGTTGCCGCGCTGGCACGACTTCCTGGCCCTGAAGCGCGAGCTTGACCCCCATGGCCGCTTCGAGAACCGCTGGCTTGGCGAGCTGTTTGCCGACCGGTGAGGCCGGCCCCTTCGAGAGGGCAGGCATTTTTGCTCCCTTCCCCCCGGCTGGGAGCAGGGGGAGGAGGGGAAGGAGATAACCTCTTCAAGCCCCATGACGACAGGCTCTAAGGATTTGACATGACTGACCCGCAAGACACCCGTATCCCCGTGACCCTGCTGACCGGTTTTCTCGGCAGCGGCAAGACCACCTTGCTCAACCACTGGGTCAAGCAGCCCGAGCTCGGCGAGTGCGCCGTGCTCATCAACGAGTTCGGCTCCGTGGGGCTGGACCACCACCTGGTGCAGCAGGTGGACGAGCAGGTGGTGCTGCTCGATTCCGGCTGCATCTGCTGCTCGGTGCAGGGCTCCCTGGTGGAGGCGCTGCAGGGGCTCTTCATGAAGGCGATCCAGCGCAAGATAAAACCCTTCAAGCGACTCATCATAGAGACCACGGGCCTGGCGGATCCCGCTCCCGTGCTCTTTACGCTGAGGGAGGAGGGCTTTATCGCCCAGCGCTACCGCTTCGACGGCACCGTTACCGTGGTGGATGCCGGCCATATCGAGCAGCAGCTTATCCAACAGTACGAGGCGGTCAAGCAGGTGGCCCTGGCGGATCTGCTGGTGGTGAGCAAGGGCGATCTGGTGGATGAAGAGACGCTGGCACGGGTCGAAGCCCAACTGGCGGCCCTCAATCCGGCGGCCCCCGTCGAGCGGGTCAGCAACGGCGTGCTCTCCCCCGCCGTGCTTGAGAAGCTCGGCGCCTACAACGAGGCGGCGGGGCGCGACGTGCGCCAGCTGCTGGCCTGGTTGCGCACCGAATCCCCGAAGCAGGGGCTGGCTTCTCCCATGCAGCCGCAGATGACGCCCTTTGCCGCCAGGGTGGGCACGGCCGCGCCGACCCATTTCGCGCACGGCGGCTCTTTTGCTCACAACAATATTGAGAGCTTCTCCCTGCGCATCGGCGAGCCCCTCAGAGCCGCCCGTCTGCTGGCCGCCATCGATGCGGTGCAGGCGCAGTACGGCGACGCCCTGCTGCGGCTCAAGGGCATACTGCAGCTGGAGGGGGAGAGCCAGCCCGTGGTGATCCACGGCGTGCACGGCCAGCTCTATCCGCTGCAGACCCTGGGGGAGTGGCCCGAAGGCAAGGCCCAGTCCCGGCTGGTGTTCATCGTGAAGAGCCAGGACAGGGAAGGGATAGAGCGTCTGTTCCTCGACACTCTGAGGGCGCCTGAGCCCAGCCTGGAAGCGCAGCTCAGGGCCATGCTCGGCCAGCCGGATGCCTGATATGCTGATATGACCCGCATCCGTGCGGGTCTTTTCTTACCTGACGAGGAGGTGGCAGCTCATGCCTGACAGCACTCACATGGTGACCCCAGCCCAACGTACCTGGCTGCCCTGGCTGACGGCGGTCGGCTTCTTCATGCAGACGCTGGATGGCACCATTCTCAACACCGCCCTGCCCAGCATGGCCGAGGCCCTGGGGGAGAGCCCGCTGCAGATGCAGTCCGTGGTCATCGCCTACATGCTGACGGTGGCGCTGCTCATCCCGGCCTCCGGCTGGCTGGCGGACAGATTCGGCACCCGCCGCGTCTATCTGGCCGCCATACTGCTGTTTACCCTGGGCTCCTTGGCCTGTGCGGTCGCGAACACCCTGCCCGTGCTGGTCGTTGCCCGGGTGCTGCAAGGGGTGGGGGGCGCCCTGCTGATGCCCATAGGGCGCCTGGCGGTGCTGCGGGTCTACAGCAAGCACGAGCTGCTGAGGGTCATGTCCTTCGTCACCATCCCCGGCCTGCTCGGGCCCCTCATCGGCCCGGCCCTGGGGGGCTGGCTGGTGGAGGTGGCGAGCTGGCACTGGGTCTTCCTCATCAATCTGCCGGTGGGGGTGATAGGTTTTGTGGCGAGCTGGCACTTCATGCCCGAACTGCGCCAGCACACCGCCAGGTTCGACTGGCAGGGGTTCGCGCTGTTCAGCGCCGGCATGGTGCTGGTATCCGTCGGTTTGCAGGGGCTGGGGGAACACAGCCTCTCCACCGGTTGGGCCCTGTTCGCCCTGCTGTTCGGGCTGGCCGCCATGGCGAGCTACTGGCTCTATGCCGCCACCGTGGAGCAGCCGCTCTTCAGCCTGGCGCTATTCAAGACCTCCACCTTCGCCATCGGCATCTGGGGCAACCTGTTCGCCCGCCTCGGCAGCGGTGCCATGCCCTTCCTGACCCCGCTCTTCCTGCAACTGGGGCTCGGCTTCTCGCCGAGCAAGGCGGGGATGACCATGATCCCGACCGTGATCGGCGCCATGCTGACCAAGACGCTGGTAAACAAGCTGATCCCGCGCATCGGCTATCGCCGCATCCTGATCGGCAACACCCTGGCGCTCGGGGCCATGATCGCGAGCTTCTACTTCATCGACAACCAGGTGCCGCACGGGGTGCTGCTGGTGTGGCTGGCGGTGTTTGGCGCCATCAACTCCCTGCAGTTCTCCGCCATGAACACGCTCACGCTGCAAGATCTGAGCGCCGAGCATGCCAGCAGCGGCAACGGCCTGTTGTCGGTGGTGATGCAGCTCTCCATGAGCCTGGGGGTGGCCATCGCCGCCAGCCTGCTGGGGCTCTTCTCCGCCGGGCAGGTGACCCAGGAGAGCGGGCGCTGGCTCGGCGGCTTCCACCTCACCTATCTGTGCATCGGCCTGATGTCCATGCTGGCGGCACTGATCTTCGCCCAGTTGGGCAAGGGCAAATGACGGCTCAGGCCGGTTGCAGGTAGCTGACCGGGCAGGGCAGTTGCGCCAGCAAGCGAGCCAGGTGCTCGGTCGCCAGCAGGAAGGTCTGCTCCGGGTGGCCCGGGGTCCAGGTGAAGGCGCCGTGGGCCAGCAGGGCCGGATCCACCAGCAGGGGGAGATCGGCGCGGGGCAGGAAGGGGCAGACCGCCCCCGGCAGGCAGCCGATCTCGGCCTGCATCTCCTCTGGGGTGCAGATGGAAGGCTTGGCGCCGAGGCTGGCCTTGACCGCCTTGTTGTCCAGCCGCCCGTCCCTGTGGGTCAGCAGCAGGGCGAAGCGGCCATCCTTGAACTTGAGAAACAGCGTCTTGCTGAACTCGGCCTGCCAGCCGAGCCGGGCCTTGACCCGCTCGTCGGTGGCGTAATCCAGGATGGGTTCGTGCAGGTAGCGTTCGTGGGGCAGCTCCGCCAGCAGCTGGCAGTTGAAGTCGTGAATGGTGTCGAGTGGCATGGGGTTCTCCTGTGCTGGCAGCCATGCTGCCACGGGCGCCGGCGCAGGCCCAATCACCCTTTCTTATCGGTCATCAGTGCCGTCATGAGCAACAAGGGCACCGCGAGGTGCCCTTGTCGATCAGTGGTGCTGCAGCTCGCACGCTTCCCAGTGGAAGGGAATGGGGCTGAGCCGCTGGGAGGCCTTGTCATAGGCCTGCCACAGCTCCCCCAGGGGGCGCCCGTCCACGGGGTGGCGCAGGCTTGGCGCCAGCTCCGCCAGCGGCCAGAGCACGAAGGCGTTGGTGAGGATCTCGCCGCGGGGCAGCGCCAGGGGCGTCTCGCAGACCAGGTCGCCGTAGAGCAGCAGATCCAGATCCAGGGTGCGCGGCGCGAACTTCTTGGCGTCCGGCTCCCGGCCGTGGGCGAACTCCATGGCGCGCAGGCGCTGGCACAGGGTCGCCAGCGGCAGATCCGTATCGGCTCCCACCACCAGGTTGTAGAAGGGACGGCCATTGAAGCCGACCGCCTCGCTCTCGAACACCCGTGACACCGCCAGCTCGCCGAACTGGGCCTGCAGGGCGTCGAGTCCGGCGCGAATATGGCGCTCCCGCTCGATGTTGGAGCCCAGGCTGATATAGATGCGGATCATGGGCGTCTCCTCCCGGCAGAGGGCGCTCACTGGGCGCTCGCGGCCGGGGTGCGATGGCGCAGGATCTCGACGCCGACCCCGGCCGCATTGGGCACGGCGCCGGGCTTGGTCAGGGTGACTCTGACCCACTGCACCCGCTCGTCGGCCAGCACCAGGGCGGCGACCTGCTCGGCCATGGTCTCGACCAGCTCGACTATGGTGTTGGCGGCGTGATCACAGATCTTGCGTGAGAGGGTGGCGTAATCCAGCGCCAGCGCGATATCGTCGGTTGCGGCGGCGGGGCGGTTGTCAAACCCCATCTCGAGATCGAAACAGAGCTTCTGGCGAATGCCCTTCTCCCACTCATAGACCCCTATGGTGGTCAAAACCTCGAGTCCGCGAATAAACACCTTGTCCATGACAGTACTTCTTCTTTACTCTTGATGGGCTGTGAAAACAGCGCAGGGATGCAGGCCTGGCAAGCAGATTGCCGCTGGCGGCCGGTTTGGGCGACACGCGTTCGGGCAAATCCAGACCAGAGAATGTGGCCCGCATCATACCCCATTCATATCGTGGTAAAAACGACCAAGATGACGGCCCTGACGATTTTGATGATTATTCTGGCCTATCTGGGCGGCTCGCTGTCCAGTGCCGTGCTGGTATCCCGCTTCACCGGTCTGCCGGATCCCCGCGACCATGGCTCCCACAACCCGGGGGCGACCAATGTGCTGCGCCTCGGCGGCCGGATGGCCGCGCTGATCGTCCTGCTGCTCGACATGCTCAAGGGGATGGCCCCCGTCTATCTCGCCTGGTATCTGGAGATCAAACCCATCTATCTCGGCTTCATCGGCGTCGCCGCCTGCCTGGGCCACATGTACCCCCTCTTCTTCCACTTCCGGGGCGGCAAGGGGGTCGCCACCGCGCTCGGTACCATGCTGCCCATCGGCTTTGCCATGGGGGGTGCCGTCATCGCCACCTGGTTGCTGGTGCTGCTGGTGAGCGGCTATTCGTCGCTGGCCTCCATCGTCACCGTGCTGCTGACGCCGCTCTTCACCTATCTGCTCAAACCCGAATACACCCTGCCGGTCTCCCTGCTCTCCTGCCTCATTCTGATCCGCCATCACGAGAACATCACCCGGCTGCTCAAGGGGGAGGAATCCCGCCTCTGGCGCCGCCGGGGAGGGGATTCCCCCGCAGAAGTGGTGAAAATGGGTGATGCTGAGCAAAAAAGAGACGAACGAGACGAAAAGTAAAATTTCCCGTTGACCACCTGCCTTAAAATCCGTTTAATAGCGCCCACGCCCAGATAGCTCAGTCGGTAGAGCAGGGGATTGAAAATCCCCGTGTCGGCGGTTCGATTCCGTCTCTGGGCACCACATTTTGGTGCCATGAAATAAAAATTTGTTCATGCACAATGGTTTGAAGTGTGCCGGCTTAGCTCAGTAGGTAGAGCAACTGACTTGTAATCAGTAGGTCACCAGTTCGATTCCGGTAGCCGGCACCATTTGCCCAGATAGCTCAGTCGGTAGAGCAGGGGATTGAAAATCCCCGTGTCGGCGGTTCGATTCCGTCTCTGGGCACCACATTGTTCCTCCGTAGTTCAGTCGGTAGAACGGCGGACTGTTAATCCGTATGTCACTGGTTCGAGTCCAGTCGGAGGAGCCAATTCAAAAGCCCAGCAGCAATGCTGGGCTTTTTTCTTTTCTCCAGCCGCTCCGCCTGATGCCTGTCAAAGGGCCTGCCCACGCTTGTGTCCATCTTCCCCGTCAGCCACTACCATGGCGTTTCCCCTGTCGTGATGGCGTGAGCCGCCCGTTTTCCCGTAAGCTTGCACCAGTTTGCCGCCCTCGACCGAGTCTCACGTTCGAGGCATTTTCACGACCGAGGTAATCTATGAATGCAACAGAGCTGTGGCAGCTCTCCCCCGAGCAGTTCAACGAATGGCGGCGGGAGAACGACTACCCCCTGATCTGGGACCTGCTGGTGGCGTCGCTGCCTCATTTCGACGACTGGATGAGGGAGCAGAAGATAGAGAAGAGCGTGATCTTCCAGATTGGGATAGCCCGCTTCATCAGCTCCCGCTGCGTGCTCAGCCTGTGCGTCTACATGAGCGACGACAAGATCCGCCTCTATGAGACCGCCTCGAGCGCCCTAGAGTCCCTGCGCAAGAGCGGCCTCATCCGCTCCGAGGTCCGTTTCGAACCTTACTGCATGTGGCTGGCCGACAAGCATGGCAAGGACGAGGTGAAGCGGGTGCAGAGCCTGCTCTCCGTCTCGGAGAACAACAAGGGGGAGGCCCAGGTGCTGGGCAGGCATCGGCTGCTCAACATCGGCGGCGTGACGCTCAAGAGCCCCATCATCTCCGGCCGGCTGCTGGACTTCACCTGCCTCGACGAGCTCTCCCTCGACGGGGCCGTCAACAACTCCAAGGTCTATCTGTGGCACTGCTCCGCCAAGGGAGTGAGGGTCAATGGCGGGGTGATAGGGCTGGATCTGTTCGATTCCCTGCTTTGGGATCACAGGGCCTGGGCCAAGAAGCGGGAGCTGGCGCTGGAAGACGGGGTCTTCCAAGACTTCACCATAGAGTGCGAGGAGATCCGCTTCCACTCCTCCCGGGCCGTGCTGAAGAACTTCAACGTCAGCGCCAAGAACTTCGACGCCACCATGGAGCACACCAACCTGGACAAGGTGCAGGTGGTCTACAACGAGAATGGCCGGATCGACCACAACGAAGCGAGCAAGCTCTATCGCAATGCCAAACGCCTCTTCTCCAGCGTGGGCGATACAGTGGATGCCGGCGAGTGTTACTACAAGGAGAAGCTGCACGAAATGAAGTCCCTGGCGAGCCCACGGGATCTGTTCAGGGAGCGCTGGCTGCGCAGTGGCATGGTGAGGAAGGGAGGGCTCTCCCTGCTGTGCTACCTCAGGTGTGCCGGCAAGTTCATCAGCTTCATCACCTGGGGCTTTGGCGAGCGGCCCATCAGAAGCCTGCTGATGTCGATGGGGGTCATCCTGCTGGCGACCCTGACCTATTTCCTGGCGCCGGAGTCCGTGACCCACGGCCATCTGGGGCGCTCCCTCTATTTCAGCATCGTCACCTTCGTGACCCTGGGGTACGGCGACATCTCCCAGACCTCTTCCCCCCTCCAGCTGTTGTCGGCCATAGAGGCGTTCTGCGGCATGTTTCTGACCGGCCTCTTCCTCGCGGGCTTTGCCTCGAAAACCAAGCAGTACTGATGGCGAACCGGGCGTCAGGCTGCTGTCGCCCGGCAGCCAACATCCATCTGCCCCATGCCCGCCGGCGGAACCCCCTTCCTTGACGCCGTGGCGGTGGAGCGACTTTATTTAAAGTCATCGATCGCCGCGGCGGTCGATGGCACGACAAGAAACAAACAGAGGAGCCGGCAAGGTATCGATCGACCCACCATCGAAGCAGAGAAGGAATAACGCTATGATATTGAATCACTTATGGGGATTGTATGCCCACCCTCACACCGAATGGCATAACATAGACGAGCGGCACGACAGTTTCAGAAACAGTCTGACCCATATCCTGATCGTGGCCCTTATCCCTCCCATCTGCGCCTACTACTCCGCGGTGCACATCGGCTGGAGCATAGGCGTCGGTGAGCCCATCACCCTGACCGCCGACAGTGCGCTCATGCTCTCCATCGCCATGTACGTGACCCTCATCATCGGCGTCCTCGCGCTCTCCTATCTGGTGCACTGGATGGGTCATACCTTCGGCTCGGATCCCAGCTACACGACCTCGCTGGAGCTGGCGGCCTACACCTCCACGCCGCTGTTCATGGTCGGTTTCTCCGCCTTCTTCCCGCATCTCTGGTTCGTCATGCTCATCGGCCTCATCGGGCTCACCTATTCCGTCTACCTGCTCTATGTGGGGGTGCCCATCCTGATGCACATCCCCAAGGAGCAGGGGTTCATCTATGCCAGCTCCGTGGTGACGGTCGGTCTGGTGCTGCTGGTATGCGTGCTGGCCGCCACGGCCATTCTGTGGGGATCCGGCTTTGGCCCCGTGTTTACCCAGTAGTGTTCCGGTCAGTCGGCAACGACGACAAGGGCGCCTTGATGGCGCCCTTGTCGTGTCTGGCTGGGCGCAACCGATCGCCCTGTGGTTCTCAGCGCGGGTTGCCGCTGCCGATGCCGAACGGGAGGCGGTAATCGCTGCTCTGTTCCCCGAGGCTGACGGTCAGGTTGCCCTGGGCGCGGCTCGGAATCTGTACCTGCTGGGAGCCCGTGAGGTTGGCGTGGACGGAGGCCATCAGGTCGCCGGACTCGTCACGCACCTCCAGCATGGGGTTACTCTTGCCGGCCATGGCCGCACTGGCATGCCAGTTCACGAACAGCACACCCGGGGTGGCGCTGAAATCGGCGGGGACGGCAGCCTGGGCAACACCGGCACTCATCAGGCCTGCGACGGCCAGCATCTTGATCACGTTTTTCATGTTCATTCACTCTCTTGGTTTTTATGTCATTGGCAGGGCCGGACAGGCCCGTATCAATGCATCCTTGCAAGAGGTCATTCAAATAGTGTGTCGTTCTTTCACTGACATCAGGCACCTTGTTTTGGGGTATCATTGTCATGAATGACCAGTCATGTCGTGGCTTGGCGCTCCTGTCCAAGCGATGGGTGAATATTAAACAGCCTCATCCATCATTGTTAGCGAGATAAACTGGTCTACACATTCAAAAAATATGAACCTTTTTTGTGCGCCGAATGTGCGCATGTGCCGAGATCCTGATCCCGCGGGCGTCCCGTCACCGCCTTGGCCGCTTGCCACGGCGCCCTGTTTTTTGCGGGTCAGGCCGGGTCGGCGCGCCGCCGTCCCCCATGCCAGGTGGTACCCATGGAGGCGGCGATGATGGCAGCTATCCCGAGCCACTGGGAGAGAGGCAGCCGCTCTCCCAGCAGCATCAGCCCCATCAGGGCGCCCATGGCGGGTTCGCCGCTGGTGAGAATACCGTAGCTCTTGAGCGGCAGGCGGCGCAGGGCAAACATCTCGAGGGAGTAGGGGATGGCGCTCGAGAGCAGCCCTACCCCGGCGATGGCCAGCACCACGGGCAGGGTGAAGCTGGCCTCGCTCGCCCCGCCCAGACCGAAGGGGAGCACCAGCAGGGTGCCCACCCACATGCCCAGCGCTGGCGCCTGCGTCCCCAGCAAGGCTCCGGCCCGCTTGCCGGTCAGCATATAGAGCCCCCAGAACACGCCGGCCCCCAGGGCCAACGCCGCCCCTAGGGGATCGATGGCCTGCTCTGCCGCCCGCAGCGGCAAGAGCAGCAGCAGGCCGACGATGGCCAGCGCCAGCCAGAGGAAGTCATCCCGGTGGCGGGAGCTCAGCAGAGCCACCGTCAGCGGGCCGATGAACTCGATGGCCAGCGCCACGCCGAGGGGAATGCGCTCGATGGCGAGATAGAAGAGCAGGTTCATGGCCCCAAGGGACAGCCCATAGGGAATGGATCCCAGCAGGGTGCGCCGATCGAGGGGCGCTCGCCAGATGCGAAACACCAGGGAGAGAAGCAGGGCGGCGCACCCCAGCCGGAACAAGGTGGTGCCGGCGGCTCCCAGCAGGGGAAACAGCGTCTTGGCCAGGGAGGCGCCGAGGGTGATCGACAGCATGGCGAGGAGGACGGCCAGCAGGGAGGAGAGGGCGGGGCTGGTTGGCTGCATCTTGTTCAAACCTGAGTAGGGTAGGAGCAAGAAAATATATCTGGAGATCGCCGTAATTTCGGTCTAATACTGGTCTTGCGCGATAATTTTTATCTAATGAGCCCCATGACCGACAAATTCGACCTGCTCATCCTCGCCGAACTGCAACAGGATGTCCGTCTGCCCACGCCGGAGCTGGCCCACAGGGTCGGTCTCTCCGCCCCCGCCTGCTACCGCCGCGTCCGCGCCTTGCGGGAGTCGGGTCTCATCGAGCGGGAAGCGGCGCTGGTGGCGCCGGCCACCATGGGTTGGCCCATCACCATGCTGGTGCTGGTGACCCTGGAGCGGGATCACGGCCGCATCGTCGATGAGATGATCGCCAGCCTGAAGGGGGAGCCTGAGGTGATGGATCTCTGGTACGTCACGGGGGAGCAGGACTTCGTGCTGCAGGTAGCCGCCCGGGACATGGCGAGCTACGAGCAGTTCACCCGGCGGGTGCTGCACGCCAGGGAGCAGGTGCGCAGCTTCAAGACCCTGGTGGTCATGGGGCAGCACAAGCGCTGCGGCGCCCTGCTGCCAGCGTAGGCCGGAGTGGCCCAGGCCTGGGCCCTGCAGGGAGAGTGCAACGCCATCCCGAACGGGGGGCGTGCAGGAAAGGGGGCAAAAAAAGGCAGGTGCGATGTCAGCCCCTCCCTGTCGGCCGGGTTAGCCGGCCGCCAGCTCTTCCGCCGTCATGGGGCGCAGCACCCGACAGGGGTTGCCGACCGCCACCACGCCTGCCGGAATGTCTTTGGTGACAACTGACCCCGCCCCGATGACGCTGTTGTCCCCTATGGTGACGCCCGGGCAGATGACGACGCTGCCCCCAATCCAGACGTTGTTGCCGATGCGCACCGGCTTGCCGAACTCCACCCCCTTGATACGTGGTGCCACCGCCACCGGGTGGGTGGCGGTGTAGATCTGCACCCCGGGGGCCAGCAGCACGTTGTCACCTATGTGCACCTCGCACACATCCAGGATGGTGCAGTTGAAATTGGCGTAGAAATTCTGGCCGACAAAGATGTTGGCGCCATAGTCGCAGAAGAAGGGGGGCGTGATGAAACAGCGCTCTGCGCGGCCGCCCAGCAGGCGGGTAAGGCGCTTATCCCAGCCCGGGGCATCGGTTCGCTCCCGGTTCAGTTCTCCCAGCAGGGCGCGGCACTGTTCCCGCGCCGCCCTGAGTTCGGGGTCGCCCGCATCATAAGGCTCCCCCGCTACCATCTTCTGCCACTCAACGCCGCGCACTACCGCCTTTGTCATCACCTCGTTCATCGCCTACTCCATCAGCCAGATCAGGGATTCGTAAGGGCGCAGCTCGCAGGATTGCGGGCGGGCCGGGCTGTCGGGGTAGTTGCCAAGCAGCAGGCGCCCCTCGCCACTGGCCAGCTCGGCAGGCAAGTCGAAGGCCACCGGCTCACCGTAGAAGTTGCTCACCACCACCAGGGTCTGGTCGTCGGCGCGTCGGGCATAGGCCCAGATCCGGGCGTGCCCCGTCAGCAGCTCCCGATAATCCCCCTGGGCGAAGACGGGGTGCGCCTTGCGAAGGGCGATGAGATCCCGGTAGTGCCAGAACACCGAGTGCTGGTCGGCGAGCGCCGCCTCGGCATTGATCCCGGGGTAGTTGGCGGCGGGCTTGAGCCAGGGAGTGCCGGTCGTGAAGCCGGCGTTGGGGGCCGCGCTCCACTGCATCGGGGTGCGCGAGTTGTCACGGGACTTGGCCGCCAGAATGGCGAGGATCTCGGCCTCGCTCATCCCTTCGGCCTGCTTGATGGCGAAGATGTTGCGGCTCTCCACATCCTGATAGTCGTCGATGTGCTGATAGCCGGGGTTGGTCATGCCGATTTCCTCCCCCTGATAGATGTAGGGCGTACCCTGCAGGCCGTGCAGAGTGCTGGCCAGCATCTTGGCGGCCACCACGCGATGGGGGCCCTCGTCGCCGAAGCGGGAGACGATGCGCGGCTGGTCGTGGTTGCACCAGAACAGCGCCGACCACCCCTTGCCATGCATGCCGCTCTGCCAGTGGTTGAAGATGCGCTTGAGTTCGAGGAAATCGAACGGCGCCCTGGTCCACTTGTCGCCATTGGGGTAATCCACCTTGAGGTGGTGGAAGTTGAACACCATGGAGAGCTCGGAGCCGTCCAGCGCGCCATAGCGCTGGCAGTGCTCCAGGCTGGTGGAGGACATCTCTCCCACCGTCATGGCCCCCACCGGGGCGAACACGTCGCGGCTGATGTCCTGCAGGAATTCGTGGATGCGCGGCCCGTCGGTGTAGAAGCGACGGCCGTCGCCGCTGTCATCGTTCGGGAAGCGCTGATCCTTGGAGATGAGGTTGATGACGTCGAGGCGGAAACCGTCGACCCCCTTCTTCGCCCAGAAGTGGATGACCTTCTTCACCTCGGCACGCACTGCCGGGTTCTCCCAGTTCAAGTCCGCCTGCTCGCGGGCAAACAGGTGCAGATAGTACTGGCCGGTGGCGCTGTCCAGCTCCCAGGCGCTGCCGCCAAACTTGGATTGCCAGTTGTTCGGCACACCGCCGTCCAGCGGGTCTTTCCAGATGTAGTAGTCGCGGTAGGGGCTGTTCTTGTCCCCCAGTGCCGACTTGAACCAGGCGTGCTCGGTGGAGGTGTGGTTGACGACGATGTCCATCACGATGCGAATATTGCGCGCATGGGCGGCGGCCAGCAGCGCCTCGAAATCGCTCATGGTGCCGTAGGCCGGGTCTATGGCCAGGTAGTCGGCGATGTCGTAGCCGTTGTCGACCTGGGGGGAGACGTAGACCGGGGTCAGCCAGAGGGCATCTACTCCCAGAGTCTTGAGATAGTCGAGGCGGGCCATGATCCCCTTGAGATCGCCAGTACCGCGCGCGCCACTGTCCTGAAAGCTCTTGGGGTAGATCTGGTAAATCACGGCGCTCTGCCACCAGGGGGTCTGTGTCATGGTTGGTTCGCTCATTGGTTGAAACCGGGTTGGTTGGAACAGGGCAAAGAAAAAGGGCGGAGCCGGGGCTCCGCCGATATGGTGTGGATCAGGCCGTGGCCAGATCCAGCTTGCCGGCCGCCTGCTGGCGCTTGTAGACCAGCAGGGTCAGCAGGGCCGGTACCACTATGGCCACCAGCATGGCGACGGCATAGATGCCCCAGTATTGCGGCTGGATGGAGAGGATGCCCGGCAGGCCGCCCACCCCGATGCCGTTGGCCATCACCCCGGCAAAGCCGCAGATGAGGGCCGCACAGCTTGAGCCCACCATGGCGCACAGCATGGGGAACTTGTACTTGAGGTTGATGCCGTACATGGCCGGCTCGGTCACCCCCAGGTAGGCGGAGATGGCGGCGGGCACCGAGATCTCCCGTTCGTTCTCCTTGCGGCTGATGAGGATGATGCCGACGACCGCAGACGCCTGGGCGATGTTGGAGAGCGCGATCAGCGGCCAGATGGGGGTGCCGCCCATGCTCTGCATCAGCTGCAGGTCCACCGCGTTGGTGGTGTGGTGGATGCCGGTGATGACCAGCGGCGCGTAGAGGAAGCCGAACAGGGCCGCCCCTATGGGGGCGAAGGAGCCTGTCATGGCGGCCTTGGCGGCGAAGCCGACGCCGTCACCGATCCAGCGGCCGAACGGGCCGATGAAGGCGTGGGCCACGATCACCGCCAGCAGCAGGGAGACGAAGGGCACGATCACCAGGTAGAGATAGGCCGGGATGATGCGCTTGAGGTTGGTCTCCACCCAGGCGAGGAAGACCCCCGCCAGCAGGGCCGGAATGACCTGGGCCTGATAGCCCACCTTCTGGATCACGAAGAGGCCGAAGTCCCACACTTCCGGGGTCTGCTGGCCGATGCCGTAGGCGTTCATCAGTTGCGGCGAGACCAGCGTCACCCCCAGCACTATGCCGAGGATCTCGGATCCCCCCATCTTCTTCACCGCAGACCAGCAGACGCCCACCGGCAGGAAGTGGAAGATGGCCTCACCCAGCAGCCAGAGGAAGGCGTGCACCTGGGCCCAGAACTGGCTAATCTCCACCAGGGTATGAGTCCCGTCGTCGAACATCTTGATGTCGCCGATGACGTTGCGAAAACCCAGGATCAGACCGCCGGTGATGATGGCGGGCAGCAGGGGCACGAAGATCTCCGCCAGGTGGGAGATGCCGCGCTCCAGCGGGTTCATGTTGTGGCGGGCGGCCTGCTTGGCGGCATCCTTGCTGGCGCCGCTGACGCCGATCTCCTGGGTCAGCGCCTTGTACCACTGATCCACCTCGTTGCCGATCACCACCTGGAACTGGCCGCCCTGGGTGAAGCTGCCCTTCACCGACGGTATGGTCTCGATGGCCTTGGGGTCGGCCTTGGCCGGATCGGCCAGCACGAACCTGAGCCGGGTCAGGCAGTGGCTGACGGTGGTGATGTTCTCCTTGCCGCCGATCCGCTCGATCAACTGCGCCAGATGTTGTGTGTTGACTTTTGACATGAGCCTTCCCTCTGTGACTCCATGAATGATGGTCGCTTCTTTACCGGCTGGCCAATGACCGCCCGCTTATTGGTATCGTTCCCAATCAGCATGAAGCCAGTGGCCGTCGGCGGCAATGGGAACGTTCCCAATTCGTGGCGCTGGTCACAAAAAGTGCAAAACGCCGGGAATGAGAGGAAAGATAGACTACAGGGGCTGACAGGGGGCTATGGTGGCCCTGGGGGCTTGCCCCTCTTCAATCTGGGCGAGCAACTGCCTGGCGGCCAGGATGCCGGCGTCCTTGTAGCCGAAGTCCAGGCTGAGGGCGTTGGCAAACAGGAAGGTGAGCATGGGGTTGCTGCCGAGGCCGCTCACCAGGATGTCGGTGCGCCCCTGCTCCTGCAGGTACTTGGCGGCGCCGATGGCCAGGGTATCGCTGGCGCAGACCATGGCCTGGGTGCTGGGGGTGAGCAGCTCGGCTGCCAGCCGGTAGCCGCTCTGCAGGCCGAGATCCCCGAGGGCGCTGCGGGGCGTGAGCCCCTGTTCCCGGCAGTAATCCAGATAGGCCTGATGCCGGCGCAACCCGGTGGTGAGGTCGCTGCGCTCGACCCCGAGATAGGCCACCTCTTTCAGGCCGCGCCCCCTGAGGTGTGTGAGCACGGATCGCACCGCACCGTCGTCGTCGAAGCAGACCGACGAGAAACCGGGGCGCTCGCGCGCCATCAGCACCAGCTTCTCCTTCAGCGGCGCCATGGCGGCATAGTCCAGATCGTTGAAGGCGAACAGTATGATGCCGTCCACCCCACGCCGCTCCAGCACGGCCAGGTGTTCGCTCACCTTGGCGGGGGAGAACTTGCTCTCCATCAGCACGGCGTCGTAGCCGCGGGCGTAGAGGGTCTCCAGCATGCCGCGCACCGCCTGGTTCTCCGAGCTGGAATCCAGGCGCGACACCACTATGCCGACCACCTGCTGGCTCTGGCTGCGCATGGCCCGGGCCGACTTGCTCGGCACGAAGCCGTGCTGGGCGATCACCGCCTCGACCCTGGCCCTGGTCTGGGCATTGACCCTGGGATCCTGATTGAGCACCCGGGAGACGGTCGACTTGCCGACCCCGCTGAGGCTGGCGATATCGAGGATGGTCAGTTTCTTTTCCATGTGGGATCCGTGACAGGGGAGGGGGGACAACCGGGATGCAGACATTGTTGTGATTAAGTCCTGTGAATACAAGCCCATGGCGTTAGAATGCCCTTTTGCCGAGGCGGATCTTCCGCCATTGCACAGGACGCGCATCATGGATCTGTTGGCAAGTCTGCACTTCTCCCTCTCCATCACGGGCCCCATCTGCCTGGTACTGGTACTCGGCATCTGGCTCAAGCGGCTGGGGCTGCTGCCCGACAGCTTCGTCGAGTCCGCCTCCCGCCTGGTGTTCCAGGTCACCCTGCCAGCCCTCTTGTTTCTCAGCATGGTGCGCACCGATTTTTCCACCATGCCGAGCCCCTGGCTCATCCTTTACGGCCTGCTCGGCACCCTGGCCGGTTTCCTGGTGCTGGAGCTGCTGGCGGCCCGCTTCATCAGCGAGCAGAGGCTGCGCGGCATCTTCGTGCAAGGCAGCTTTCGCGGCAACATGGGGATCATGGGGCTGGCCTATGTGCAGAACGCCTACGGCCCCGAGGGGATAGGGGCCGCGGCCCTGCTGGTGGGGGCGGTCACCGTGCTCTACAACGTGCTCGCGGTGATCACCCTGACCCGCAGCCTGGGGGGCGGCAAGGGGATAGGGCCCATCCTCAGGGGGATCGGCAAGAATCCCCTGATCATCGCCATCCTGGCGGCCCTGCCCTTCGGCCTGCTCGGCATCGAGCTGCCACAGCTGGTGATCTCCACGGGCAACTACTTCGCCAACATGACCCTGCCGCTGGCCCTGCTCTGCACCGGGGCCAGCCTCAACCTCAAGGCCCTGCGCGGCGGCGCCCTGCTGACCGGCTGGGCCACCGTCAACCGGCTGTGCTGCATTCCGGTGCTGCTGGTGACGGGGGCCTGGGGGCTGGGCTTCAGCCCGCAGGCCCTCGGCATCCTGTTTCTCATCAGCTCCACCCCCACCGCCGCCGCCAGCTATGTGATGACCCGCGCCATGGGGGGGGACAGCGCCCTGGCGGCGAACATCATCGCCACCACCACCCTGGGCTCGCTCGTCACCACCAGCCTGGGGGCCGCCCTGATGAACTACCTGGGGTTGATGGGCTGAGGGGGGACATGTTGAGCGTCTGCATCGTCGTCATCATGACCACGCCGGGATCTTTGCACAGCACAGGGGCTTGACCTTGCCGCGGGCGGCAGCTTTAGGGTGATTGCACATCAACAGAGGAGGTATCCCATGACCATTCAACTGACCGTTTCCGGCATGTCCTGTGGTGGCTGTGCCGCCAGCTTGCAAAAAGCCCTGCTGACCCAGCCAGCCGTCAGCGAAGCCAGCGTCGATTTCGCCAGCCGCCAGGCCGTCATCGAGAGCGAGCTGAGCAGGGAAGAGCTGATCGCCCTGATCGAAGCCAGAGGGTTTACCGCGGAGTGATTTATCACCTAAGTGGTAAAAATCAGACTAATATTCTGATTACCTCTTTTTATTGGTGAGAGTGATCACTTAAATTCCGTTTAAAAAGGATAAAAATGCTGCAACACCCTCATCAAAAAGGATTGCAGCATGACCCTTCCTATCCGCAAGACCCTGATCGCGGCCGTACTCGGCCTGACCCTTTCCCCCATGGCCATGGCGCTGCCGAGCGTGCACATACTGGCGACCGGCGGCACCATCGCCGGGGCTGGCCAGTCCGCTACCCAGTCCAACTACGAGGCCGGCAAGGTGGCCATCGAGACCCTGATCGCCGCCGTGCCCGAGATGAAGAACGTGGCCGAGGTGCAGGGAGAGCAGGTGGTCAAGATCGGCTCCCAGGACATGAGTGACGAGGTGTGGCTCAAGCTCGCCAAGCGGGTCAACGAGCTGCTGGCCAAGGATGACGTGGACGGCATCGTCATCACCCACGGCACCGACACCATGGAGGAGACCGCCTACTTCCTGAACCTGACCGTCAAGAGCGACAAGCCGGTGGTGCTGGTCGGTGCCATGCGCCCCTCCACCGCCATGAGCGCCGACGGCCCCATGAACCTCTACAACGCCGTGGTGACCGCCTCCGATCCCGCCTCCAAGGGTCGGGGCGTCATGGTCGCCATGAACGACACCGTGCTGGATGCCCGCGACGTCACCAAGACCAACACCACCGGCGTGCAGACGTTCGCCGCTCCGAACTTCGGCCCGCTCGGCTACATCCACAACGGCAAGATAGACTACCAGCGCAGCCCGGCCCGTCTGCACACCAGCAAGACCCCGTTCGACGTGAGCAAGCTCGACAAGCTGCCCCAGGTCGGCATCGTCTACAGCTACGCCAACGCCACCGATCTGCCGGCCAAGGCGATGGTGGATGCCAAGTTCGACGGCATCGTCAGCGCCGGGGTGGGCAACGGCAACCTCTACCACACCCTGTTCGATACCCTGGCCAAGGCGAGCAAGGACGGTATCCGCGTCGTGCGCTCCGCCCGCGTGCCGACCGGTTCCACCACCCTGGATGCGGAGATCGACGACGCCAAATACGGCTTCGTGGCCGCCGGCACCCTGAACCCGCAGAAGGCGCGCATCCTGTTGATGCTCTCGCTCACCCAGAGCAAGGATCCGGCCCAGATCCAGCGCTGGTTCCAGCAGTTCTGACCTCCTTGCCGGCATCGGCCGGCATGGGATGATGACAACAAAAAGGGCGGGACAAGGTCCCGCCCTTTTGCATGTGGTGTGGCTGCTGCCTCAGCTCGCTATCAGCCAGCCGCAGAAGCCGAGATAGATCAGCCCCACCCAGGCGAGCCTGCCCGCCGTCATCCGCTCCCGACTGAACCCCCACCACAACAGCACGACTGCCAGCAGCGTCACCAGCGAGGAGACCATCATGGTGCTGTCCAGCAGCCAGGGGGTGAACAACAGGCAGAACGCCTTGGGAATGGTGCCCTGGATCATCATGGCCCCCGAGATATTGGCCAGCGCCAGCCGGTGCTTGCCCTGTCGCACCCAGATCAGCACGTTCATCAGCTCGGGCATCTCGGTCGCCACCGGGCTCAGCAACAGGGCCGCCAGCACAGGTGAAAGACCGAGCAGCTCGCCCATGTCCTCCAGTTGATGGACGAACAGCTGGGCCGCCAGCGCCACCACCACCAGCGCCACTAGAGTCTGCATCAGCACCTTGCCGAGCGCCGGGATCTCGGCGGCCGGATCCAGCCTGAGGGGCTCGGGCAGCTGGGCCTCGTGGCTGTCGGCCCGCGTCAGCTCGCGTCTCGCATAGGCGAGGTAGGCCAGCACGAACAGGGGGGCCAGCCAGGACTTGCCGGTGAAGGCGGCCGTGCCGAGCAGCGTCGCCAGCAGAAAGATGCCGACAAACCAGGCCTGGTCCCTGGCCGTTTCCCGTTGAACCTCGCCTGCGATGGTCCTGTGCTCTGGGCTCATGCACAACAGCAGAAGCAGGCCGACGGCGCCATAACCCAGGGTGGCCAGCACCAGGGGGCCGCCGAGGGCCGCGCCCATCCCGATCTGCTGCTGGGCGGGGGCATCCCCCATCAGCAAGGCGGTCAGGGTGACGATGCATTCCGGCAGGGCCGTGCCGAGGGCCGCCAGCAGGGAGCCGGTGGCGCTCTGGGAAAATCTGAAGTGGTGGCCGGTCCATTCGATGCCGTTGACGAAGTATTCGCAGGCCAGGTAGATGGTGACGGCGGAGAGCAGCAACAACAGCAGGGTAATCAGCATGATGAGTAACCGCCGGGCGAGCAGAACAACCAATGGACCCGACATGGCTCGCCCGGCTGGCTTGCATATCGAGGCCAAAGGTCTTGCAGAGCGATGGATGCCATCGCCGCCCATGCCATGGATCTGCGGATCCAAGAATGTTGACATGAGCCCTGCCCGGATCACGGGCGGGTTGCTACTCCCCTATGACAGTGCGGGATTTTTACCAAGTCGACCGCCGCCCCACAAGGCAAAACCCTGGGATCACGCCCGCCAAGTTGTAAGGGGATGTAACGCCTGCCCGCCAGGATCCTGATCTTTCTCCCGGGCTCTCGGTGCTGGCACAGCGATTGCTATGAGTTGGCTACTGTCCACATTGACTTGGGAAGGGTGAACGATGAAACGGTGGATCCAACATTTCTATCAGCTGAACCGCCTCAACTGGCTCATGGTCTGGCTGCTGCTCTGCTGCAGCATCATACTGCTGTTCCCGGCCGGTCTGATGAAGGGGGCCGTCAGCCAGTGGGCCACGGCCCACGCCGCCTGGCTCGGGGTCGGCATGCTGATCGCCATCTCCTACTTCTGCAGCCAGGGCTTCCTGATCGCCTGGGAGTGGGCCTGTGACGAGTGGCAATCCCGCCGTCAGCAGGATCAACTGGCCCAGATGATAGAGTTCCTCGACTTCAACGAGAAGGCGGTGCTGCGGGAGTTCGTGTTGCAGCGCAAAAGCGTCATAAACCTGCCGATCACCGAACCCGCCGTCAAAAACCTGATGGATGCCGGGGTGCTGACCTATGCCTATGGCAAGCCGGTGCGCGAGAAAGAGGACGAAAACCAGATCCGCGCCCTGATGATCGCACTGCCGGCACGGCCGCTGCTGACCTACAAGGTGCTGGGGCTGTCGCGGGGCAAGATGAGCGACGAGCAGGTGGAGCAGATCATGAACGCCAGACCCAAGTTCGCCCAGAAGAGTTTCCAGCGCTGAGTTGCCGTCATCCTTCAGGCAAAAGAGCCGGACTGTGTCCGGCTCTTTGCTATCGGGTTGAGGCTACTCGGTTCTTGCCTTGAGATAACCGGCGTAGTCCGGCACCTGTACGCTGAATGCCTGCTGCATGTGCGGGCTGTCCATGATGAAGTCCGCCGTCGCTTCGTTGGTGGCGACCGGGATGTTCCAGACCGCCGCCAGGCGCAGCAGCGCCTTCACGTCCGGATCGTGCGCCGCCGGGTTGAGGGGATCCCAGAAGAAGATCATCACGTCGATCTTGCCCTCGGCGATCAGGGCGCCGAGTTGCTGATCGCCGCCCATGGGGCCGGAGAAGAGGCAGGTGATGGGCAGTTGCGCCTTCTTGCCGAGCAGGGTGCCCGTGGTGCCGGTCGCATAGAGGTGGTGGAGCTTGAGCTCCTCCTTGCGGCGCAGCACCCAGTTCAGCAATGGGGCTTTCATGTTGTCGTGAGCCACCAGAGCGACCCGCTTGTGGGGCGCCATCTCACGTGCAATCAGTTCCATGGGGATCATCCGTAGCAAAGTGACAGGAGTAGGGGCGTATCCTACTCGAAAGCGGCGCCCGCTGCCTTGCCGGGCGCCGTAACTGTGATCACTTCGACGCTTCTATCCACTGCCGGTTCTTCTGCTCCAGCACCGAGATGGGCAGCATGCCGTATTCCAGCACCTGGTGGTGGAAGGCCTTGAGGTCAAAGCCTCCGCCCAGCGCCTGTTCGGCGGACTCTCGCATCCGGATCAGGGCCAGCTGACCCGCCTTGTAGGAGGTGGCCTGGCCGGTATAGGCCATGTAGCGCGGCACCTCGGAGCTGATGTCGCCGGCCCCCAGCGCCGAGTTCTCCTGCATGTAGCCGACGGCCCTGTCGTGGCTCCAGCCATACCAGTGGATGCCGGTGTCCACCACCAGTCGCATGGCCCTCAGCATCTCCTCGTTGAGGCGGCCGAAGTACTGCAACTGGTTGTTGAAGGCAGGCGAGCCCTCGACCTTCACATCCCCCACCGTCGGATCGTAGAGGCCACGCCCCTGATAGAGCCCCATGTCGTGATCCGCCAGGTATTCGGTGTAGAGCGCCCAACCCTCCGCATAGGCGGTGTAGGAGGCGTTCGCCACGTACTGCGGGAAATCGGGATCCTTGGCCGCCAGCTCCTGGGCTATGGTGATCTGGAAGTGGTGGCCGGGGGCCCCCTCGTGGGCCAGCAGGGTGCTGATGTTCCAGCTCTGCAGGCCGTAGGGGTAATAGGTGTTGAGGAAGAACTGCCCCTTGCGGCCGGTCTGGGGGTTGCCATCCTGATACCAGGCGACGCCGCCGTAAGGCGCATCCTCGTAGGCGACCGGCACCACCGCGTAATCCAGCTTGGGAATGGTGTGCTCGGCATCGAAGAAGTCGGGCAGCACCTGCGCCGCCTTGCTCTTGAAGGCGTTGTACTCCCGCAGCGCCCGCTCATGCTCCGCCAGCGCCTGCTGCTGGAGCTCGCTCAAGGTCGCTCCGGCCGCGTTGTCCGGATTCAGGCCGGCGGACCAGGCCGCCAGCGGGTTCTGGTAGAAGAAGCCCGGTTCGTTGAGGTAGCGGAAGAAGGCGTAGATCTGGCCGCTCTGCTTGCTCTGGGCCACGTCATCGCTGTCGCACTTGCCGACGGTGTGGCACACCTTGACCATGGCGCCGAAGATCCGGCTCACCTCGGTCAGCCCCAGCTCGTGTACCGCCTCCGGCGTCATCTCGGTGGTGGTGTGCTTCTTCAGCAGCCAGCGATACCAGTCGCGGCCATCCGTCATGCCGCAGAAGCCGTCGTCGCACTCGCCGTTGCCCAGGCGCACCGCGTAGGCGCCGCCATGCTGATAATCCAGGTAGTCCCGCAGCGCCAGATAGCGGGCGTTGATGCTGTCCAGCACGGCCTTGTAGTCGGTACGCAGCGCCTCGTCGGCCTCACCGGGCAGTTGCTGCCAGCCGAGGTAGGAGCCGGCGATCGCCTCGCCATCCAGCCTGCCGTTGAGCTGGGCCAGCAGCCGGTCCACCAGCTCATCCGGCAAGGTGTTGCCGCGGGCGCTGCCCTGCTCGAACTGGTGCTTCACCTCGGCCAGATAGGCGTCATAAGCCTTGAGCCAGATGAGGTGTTCCTGATACCAGGCCAGCGGCGCCGTCGCCGTCCGTGCCCTGGTCTGCACCGGGGCCGCGGCCGTGCGGTCGAGATCCCGGCGCCAGCTGGCATCCCCCGGTGCGACCCGCTCGGCCGAGCTCTCGGTGAAGTAGTCGAAATGCCCATCGACGGTGCGGGCCGCCCTGCCGCTGGCAGGGGCGGCCCCGACCTCGTCGGCCAGGTCCACCACCCGGTTGCGGAAGTGATGGATGGGGATCTGGGATTGGGGCAGCCCATAACCCTCCAGGTTGATCTGCAGATCCCAGCGGATCAGGTCGTAGAACAGCCGATCCCGTTCGCTCAGGACGGCGGGATCCAGGGCATCCAGCCGCTTGAGCAGGGCTTCATCGAGCGCCTTGCGTTTGGCGATGCTCGCGGCATCGATGGCAAAGCCGTAGGGATCCAGCGCCTGGCTCTCGCGCAGGGCGTCGTCCATGGTTTGCATCAGGGCTGCCTTGGTGGCGACGGGATCCGCCGGCGCCTTGGAGCTGTTGTCGTTGCAGGCGGTGAGGGAGAGGGCGATGGCGCAACCCAGCGCCACCTTGTCGAGTGAGAAGTACATGGTCTAGTCCTTTAATGCCTTGTTATTTTGAGTCCCACAAAGGGGTTCCAATAGTGCACCTTCAGACCGCCGCCTTTTGCGACTCACTTAACAAAAATAACGTTATATTTCATATGGATAATGGTGGTGAAAAGCTATGCGAACAAAGATGAAAAAACCCGCCGGAGCGGGTTGGAAAGCGGGGATTTCATGCCATAACTATTCAGGATGATTCCGAGTGCAGCTGGGATTGCTGATAGTTTTCCAGCCCGATGCGTTCGATGAGATCGAGCTGGGTTTCCAGCCAGTCCACATGTTCTTCCTCGTCCTCCAGGATGTCCTGGAACAGATCGCGGCTGACGTAGTCCTGCACGGACTCGGCATAGGTGATGGCCAGCTTCAGATCGGGGATGGCATCCATCTCCAGGGAGAGATCGCAACGCAGCATCTCTTCGACCGTCTCACCGATGCGCAGCTTGCCCAGATCCTGCAGGTTGGGCAGTCCTTCCAGAAACAGCACTCGCTTGACCAGCTCGTCGGCATGCTTCATCTCATCGATGGACTCGTGATACTCCTTGTGCCCGAGCCCCTTGAGGCCCCAGTCATCATAGATGCGGGCATGCAGGAAGTATTGGTTGATGGCAACCAGTTCATTGGCCAGCACCTTGTTGAGGTGGGCAATGATTTTGGGATCTCCTTTCATCGACATTACTCCTCGTGTTCGAGCCTAGGGCAACGATCACTAGAGCTTAGTCCAGAAACATGACCAAAAAAGGACGGCGAATCGACACTCCCGAGACGGGGAGCATTCGCTTTAAAAGAGGTGATGGGCCGATAAACGCCGTATCAGGCCACTTCGTAATAGAGCGGCGCCTGCTCTGACTCCATCTTGTCCAGCTCGGTGGCGATGATCTCCATGGTCATGCGCACGCACTTGCCGCATTGGGCCCCGACTTCCAGCGACTGTTTCAACTGTCGAAACTCGGTCTTGCCTGCCTGTACCGCCTTGCGGATCTGGGTATCTGTGATGCCGCGGCACAAACACACGTACATAATATGGACCTCTATGCTGGAATGAGAGAAATCTAAATGAGAATGGTTCGTAGTGCAAAGAACGAATGGTAATAAGATCCCGTGCTTGCCACTGATTCTCCCCTTGGGGAGAATGCCATCACCAGAGAGGAGGCGAACATGCTCAAGAAACTACTCAATGCCCTGTTCAAGGGACAGGCTGCACAGCGCGCTGAGGTGACGCCTACCGAATACGCCGGCTATCTCATCTATCCCGAGCCCATGCCGGAAGGGGGGCAGTTCCGGTTGGCCGGTCGCATCACCAAGGAGCTGGACGGGGTGTTGCAGAGCCATCGCTTCATCCGTTCCGATCTCTTTGCCAACCCGGCCGATGCAGAGCGTTTCATGGTGCAGAAGGCCCATACCTTCATCGACCAGATGGGGGATCGCATGTTTGAACCCCGGGTGAAACCGGAACCCAACCCCGCGCCATGAATCCAGCCGAGCTGGCCACCCTGCGCCAATCTCTTGCCCGTGCCGGTGAGCGGCGCCTGATCTGGCTGGAAGGCCGGGAGTTAGATTGCACCGCCCGTGCCGAACCCTTGCTGGGGGGGGCTGTGTTCTGGCTGGGCAATGGGCCGGATCACCATGCTCCGCTGCCTGCCGCCAAGGCGTTGCAGCGGCTGGGCCAGGAGTGCGACACCCTGGTCTTCAACGCCTTCAGCGGTTTTCATCCCGATGCGTTCGGTGCCTTGGCGGGCACGCTGCGGGCGGGCGGCCTCTTGCTGCTGCTGACTCCGCCCCGGGAGGCGTGGCCGGCCTACCCGGATCCGGATCGTCAGAGGCTGGTTGCCCAGCCGGAGGATGCCGGACGGGCCGGTCAGGGGTTCATCTCCCGCCTGGTGCGACTGCTGGCGGGAGACCCGGCGCTCTCTCTGGATCCTGCGTCCAGTGGCGAGCCCTGGCATCCCCTCGATGCGAGCCGGCCACTGAGTGTGGATCAGGCCCGGGGGCTGCCCGCCATCCACCAGGTGCTGCACGGCCATCGCCGACGACCCCTGGTGCTGAGTGCGGATCGCGGTCGTGGCAAGAGCGCCTTGCTGGGTCTGGCCAGTGCCGACTTGCTGAGCCGGGATCCCGCCCTGACGATAGCGGTGACGGCCCCCTCCCAGGCGACCGTGGCGACGCTTTTTGCCCATGCAGAGGCGGTGCTGGCGGGTACGCCAGAGAGGCTGGCGGGGCTGAAGTATGTCTCGCCGGATCGGGTGGCGCAGGGGGAGGTACAGGCGGATCTGCTGCTGGTCGATGAGGCTGCCGCCATACCGACGCCGCTGCTGGAAGCCATGCTGGCGCACCACAGCCGCATCGTCTTCGCCACCACAGAGCACGGCTACGAAGGGACCGGGCGTGGTTTTCATCTGCGTTTCAAGCGGGTGCTGGATCGGGAAACCCCGGATTGGCAGGAGCTGTGCCTGGTCGAGCCCATTCGCTGGAGCCGGCATGACCCTCTGGAGCCCCTGATCTTCCGCCTGCTCGGCCTCGATGCCGACACAGTGGCGCCGCCGTTGCCGAAGGCACCCGGCTGGCGTCGGGTGGCGCAGGCCGAGCTGGCTGACGATGAGGCCCTGCTCAACCGGGTATTCGGTCTGCTGGTGCTGGCCCACTACCAGACCAGCCCCAGCGACCTCAGGCATTTGCTGGAGGGGCCGGATCTCGACATCCACCTGCTGGAGCAGGAAGAGGCATTGCTCGGCGTGGCGCTGGTGGCGCGGGAGGGCAATATTTCCCCTGCACTGGCCCGCGATATCTGGGCGGGGCGGCGGCGTCCCCGCGGTCATCTGCTGCCCCAGTCGCTGCTGGCCCACGCCGGCTTCACCACGGCGGGGGATCGCACCTACGCCAGGGTGATGCGCATCGCCATTCATCCCAGCCTGCATCGCCTGGGATTGGGTTCCCTGCTGCTAGAGAGGCTGGAGACACACTATCGCGCAGAGGGCGTCGACTATCTGGGATCCGCCTTCTCCGCCAGCGCCGACCTGCTGCCCTTCTGGCTCAAGGGGGGGATGCAGGTGCTGCGTATCGGTCTGCAGCGGGATGCGGCCAGCGGCAGTCATGCAGCCTTGCTGCTGAAGCCGCTGCACACCGGCTGCGACGCCGAGCTGGCACAATGGCGCCAGCGTTTCGTGAGCCAGTTGCCGACCCTGCTTGCGGGAGAGTTAAAGCAGCTGGATCCTGAGCTGGTCTGGCTATGCCTGAGAGGGGCGCAGGGGGGACAGGCCGCTGGGCTGGGGGAGTTCGAGCAGCAGGAGCTCGACTGCTTTGCCCACCATCACAAGCCATTCGAGCTGTGCCAGGCCACGCTGCAACGCTGGCTGGCCAGCCGGCTGAGGGTGCTGGATGCACTGAGCCCTGACGAGCGCCGGCTGCTGATCGCCACCATCTGGCAGTATGCCCCCTGGGACGCTCTGGCGACGAAACAGGGGATGACCGGCAAGCCTGCCCTGATCAAGGCCTTGCGCAGTCTGCTGGCCCGGCTGCTGGAGCCAAAGGTGATCGCTGGCTGACCGCCTGGGCGATACAAGACGAGGCGAATAGCCGTGATACGAACGAGGAGCCCTGGTGGCTCCTTGTTCATTCTGGCTTGCTGAACATCCTCTCCAGGTCCGTGTCGGAGGAAGTGAGCGATCGTCAATCGCTCCTCGTTCGGGGCTATCTGACAATCGACGGCTCTGACGAGCACCACCCCGACCGCCAGCATTTTGGTTTTTTCCGAATATGGACTAATACTTGAATGTAAATAGCATTTTAATAAATGCATTGTTTTTCATGTGGTTAGCTTTATTGGTAGTCAATGCCGTCCATCTTTTCTAACGTGCACAGGGAGTGCAGTGTGGGAAAAAATGCAGTTAACCATGGCGCATGGCTGATGTGGTTTGCCAGCAGCAGCGCCTTCGCCAGCGATCTCACCTTCAACATGACGCGCGGGGCGACCGCCATCAGTCAGCAGGTCTATGACCTGCACATGACGATCTTCTATATCTGCTGCGTCATCGGCCTGCTCGTCTTCGGGGTCATGCTCTGGTCCATAGTGCACCATCGAAAGTCCCGCGGTGCCAAGGCCGCCCAATTCCATGAAAGTACCCGCATCGAGCTGCTGTGGACGGCCATCCCCGTGCTGATCCTGGTCGCGATGGCGGCCCCGGCGACCTCGACGCTGCTGAAGATGGAAGACACCTCCAAGGCCGATCTGACCGTGCTCATCACGGGGTCGCAATGGAAGTGGCATTACAAATATCTCGAGCATCCTGTGGCGTTTTACTCCCTGCTGGCGACCAGCAAGCAGCAGATCTCTGGGGAAGCACCCAAGAGCGACACCTATCTGCTGGAAGTGGATAAACCGCTGGTGTTGCCGGTCGGCAAGAAGATCCGGTTCCTGATGACCTCGGACGACGTCATCCACTCCTGGTGGGTGCCCGCCTTTGCCGTGAAGAAAGACGCCAACCCCGGGTTCATCAACGAATCCTGGACCCGGATCGACAAGGCCGGAACCTATCGAGGGCAGTGTGCCGAGCTGTGCGGCAAAGACCACGGTTTCATGCCCATCGTCGTGCTGGCCAAACCCGCCGGGGAGTTCGACGAGTGGATCGCCAAGGCGGCGGCAGATCAGGCGGTTGCCCAGGCGGAGCAACAGGCGCAGGCAGCGGAGACCATGACGCTGCCTCAAGCCATGGAGATGGGGGAGAAGATCTATCTGGGGCATTGTGCTGCCTGCCACCAACCCGCTGGCACCGGACTGCCCGGCATCTTCCCTGCGCTCAAGGGCAGCAAGGTGACCACGCTGGCGGAGAATCGGGCCCAGCATCTGGACATCGTCCTGCACGGCAAGAGCGGCACGGCGATGCAACCCTTCGGCAAGCAACTGACGGCACAGGAGCTTGCCGCCGTCATCACCTATGAACGCAATGCCTGGGACAACAAGACCGGTGATCTCATCCAGGCTGCCGAGGTGCAGTCCCTTCTGAACCCAGTCGAACCCATCAAGGACAAGTGAGGCGCCGGCATGAGCGATGGAATCACGGATACCCTGCACAGCGAGCATGCCCACCAACCGGCATCGGGCCTGAGGCGCTGGCTCTACACCACCAACCACAAAGACATCGGCACCCTCTATCTGCTCTTCGCCCTGACCATGTTCTTTACCGGCGGCGCCATGGCCATGGTGATCCGGGCCGAACTGTTTCACCCCGGTCTGCAACTGGTCGAGCCCCTGTTCTTCAATCAGATGACCACGGTGCACGGCCTCATCATGGTCTTTGGTGCCGTCATGCCCGCCTTCACGGGCCTCGCCAACTGGCTGATCCCCATCATGATCGGGGCGCCTGACATGGCGTTGCCCCGGATGAACAACTGGAGTTTCTGGATCCTGCCGTTTGCTTTTCTGATCCTGCTGTCGAGTCTGTTCATGGAGGGAGGTGGACCCAGCTCGGGCTGGACCTTCTATGCCCCCCTGTCCACCCAATACAGTGGCAACAGCACGGCCCTGTTCGTCTTCGCCATCCACATCATGGGGATCTCCTCCATCATGGGGGCGATCAACGTCATCGTGACCATCTTCAATCTGCGGGCGCCCGGCATGGGCTGGATGCAGATGCCGCTGTTTGTCTGGACCTGGCTCATCACGGCTTTTCTGCTCATCGCCGTCATGCCGGTGCTGGCGGCGGCGGTGACCATGGTGCTGACGGACAAGTACTTCGGTACCAGCTTCTTTGACGCGGCCGGAGGCGGGGATCCCGTGATGTTCCAGCATATCTTCTGGTTCTTCGGTCACCCGGAAGTCTACATCATGATATTGCCGGCCTTCGGCATCGTCTCCAGCATCATACCGACCTTCTCCCGCAAGAATCTGTTTGGCTATCGCTCCATGGTCTATGCCACCAGCAGCATCGCCCTGCTCTCCTTCATGGTCTGGGCGCACCACATGTTCACAACGGGATTGCCGGTCGTGGCCGAGCTGTTCTTCATGTACACCACCATGCTCATTGCAGTGCCGACCGGGGTGAAGGTGTTCAACTGGGTTGCCACCATGTGGCGCGGCTCCCTGACGTTCGAGACCCCCATGCTGTTTGCCATCGCCTTCATCACCCTGTTCACCATCGGCGGTTTCTCGGGGTTGATGCTGGCCATGACGCCGGCGGATTTCCAGTATCACGACACCTATTTCGTGGTGGCGCATTTCCACTACGTGCTGGTCACCGGTGCCGTCTTCTCGATCCTAGCTGCTGCCTACTACTGGCTGCCGAAATGGACTGGGCACATGTATGACGAGCGGCTCGGGCAATGGCATTTCTGGTGCTCGCTCGTCTCGGTCAATGTGCTGTTTTTCCCCATGCATTTTGTCGGCTTGGCGGGCATGCCCCGCCGCATACCGGATTACGCCCTGCAATTTGCGGACTTCAACATGCTGATCAGTCTCGGCGGCTTCGCCTTCGGGCTGTCACAACTGCTGTTCGTCTGGGGGGTGATCAAGTGCATCAGGGGGGGGGAACAGGCGAGCGATCGGGTATGGGAGGGGGCCGAGGGGCTGGAGTGGACCCTGCCATCACCGCCCCCCTATCACAGCTTCAAGACTCCGCCCGATATAGGGCCGGAAGAGCGGTAAGGAGGCCATATGGCCCAGATCAATCACGGCCCCCTGCTGAGAAAACTGGCTCTGGTCGTGCTCGCCATGTTTGGTTTCGCCTTTGCGCTGGTCCCCCTCTATGACGTCTTCTGCCGGATCACCGGTCTCAATGGCAAGACCGACGACCGGCCAGCCACGACGGAGCGGGCGGTGCCCGACAGCACGCGGAGCATACAGGTCGAGTTTCTTGCCCATGCGGATGCCAGGATGCCTTGGGAGTTCAGCGGTGAAACGGTGCGGCTGTCGGTGCGACCGGGGGAAGTGAAGCTGGTCAATTACCGGGTATTCAACCCCACTGAGCGCACCATGGTGGGTCAGGCGGTGCCGTCCGTCTCACCCGGTCCTGCCGCTGCCTACCTGAAGAAGGTGGAGTGTTTCTGCTTCAACCGCCAGGAACTGCAGCCGGAGCAGAGCAAGCTGATGCCGCTCAAGTTCTATATCGACCCGGCGCTGCCTGACGACATCAACACCATCACGCTCTCCTACTCGCTCTATGACATCACCCAGTCCGCACCCGTTCCGGCACTGGCACAGAGGAAATAATCATGGCCAAGGTGAATCAGACATATTACGTCCCGGACCAGAGTCGCTGGCCCATCATAGGCGCCATGGCCCTGTTTCTCCTGGCGCTGGGGGCAGGGCATCTGGTCAACGAGCTGGCGAGCGAACAGACCGGTATCGGTCGGTATCTGATGATGGCCGGTGTCGCCCTGTTGGCATTCATGCTGTTCGGCTGGTTTCGCCACATCATCCAGGAGTCCATGACCGGGCTCTACAGCGCCCAGATGGACAGATCCTTCAGACAAGGCATGGTCTGGTTCATCTTCTCCGAGGTGATGTTCTTTCTGGCCTTCTTCGGCGTGCTGTTTTATGCCCGCCAGCTCGCCATGCCCTGGCTCGACGGCGCGGGCAACAAGGCGATGACGGCCCAGTTGCTGTGGCCGGATTTCACCGCCCACTGGCCCCTGCTCAAGACCCCGGGGGGCACCACGACCCAGGCGATGCCCTGGCATGGCATTCCCCTGATCAACACTGTGATCCTGCTCGGATCCTCCGTCACCCTGCTGTTTGCACATACCGGACTGGAGTCCGGGAAGCGCAACCGACTCAAGGGGATGCTGCTGGTGACAGTGGTGCTCGGGCTGACATTCCTGTGGCTGCAGGGCTATGAATACCTGCATGCGTACCGGGATCTGGGGCTGCGGTTCGACTCGGGCATCTATGGCAATACCTTCTTCATCCTGACCGGCTTCCACGGTCTGCATGTCATGCTGGGCACCCTCTTCCTGACCATCATCTGGCTGCGCATCATGCTGAGGGACCATTTCACCCCACAGCGTCATTTCGCCTTTCAGGCTGCGGCCTGGTACTGGCACTTCGTCGACGTGGTCTGGCTCTGTCTGTTCGTCTTCGTCTACCTGCTCTGAAGGCGTGTTTAATAGGGGCGGGGGTTGGGCTCCAGCCAGCCCATTGCAAGGGAGAGCAGCAGGATGACGATTACCAGCAGGGAGAAGAAGACGCGGCGTCCCAGGGGGGCTGACATCTTCTGCGTATGGCCTGCGCTCATCATCAGCCAGAGGGCGTGAAACAGCTGACCTATGATGAGCAGCAGCATGAGTACCAGCACTATCTTGAGCAACATGTCGGGATCCTTCTTGATATGAGCGACTTGGCAACATGGAACAAGCAACGACCCTGGCATCACAGACGCTGGTTCGTGCTGTTGTTCACTCTGGTGGTGGCGGCCGGTTTGTGCAAGCTGGCGCTCTGGCAGTGGCAGCGCGGTGCGGAGAAGGTGGACTGGCTGGCGCGGATGGCGCAGATGCAGCAGGCCGGGCCAAGGACGTTGGCCCAGCTCGACTGGCAAAATCCCGGAGCGCTGGACGGCATGCCCCTGAGAGGGGAGGTCGAGTGGGTATCCCCCCATGTCTGGTTGCTGGACAACCAGGCCGTAGGGGGCGAGATAGGCTATGACGTGCTCATCCCGGTGCGAGCGGAGGGGGTCTCTTCCCTGCTGCTGGTCAATCTGGGCTGGGTACCCGCCCCTCTGAGCCGGGAGCAACTGCCCAATCCCGTCATCCCGGCTGACCTGACACTTGAAGGCGTACTGCGCACGGCCCCCGGTGGCATCCTGCTTGGCCAGAATATCGAGACCGGCCCCTACCCGAACCGGGTGCAGGCCATCCAGGTGGATGCCCTGGGACAGGCCATGGGTTCCCCCCTCGCAGACGCCGTGTTCTATCAGAAACGCACCCCCTTCCTCTATCACTATCAGCAGAACGTCATGCCCCCAGAAAAGCACAGGGCCTATGCGGTGCAATGGCTTGGGCTGGCGCTGGTGGTGCTGGTGGGGGGGCTGGTGCTGGCGAGGAGGTTTTCCCCATGACTCCATGGCGCAGATGGAGGGTACCGCTCCTTTTTGCCGCAGTGATCCTGCTACCGGTCTTGCTGGCGGCTCTGACGCTGAGGCAGGGCTGGTATGAGCCAGGTACCCGCAGCAAAGGGATCTGGATGCACCAGGAGATCTATCTGTTGCCCCCGCTCCCTTCCAGCCAGAGTCAGTGGCGACTGGTCTATCTGGTGGCCAGACCCTGCGAGGGGCTGTGCCGGCAGGTACCCGAGTTGATGGCACGGATCCAGAGCGCCCTGGGGCGCAATCTGGACAAGCTGGCGCTGGTGCAATTGCCCTCTCAGCGCGGGGCAAGCGACGAGGTCCGGGCTGGTGACATGTTGTTGGTGGACGCTCAGGGACTGGCCATCCTACGCTACCGAGTGCCGGCCAGCACGGCGCAATGGCCGTTGTTTGGCAAGGCGGTGCTGTCGGATCTGCAGCAACTGCTCAAGTATCAGCGAGGCGTGCAATGACGACGAGGCTGGTGTGGGATCACATGGCCCAGGCTGCGGTACGATCGGGTCGGCGTCAGCGAGGTTGTGTATGAAAATGCAGAAGAGATTGTCCTCGATCGCCATCGCGTTGGCGGTGCTGGTGGTCCTGCTCGGGGCCTATACCCGGCTGACGGATGCCGGGCTGGCCTGCCCCGACTGGCCCGGTTGTTACGGCTCCCTGGCCGTCCCTCAATCTGGCCACATAGCGCGGGCGGCCCAGCTCTACCCGGATACGCCGCTGGAGCCCCACAAGGCGCGCAGCGAGATGGTGCACCGCTACTTCGCAGGTGTGCTGGGCTCTGTGATTGCGCTGCTGTTCGTGCTGAGCTGGCGCGCTGGCGGCCGCCTACGCGGTATCTCGGGGGCCTTGCTGGTGCTGGTGGTTGGGCAGGCGGCGCTGGGCATGTGGACGGTGACGCTGGCGCTGCATCCCCTGGTGGTGACCACCCACCTGCTGGGTGGGTTCGCCATCCTGACCCTGCTCTGGCTCTATCGGGCCGAGCTTGCGCGCTCCCCCGCGAATGCGCCCGTCTGCCGCAGTCAGGGGCTGCCCTGGCTCGGCAATGCTGCCTGCGGCGTGCTGCTGCTGCAGATAGCGCTGGGGGGCTGGACGTCGGCGAACTACGCCGCCATGGCCTGCGTCGAGCTGCCGCTCTGCCAGGGGAGCTGGCAGGCGCAATTGAACTGGGAGGAGGCCTTTCATCTGCCGCTGGGTCATGCCAGCTATGAGTTCGGGGTGCTGAGCAAGGAGGCGCGCCAGACCATCCATATCGCCCATCGTCTGGGGGCCCTGGCCACCGCCTTGCTGGTGGGGGGCTTTGCCCTCGTCCTGATCCGCCAGGGAGCCCCTCTGCGCTTTCTGGGGGCGCTCTTGCTGGTCCTGCTGCTAGTGCAGATTGCCTTAGGGCTGGCGAATGTCCATCTGGCCCTGCCGCTGGCCAATGCCCTCGCGCACAACCTGGTGGCGGCGCACCTGCTGGTGTGCTGCGTGCTGGCCCGTGGGCGGCTCTCTATCCCCCGGCTTTCCCCCTTGCTGTCGCCCGAGGCGATCAGGAGTCAGACATGAACAGCCACTCCTTGGCACGCTTCATCGATCCCCGGCTGCTGCGGGACTATTACCAGCTGACCAAACCCAAGGTGGTGGCCTTGCTGTTGCTGACCGCCTGGGTCGGGATGCTGCTGGCCGAGCCGTCCCAAGCCTCCCTTGACGAGATGGTGCTGGGGCTGGCGGGGATAGGGCTGCTGGCGGCCGGGGCGGCGGCCATGAACCACTCTCTGGATCACGGCATCGATGCCCGGATGCAAAGAACGCGCTGGCGACCGGTCGCCACGGGGCGGATAGCGCCGAGGCAGGCGATGACCTTTGCGATCTTGCTGGCCTTGCTGGGGTTTGTCTTGCTCTATTGGGGGGTGAATCCCCTGACCGCCTGGCTGACCCTGGCCAGCCTGTTCGGTTATGCGGTCGTCTATACCCTGCTGCTGAAACGGGCCACGCCCCAGAACATCGTCATCGGCGGGCTGGCGGGGGCCATGCCACCGCTGCTGGGATGGACCAGTATCACGGGGCAGCTCTCGGCCGAACCCTGGCTGCTGGTGATGATCATCTTCGCCTGGACGCCGCCCCACTTCTGGTCCCTGGCCATCCATCGGCGTGATGACTATGCCGGCGCCCATATTCCCATGCTGCCCGTCACTCACGGCATTGCGTTTACCAAGACGGCCATACTGCTCTACCTGCTGATCCTGACCCTGGTCTGCCTGCTGCCCTACCTGATCGGCATGTCGGGGCTGCTCTACTTGGTCGGCAGCCTGGGACTGAACCTCGTGTTCTGCTGGCATGGCTGGCTGCTGAAGTATGGGGAGCCGCCCGGTCAGGCGATGCGCACCTTCCGTTTCTCCATTTATCACCTGATGCTGCTGTTTGGTCTGCTTATTCTGGATCACCACTGGTTGTGGCGGTTGTCGTAGGAGGTATCGGGCAGGGGATTTCGTTGTTGTTTGCGCATTCAGGCTGGCCCAGGGGCCAGCCTGAATCATGTTCAGAGCTTGAGCATGATATGGCGTGGCACAGTGTAATCCTCCAGCGCGTAGAGGGAGAGATCCTTGCCGTAGCCGGACATCTTCATGCCGCCGTGGGGCATCTCGGAGGTGAGCATGAAGTGGGTGTTGATCCAGGTGCAGCCGTACTGCAGGTGGCTGGCCACCTTGCTGGCAAGGCCGAGATCCCGTGTCCAGACCGAACTGGCGAGGCCGTAGTCCGAGTCGTTGGCCCACTGCACCACCTGCTCGGCGTCGCTGAAGCGGGTCACCGACACCACGGGGCCGAACACCTCCCGGCGCACGATCTCATCCTCCTGACGGGCATGGGCGATCAGGGTCGGCTCGAAGAAGAAGCCGTTGCCGGCGCGGATCTTGCCGCCAGTGGTCACCTCCACGTGGCCGCTGCTCTGGGCCCGCTCCACGAAGCTGGCCACCCGGTTGCGCTGCCGGTCCGAGATGAGCGGCCCCATCTCCACCCCCTCTTCGCGCGGACCGCCCACCTTGATGGAGGCCACTGCCTCGGTCATGGCGGCGACGAACTTGTCGTAGATCTTGCCCTGGGCATAGATGCGGCAGGCGGCGGTGCAATCCTGGCCGGCGTTGTAGAAGCCGAAGGTGCGAATGCCCGCCACCACGGCCTCCAGATCCGCGTCATCGAAGATGATGACCGGCGCCTTGCCCCCCAGCTCAAGGTGGGTGCGCTTCATGGTGCGGGCGGCGCTCTGCAGGATCTTCTGGCCGGTGGCGATGTCACCGGTCAGCGACACCATGCGCACCAGCGGGTGCTCTACCAGCGGCGCCCCCACGCTCTCGCCCCGGCCGCAGACGATGTTGATGACGCCGCGGGGGAAGAGCTCGCTGGCGAGCTCCGCCAGGCGCAGGGCGGTAAGCGGGGTCTGCTCGGAGGGCTTGAGCACCACCGTATTGCCGGCGGCGAGTACGGGGGCCATCTTCCAGGCCGCCATCATCAACGGATAGTTCCAGGGGGCGATGCTGCCCACCACACCGATGGGGTCGCGGCGGATCATGCTGGTATGCCCCTCGATATACTCCCCCGCCAGTGGCCCTTGCAGGCAGCGGGCGGCGCCGGCGAAGAAGCGGAAGCAGTCCACCACTGCCGGCAGCTCGTCATTGAGCACCGCCAGATAGGGCTTGCCGCAGTTGAGGGATTCGAGGGCCGCAAACTCCTCGGCGTGGCGCTCGATGGCATCGGCCAGGCGCAGCAGCAGGGTACTGCGCTGGGCTGGGGTGGTGCGGCTCCACTGGGCGAAGGCGCGCTGGGCGCCGTTCACCGCCCGGTTCACCTGCTCGAACGAGGCTTCTGGCACCGAGGCGAGAAGCTCTCCGGTGGCCGGGTTGAGAATGGGCTCGGCCTGGCCGTCACCGGTGACGAACTGGCCGTCGATCAAGAGTTGGGTTGAGAGTTTCATGGTTGCATCCTTGCGCACGCGTTGAGTCGTTATTTGCCACTGCCGGCGACGTCCTGGCCGTCGCGGGTGAGGTAGTAGGCAAGCAGAATGGGAATGGTGGTGAAGGCCACTATGATGAGCGCCACCACGTTGGTGACCGGCCTGTCCCGTGGCCGGATCAGCTCCTGATACATCCAGATCGGCAGCGTGGTCTGCTGGCCGGCGGTGAAGGTGGTGACGATCACCTCGTCAAAGCTGAGGGCGAACGCCAGCATGCCCCCCGCCAGCAGCGCGGTGGCGAGGTTGGGCAGGATCACGTAGCGCAGGGTCTGGAAGCCGTCGGCACCGAGGTCCATGGACGCCTCGATGAGGCTCTGGTTGGTGCGGCGAAAGCGCGCCAGGGCATTGTTGTAGACGACCACCACGCAGAAGGTGGCGTGACCGATGACGATGGTCCAGAAGCTGAAGGGGATCTCCATCACCCCGTAGGCGGAGCGCAGTGCGATGCCGGTGACGATGCCGGGCAGGGCGATGGGCAGCACCAGCAAGAGCGACACCACCTCCTGGCCGAAGAAGCGGCTACGGGCGATGGCCCCCGCCGCCAGAGTGCCGAGCACCATGGCGGCCAGCGTCGCCAGCCCAGCTACCTCCAGCGACAGCTGGATGGCGCGCCACACGTCGGGGCGGTTGAGGGTCACCTCGAACCACTTGAGGGTGAGCCCGGGGGGTGGGAACTGGTAGCTCTTGCTCTCGCTGGTGAAGGCATAGAGGAAGATGAACAGGATCGGAAAGTGCAGGAACAACAGGCCGCCGATGGCCGCGTATTTGAGCAGGCCGGAGGGCTGGCTGCCATGGTCCCGTTTCATGGAGGTATTAGAGCGCATCGAAGGCCCCCAGGCGTTTCGCTGTCGTCAGGTGAATAGCCATGATCAGGATGGGCACCCGCGAACTCGTATGGATGAGTGACATATGGGTATCAAAGCGCATCGAAGGCTCCCAAGCGTTTCGCGATGGTGAGGTAGATGGCGATGATAAGGATCGGCACCAGCGAGAAGGCGGCGGCGAAGGGCAGGTTGCCCGCCGTGCCCTGCTGCATGTAGACCACCTGACCTATGTACATGGTGGAGTTGCCTATGATGCCGGGGATGATGTAGTCCCCCAGCGTCAGGGAGAAGGTGAAGATGGAGCCCGCCACCACGCCGGGCAGGGCCAGCGGCAGGATCAGGGTGCGAAAGGTCTGGGCCGGGGTGGCGCCGAGATCGCCGCTCGCTTCCAGCAAGGATCGCGGGATCCGCTCCACCGCCGCCTGGATGGGCAGGATCATGAAAGGCAGCCAGACGTAGACGAACACGATGAAGGTACCGATGCGGGAGAACGACAGCGACGGGCCACCTATCACTGGCAGCGAGAGGATGGCGTCCAGCAGCCAGTCCAGTCCCAGGGTGTCTGCCAGCCAGCTGATGACCCCCTCCTTGGCCAGGATCAGCTTCCAGGCGTAGACCCGCACCAGATAGCTGGACCAGAGCGGCAGCATGATGCCGACGTAGAACAGGGCCCGGGTCTTGCCGCTGGTGTAGCGCGCCATGTAGTAGGCCACCGGAAAGCCGAGCAGGGCACAGGCCAGGGTCACCAGCAGCGACATGCCGACGGTGCGCAGGATCACGTCCAGGTTCTCCGCCCGCAGCAGGGCGACGAAGTTCTGCAGCCCCAGCTCGTGGCGGATCTGGCCGCTGAACTCGTCCAGCCCGAAGAAGGCGTTGGAGAGCAGCATCAGCAGGGAGCCGACATAGATGATGCCGAGCCAGAGCAGGGGCGGCCCGAGCAGGATGGCCAGCAGCAGCCCGGAGCGACCATAGAGCAGGGTGGAGAGGCGCCGCAGCGGCCTTACGCGAACGGAGTCGGTAGCGTGGCTCATGGCAAGGCTCGCACTGTGAGGGGCGCTCATGGTTGAGCTCCCTGGTGGGCGGTGTGCAGGCGATGGATCGCCTGCTCCGGCCAGCTGAGGCTGACCCGGGTGCCACGGGGCAGGCGGGCCTGGCCCTCGTTGGGATGGTTGACGATAAGCTCGAGCTGCTCGCCGAGATCGACCCGGTAGCGCACGAAGGGGCCGAGATACTCTACTTCGCGCACCTCCCCTGACCAGCCCGGCGCGCCGGCCTCGGCGAGCCGGATCCGCTCCGGGCGCACCATCATCTGGCGCTCATCGCCGCACAGGCGCCTGGCCTGCTCCCCCTCGAACAGGTTGACGGTGCCGACGAAGCGGGCGACGAAGGGGGTGGCGGGGGCATCGTAGATGGTATCCGGCGCGGCAATCTGCTCGATCTTGCCCTGATTGAAGATGCAGATGCGGTCGCTCATGGAGAGCGCTTCCTGCTGGTCGTGGGTGACGAAGATGAAGGTGATGCCGAGCTGGCGCTGCAAGGCTTTCAGTTCGAGCTGCATCTGCTCGCGCAGCTTGAGGTCCAGCGCGCCGAGCGGCTCGTCCAGCAGCAGGATGCGCGGCTGGTTGATCAGCGCCCGGGCGATGGCGATGCGCTGGCGCTGGCCGCCGGAGAGCTGGCCCGGCTTGCGGTTGCCGACGCCGGGCAGGCGCACCAGTTCCAGCATCTCGTCCACCTTGCGGTAGCGCTCCGCCTTGGCGACGCCCTTGAGCATCAGGCCGTAGCCGATGTTGTCGCGCACATCCATGTTGGGAAACAGGGCATAGTCCTGAAACACGGTATTGAGGTTGCGATCGTAGGGGGGCACGGTGGAACAGGGCTCGCCGAACAGTCGGATCTCCCCCTCGCTCGGGTATTCGAAGCCCGCGATCATCCGCAGGCAGGTGGTCTTGCCGGAACCGCTCGGCCCCAGCAGGGTGAAGAACTCGCCGGCGGGGATCTGGAAGGAGATGTCGTCAACCGCGGCCACCTCGCCATAGTGGCGGCTGACCCGGTCAAATTGTACGGCTGTCATGATACGTCCTTGTCTATGGGAAGCGGGCCGGACTCCTGTCCGGCCCAGTGGTTACAGCATTGCCTGGATCAGCGGCCACCCAGGATGGCGATATAGTCCGAGACCCAGCGATAGTAGGGGACGCAGGTTCCCTGGCTCTTGCATTGGGAGACAGGGGTGCGCCAGAAGTGCACCTTGTCGAAGTTGTCGATGCCGTTGGTCTTGCACCCCTCTTTCCCCAGCAGGGCGTTGCCCTCGCAGGCGGCCGGCACCACGGGCACGGAGCCGAACCAGGAGGCGAGATCCCCCTGCAGCTTGTTGTTGAGGGAGTGCTCCAGCCACTTATAGGCACAGGTCAGGTTCTTGGCCTCGCTGTGCACCATGCTGGTGTCGGCCCAGCCGGTGACGCCTTCCTTGGGCACTGTGGTAGCGATGGGCTGCTTGTCGGCGATCAGGGTATTGGCCTGGAAGGGCCAGGAGCCGGAGGCCACGACCCCCTCGTTCTTGAAGTCGTCGATCTGGACGAAGGCATCGTGCCAGTAGCGACCTACCAGCTGGCGCTGCTTGCGCAACAGGTCGAGGGAGGCCTTGTATTGATCCTCGTTCAGCTCGTAGGGATCCTTGATGCCGAGGGCCGGCTGGTGGGTCATCAGATAGAGGGCGGCATCGGCGATGTGGATGGGGCCGTCGAACGCCTGCACCCGCCCCTTGTTGGACTTGCCGTCCGGCAGGGTCTGCTCTTCGAACACCACGCTCCAGGAGTCGGGCGCCTTGGGGAACACCTTGGTGTTGTACATCAATATGTTGCCGCCCCACTGGTAGGGCACGCCGTAATGCTTGCCGTCCACCGTGTGCCAAGGGGCCTTCTGCAGGCGGGGGTCTATCTTGTTGTAGCTCGGGATGAGCGCCAGGTTCAGCGCCTGCACCTTGCCGCCGGCGATGAGGCGCAGGCTGGCGTCGCCGGAGGCGGTCACCAGATCGAAGCCCCCCTCGTTCATCAGCGCCACCATCTCGTCCGAGGTGGCGGCCGTCTTGACGTTGACCTTGCAGCCGGTCTCCTTCTCGAAGCCGGTCACCCAGTCGTAGTTCTTGTCGGTCTCGCCGCGCTCCACATAGCCGGCCCAGGCCACTATGTTGAGCTGGCCTTCACCCTTGCCGAGGGAGGTGGGGGCGGCCTGGGTCTGACCTGCCAGCAGGGCGGGGATCAGGGCCAGGGTGAGGGGGGTCAGTTTCATCTTGCTCTCCTTGCTGGGGCGGGCACGGTTGTGATGCCACGCTGACAATTAACATCCTGTTAACCAGCTATGAGCGTAGGAGAAGCCGTGAGCAATGAGAATTTCAATTTTTAACGCCAGAGGTATCTTAAAAATTGATATCGAGTGCAGATGAATCTGAATTTCTGCAAGAGACCCCGTGACGGAGCAGGAGGTTCCACTCAGCGGGGAAGGTGCTGGCGGGCCCGCAGCCGGCTTTGATCCCTAGCGATGTCGATGAACTCGCGGGCGGTCCAGTCCAGCCGCGAGCCGCGCCGCCACACCAGGCCGATGTCGATGGCGGGGATGGGCTCCTTGATGGCGCGGGCCTCGACCCGTTCCTGCTCCAGGGACCAGGGGCGGTAGGCAAAATCCGGCAGCAGGGCGAGCCCGAGCTGGCTCGCCACCAGGCTGCGCACCGCTTCCACCGAGGCGGTACGTAGCACGATGCGTGGCGCTATGCCGTAGCGGCGCAGGCCGCCGCCGATGATCTGATCCAGCTGGTCGGCGGTCAGCGAGATCATGGGCTCTTCCCCCAGCGCCTTGAGGGAGAGGGTCGACTCGGCGCAGAGCGGGTGGTTGGCGGCGAGCCAGACCCGCAGCGGCGAGCGGGTCAACAGCTCGGTATCGAACGCCTCCTGGCGGATGGTGCGGTTGGTCATCAGGATCCCCACATCCACCTCGCCGTTGACGATCTGGTGCTCGAGATAGGGCTGCTCATCCTCCTTCACCTCGATCTGCACCGCCGGGAAGGCGCGGCGAAAGCGGCCGAGGGCCTCCGACAGGTAGTAGCCGGCCACTAGCGTGGTCACGCCTATGGTGAGCCGCCCCTGATCCTGCTGGGCCACCGCCTTGAGGGACTGGCCGGCTTCGGTCATGGCGCCGAGGATGCGACGGGCGTGCAGCAGAAACTGGTGACCCTGGGTGGTGAGGCTGACCCCGCGCGGATTGCGCTCGAACAGGGCCGCGCCGAGCTCGGTCTCCAGCTCGCGGATGGCGCTGGTGACCGCCGACTGGGAGATGTGCAGCTCGGCGGCGGCGCGGCTGACCGAGAAGCTGTCGGCCACGGCCACGAAATAGCGGATCTGGCGAAAGGTGAAGTTCATCTGGGCGTCCTGCCGCGTGCGATCAAGGTGACTGCCAGCTTAACCTCGAATCGCGGCCAGACAAAAGGCGCCGTGCTGGCGCCTTTTGTCATGGTTTTTCCGGCGGTTAGCGGGAGTTGGCCGCCTCGATCACCGGCACCCGGTTCACCCCCTTGCCCAGATAGGCGAGGGTGATGGTCACTATGATGCAGGTGAAGCTGAGCCACATGTAGGGCAGGTAGTCGAGGGTGGCCACCCCCAGCACCCCGGCCATGAAGATGCCATTGTCGCTCCAGGGCACCATGCCGCAGGTGAGGGTGCCACCAAACTCGGCGTTGCGGGAGAGGTTCTTGCGCGCCAGTCCCAGCCGGTCGTAGTTCTTGGCCATGATCTTGGGGGTCAGGATAAGCGACACATACATGGCGGAGCCGAACACGTTGGCCAGGAAGGCGGTGCCTATGGTGTGGCTGGTCAGGCTGCCGGCGCTGTTGATGCGCTTCTCGAAGGCGCTGGCGATGACGGAGAGAATGCCGACCTTCTCCAGCAGGCCGCCAAACCCCAGACCGAAGATGATGACGGCCACCGAGCCCAGCATGGATTCCATGCCGCCACGGCCCAGGATGTTGTCGATGAAGTCGACCCCGGAGACGATGGGGAAGGGGCTGTAGGCGGCGTGCATCGCCTTGACCGGATCCATGCCCTGGAAGGCGATGGCCCATACGAGGCCCAGCAGGGCGCCGAAGCTGATCACCGGGAAGGCGGGCTTGCGGTTGGCCAAGAGGCCCAGCACCAGGATCACCGGCACTATGGCCAGCGGGGTGATGTTGAACTGCTTGTCGAGGGCCTCCATCACCAGGTTGACCTGCTCCAGGCTGACGTTGCCGGAGTACTGCATGCCGACCACGGTGAACAGGGCGGCGGTGATGACGTAGGAGAAGAGGCTGATGGGCAGCATCCCCTTGATGTGTTCCACCACGTCGACGTTGGACATGGTGGATGCCAGCACCACGGAGTCGGAGAGGGGGGAAAGCTTGTCACCGAAGTAGACGCCGGAGAGCACGGCCCCCGCCACCAGAGGTGCCGGGACCCCCAGACTGTGGCCTATCCCCATCATGGCGATCCCCGCCGTGGCGGCAGAGCCCCAGGAGGTGCCGGTGGCCAGGGAGGTGAGGGAGCAGATGATCAGGGTCGCCAGCAGGAAGATGGACGGGTGTATCACCTTGAGGCCGAAGTAGATGATGCTGGGGACTATGCCGCCGGCAATCCAGGTGCCGACCAGTGCCCCGACGGAGACCAGTATCAGGATGGCCCCCATCCCCTTGGCGACGCCGTCGACGGCCGCCTGTTCCAGGGACTTGTAATCATGGCCGAGCCGGATGCCGAGCCCCATGATGACGAACCAGGCGATGAACAGTGCCAGCTGGATTGGCAGGTCGAGCACGCTGGTGAAGGAGAAGGCCAGAGCCAGGAAGATGGCCAGGCAGGCAAACACCTGTGACATGCCCGGCAATCGGATGTGGTTTTGTTGGTTTTGCATAGACGCTCCCTAAATTCTTGCTCGCCAAGGTCAGTCCCTCTCGTCCTGCGGATACGCGTATCCCGAGGGGCTCACCAAAAGAGGGCGCAATCTACCATAAAGATGAGGTGTAAAATCCCCACTCATTCGGCAAAACCGCTTTAAAATTTTAAAATCCCACAAAATAGTTGATCCAATCGGCATTTTTCACTGTCCAGTCGATGCCGTTTGAAAGCCGGAAACCCATAGGCAAGTTCGATTGCAGATGGCAACATCAAAGATGATAATGGTTATCATTAATATCTTTTCGGGCCATTGCCAATGAACTGGATAGTACGTGCTCTACTCTTGGCCGCTCTTCTGGCGGTCTTGGTCTGGGGTCAGGACAAGGCGTACGGCCTGTGGAGCCTGGGTTTCTTGCTGGCGGCCTGGATCATGCTGGAGCCCAGGCTGAGGCCGGCGCTGATCCTGCTGCCGGTCGCGGGCATGACGGGGGTCGTCACCCTGCTCTGGCAGCAGAGCTGGCCATAGGAAAGCGGTCAGCGGGCGGGTACGGCCTGGATCTTGTCATGGGCCAGTCGCAGGGAGGCGATGACCTTCTGCTCCATCTCGTTGCGTTCTGCATCCGTGGTGAAGTAGATCATGTCGACGTCGTGGCGGATGTAGTGGGAAGGGAGCTGGTTCAGGGTCAGGCAGCAGAGATCGGCCAGTTGGTGGGGGGTCAGTGTCTGGCTAAGCCCCTGTTTTTCTATCTCCTTGAGCACCAGATGCTCATAGAAGTTGTGAATGTCGGTATCCAGGATCATGGGAAAGCCCCTGTGGTGGCATGACGTCTTCAACAGCATAGCCATGGCAGGGACAAAAACAAAAGGCCCGTCACTGTCGTGATGGGCCTTTTGCAGAAGGAATGGTGCGAAGAGAGGGACTCGAACCCTCACATCCGTGGGACACTAACACCTGAAGCTAGCGCGTCTACCAATTCCGCCACCTTCGCACACTGATTTTCTCCAGCTGGTTTTTAAATGCGGTTGGAGCGCATTCTCTGTGTTTTACATGCCAGAGGCATGGTGCGAAGAGAGGGACTCGAACCCTCACACCCGGGGGGCACTAACACCTGAAGCTAGCGCGTCTACCAATTCCGCCACCTTCGCACATCGGGTTATCAGTCTGGATTTACATGCTGTCTGACAAAAGCATGGTGCGAAGAGAGGGACTCGAACCCTCACACCCGGGGGGCACTAACACCTGAAGCTAGCGCGTCTACCAATTCCGCCACCTTCGCACAT
>NZ_JBFODA010000059.1:0-12137 GCF_040908055.1 Aeromonas sp. R7-4
GTAACGGTTCACCCAGACCAGTTGACAGGTAAAAAATGAGACGATCGTCCGGTGATCCACTATTGCCTCTTGCGTGATCCTGTCAGCTTGGCACCATCAGGGGCATGAGCACATCCATGACCCCACCGGCCGCTTCGCCGCTGACCCTTGAGCAGGCTAATGAACTTATTCAGAAGCTGATGGCGCGCATCGCCGAGCTAGAAGACCGACTCAACCAGCACAGCGGCAATTCCTCCAAGCCTCCTTCCAGTGATGGGCCAGGCTCACCACCACCTGCTCGGCCGCGCCTTGCCTCAGGTAAAAAACGCGGCGCCCAACCGGGCCACAAAGGCGCTCGGCGTGAGCGTCATCCAGCGGATGAACGGCTGACGGTAATACCCCATTACCCTGCCAGACAGTGCGCCTGCTGTGGGGGCAATGTGGTATTTCATGACAAACCCTACCGCGTCCATCAGGTCTTTGACCTGCCCGAGGTCAGCTACAGGGTGACCGAACATCAGCTCTTTAGCGGCACCTGTTGTCATTGCATCGAGACCAGCCCGGCTCCGTTGCCCGAGACGGTGAGCAGCAGCCAGATGGGGACCAACCTGCTGAGCTACATCGCCCTGCAAAGTGGTCTGTTTCACCAGAGCATTAGCCAGATACAACAACAGCTTAAACAGCACTTCGGCCTGAGCTTCAGTCGCGGCGCCATCAGCGAGGCGCAAGGGCGAGTCAGTGCCATGTTGACCCCGACGCACCAGGCCATCAAACAACAAGTGCAATCAGCCTCCTGTATCCATGCCGATGAAACACGGCATCAGCGTGGTGGTGAGCGGCGCTGGATGTGGCTGGCACTGAGCAAGGTGGCCGTCTGTTTCATGACGGCGTTTGGCCGGGGTCAGGATGCGGCCAAACGGCTGCTGGGCTCAGAATTGGATGGCGTGTTGGTGACAGACCAGTACGCAGGATACCGTTTCATCGACAGCAGCCAGCGTCAGCTGTGCTGGGCCCATGTACTGCGCAATGTGGCAGCGATTGCCGACAGCGGCGAAAAGGTCAATCAGCCCATTGGGGCCCGACTGGTGCTTCTCGCAAATAGCGTATTCAGGGTTCGACATGGCTATGAACAAGGCGTGTTGAGCCAGAAACAATATCAGCGAAGGCTTGAGCGATGTCGGCAAAGCTGGCGAAAAGAGCTGGGGCGAGGCAGTTTGCTGTGCAGCAAGCGCTACCGAGGTCGCTGTCGGCTACTGCTCAAGGATGATGAAATGCTGTGGCGTTTTCTGGAAAACGACGAGATAGCCTTGACCAATAATGAGGCGGAACGGGCGCTACGCGGGTATGTGCTGTGGCGCAAGGGGAGCTATGGCGTTTGGTCACATCGGGGAGAGCTGTTTCGGCAGCGCATCTTGTCTTTGATAGAGACAGCCAAGCGGTTAGGTCGCTGTCCGCAGGAATGGCTGAGGGCCGTGGTCGGTGCCTGCATAGAGAAAACAGACTACCCGCTCCCGGAAGAGTTGTTGTCAACATCCTCCCGGTGAACGGTTACCTGGACATGGCGATCAACGATCGCTGGTTCGTCAACGCCTCCGCCTGGCTGATCGACATCGACACCGATGTGCACACCGCCGTGGGCACCATCAACACCTCCATCGATCCGGTCGCCTTCATGTTCGGTGTCGGCTACCGCTTCTGATGACAGGGTTGGCCGCCACAAGGCCATGACAACCAAGCATGTCTCTTTGGCCCGGCTCTGTTCGGGCCCTTTTCTGCCCGGTGTCGCCGGATAACTGTGATCCGGCGCGCCATCGCATCACTAAGTGCTCTTCCATTGTCCCGCGCTGCCGATAAGCTCCCCATTCACCCCTTTTCCCAACGAGTGAGGATGTCTCCATGGGTTTATCTATCGTGCAGCGGATCATCGCCGGATTTGTGCTGATGTTGCTGCTTCTGGTGCTGCTCGGCTTCATCAGTATCCTGAAGATCCGGGGGATCAACGAGGGACTGTCCCAGGTATCGGATCGCGCCACCCCCCTGGTGATCGCGGTCGCCGGGCTAAAGGGCGCGCTGCAGGACAGCAACCGCTGGGTGCTCACCTACAGGACCAGCGAGGATGCCACCCAGTTGCCCCAACTGGCCAGCCAGTTCAAGGCGCAGCAGGAGCGCTTCCTGGCCCAGAGCAAGGAGATGGCCCGTTTCGACGGCGTGGCCGAGGCCGGTGAGCGGTTCCGCCAGGTCGACGGGGCAACCCGTGAGTTCTACGGGCTGGCGGATCAGGTGCTGACCCAGCATGGCCAGTGGGTCGCCGCCCTCGATCGGCGCCATGAGCTGGAGCTGGCGTTCATCCGGCTGGAGGACACCTATCAGTGGGCCGCCGACTTGTTGTTGCAGCAGACCGCCAGCAAGCGATCCATGCGCAACAAGGCCGAGCTCATCACCTCCGGCATCGCCCGGGATCTGAAGAACATCCGTCGTGCCGATGCCAAGACCGACCTCAACGAGCTGGAGAAGGTTCTCGGCAAGGATATCGAGATGGCGCGCAAGCGGCTCGAGCGGGTACAGGTGCCCGACGATGTGAGACAGCGCTTCGTCGTCAACCTGGACCGGATGCAGGAGCTGGCGCTCGGCCCGCAGGGGCTGCTGGCCACCATGCGTCACGGCCAGCAACTCGCCGCCTCGTTGCAGTCCCTGAACCAGCAGCTCGACACCAGCCTGGTCAACAGCCTGGCGCTGCTGGACGAGATGGGCAAATCGGCGGGCAGCATCGCCAGCCAGAGCCGGATCGGGGCCGATGACGCGGTCAGCAGTGCCAGCGTCTGGATCCTGATCGTGGCCGCCGTCTCGGCTGCCGCCGCCCTCCTCATCGGCTATACCACGGCGCGCAGCATCCAGCGCCCGCTGCAGCTCATCGATCGGGAGCTTGACCGCATGGCCACGGGCGACATGACCCGGCGCATCGACTATCAGAGCCGCTGCGAGTTCGGCAGCCTGACCCGCTCCATCAACACCCTGGCGGACAAGACGGGGGAGCTGCTCGCCCAGATCAATGCCGGCTCCCGCCACCTGGTGGACGAGGCGAGCCGCGCCGCCGAGATCAGTGAAAGGGCCATGTCCCGGGTGCAGGATCAGAAGAGCCAGACCGATCAGGTCGCCGCCGCCATCACCGAGCTGGAGGTGAGTGCCACCGAGGTGGCGCGCTCCACCGACGGCACCAAGCGCGAGGTGGATCTGGCGGACGAGGAGGCCCGTGCCGGACGCAAGCAGGTGGCCAGCACGCGCCGGATCACCGAGCAGTTGGCGGGCGCCATGGAAGAGGCGGTCGGCATCACCCACAAGCTGGGGGAATTCAGCGACAACATCGGCAGCATCCTGGACGTGATCCGCAGCATCGCCGAGCAGACCAACCTGCTGGCACTGAATGCGGCCATCGAGGCGGCCCGGGCCGGTGACGCCGGCCGCGGCTTTGCCGTGGTGGCGGACGAGGTGCGGGCGCTGGCCAACCGGACCCAGACCTCGACCGAGGAGATCCAGTCCATGATCGAGAACCTGCAGAGCTCCAGCAAGCACGTGGTGGAGGTGATGGCGCGCAGTCAGGAGCAGACCCAGGGGTGCGTGGCACAGACCCGGGTCATGGACGAGGTGCTGCAATCCATCGCCGAGCGGATGAGCTCCATCAAGTCGATGGCGGACCAGGTGGCCCACGCGGCCCAGGAGCAGATCTCGGTCAGCCAGGGAGTGGCCCGCCATATCGCCGGGATCGCGGACGTGGCTTACGAGACCGAGCGCGAGGCGCGGGAATCGGCAAGCAGCAGTGAGGTGCTGGCGGATCTGGTCGCCAAGCAGCAGCAATTGATCGCTCATTTCAAGGTGTAGGAGGACTTATGGCTAACAAGTGGATCGGGGCCCTGAGTCTCCTGTTGTGCGGCCAGCTGATGGCTGGCGAGCTGGTGATCGAAAGCTGGCGTATTGATGACAAGGCCCTGTGGGAACAGAAGATCATCCCCGCCTTCGAGGCCGCTCACCCGGGCATCCAGGTGAAGTTCAACGGAGTGCAGAACGTCGATTACATGCCGACCCTCTGGGCCAGCCTGAAGGCGGGCAAGGCGGGGGATCTCATCACCTGCCGCCCGTTCGACGATTCCCTGGCCCTGTTCAAGGCAGGCCACCTGGTGGAGTTGAGCGAGATGGCAGGGATGGAGAACTTCCCGAGCTTCGCCCAGTCCCCTTGGCAGACCGACAGCGGGGCCCAGACCTTCTGCGTGCCCATGGCCTCGGTCATTCACGGCTTTTTCTACAACAAGGCGATTTTCAGCGAGCTGGGGCTGACGGTGCCGCAGACCCGAGACCAGTTCTTCGCGGCGCTCGACAAGGTGAAGGCGGATGGCCGCTATGTGCCGCTCGCCATGAGCGGCTCGGAGAGCTGGGTCGCCTCCGAGCTGGGCTTCCAGAACATAGGCCCCAACTACTGGAAGGGGGAGGATGGCCGCCTGGCGCTGATCGGGGGCCAGGAGAGATTCAACAACCCGCAGTATGTCAAGGTGTTCGAGGAGCTGGCCCGCTGGCGCGACTACCTGGGTAAAGGGGGCGAGAGCCGGGACTATGCCACCACCAACGAGCTGTTCACCTCGGGCAAGGCCGCCTTCTATGCCGCAGGCTCCTGGGAGATAGCCCCCTTCACTGGCAAGGTGGACTTCGGTGTCATGCGCCCGCCAGTCGCCAAGCAGGGGGATGGCTGCTTCTTCACCGACCACACCGATATCGGCATGGGGATGAACCCGGCCAGCAAGAACAAGGAGGCGGCCATGACCTTCCTGCAGTGGCTGACCACCTCCCAGTTTGCCGAGCTCTATACCAACTCGCTGCCGGGCTTCTTCTCCCTCTCCAACCACTTCTTCGAGGCCACGAACCCGGCGGCAAAGGAGATGATGGAGTGGCGGGATCAGTGCGACTCCACCATCCGGGTCGCCACCCAGATCCTCTCCCGTGGCACTCCCAAGCTCGGGGACGAGCTGGCCGAGGCGAGCCAGCAGGTGTTGCTCGGCACTGCGACGCCCCAGGCCGCCGCCGAGCGGCTTGAGCAGGGCCTGAAGAGTTGGTACGCCCCCCATCAGGGTCAGCAGGCCAAGGCGGTGGATTGCCAATGCACGGCGCCGGCGGCCTCTGCCGCTTCCGCCACGGCAGAGGTGAGCGCCACCCCTGCACCATCTGCGGCCATCTCGACGGAGGTGATCGCGTCCTCTGCGCCCGTGCCAGCCCCCGCTGTGATCGCCCCCTCATCGGCCGCTTCGACCGACGTCGAACAGGCGCTTGCCAGCGAGCTGGAGACGGCGCAGCCCTGATGGGCGACCCCATGAGACAACGGGAGGCATCTGCCTCCCGTTTTTATTGCGGTGAAGGTTCGTCGGGCGTGGTGTGCCATCGGCAGAGGCTGCCGATGCGCGCCACCGGCGTGAAGCCGAGGGCGCGATAGACCCGCTGGGCGTGATAGTGCTCGTCGGCCACTATGATGAGTCGCGCGGCCCGCTCGAACCCCTGGTGAGCCACCTGGCTCAGCAGTTGGCGGCAGAATCCCTGGTTGCGCCACTCCCTGTGGGTGCGCACCAGCTGGAAGCGCCCCATGGTACCGGTGAAGAAGAGGCCGCAGCTGGCGATCAGGCGATCCTGATGCCAGATCCCCCACCACTGCCCCAGCCCGTCGGCGATCATCGCCTCATAGAGGTGGCGGCGCGACCGCAGATAGGGCAGGTAGCTCTCCTCCGAATGGGCGGGATCCCGCTCCTCCAGCTCGAAGGCGAGCCACTCGTCCCAGTCGTCGGCGCTGAAAGGGCGGGCCCGAGCCGCGCTGCCCCGGTCCGGCGCACGCCAGCGATCGGCCTCCAGGGCCAGCACCACACACTCCATGTACTGGTATCCCGCCGCCACGAAGCCGGCGACCCGGCTGTTTTGTCCCTCGGCCAGGGGCCACTGGAAGGTGCGATGGCGGATCCTGGGATCCTGGCCTATCAGGGTGTCGAAACTGGCCTCGAGCCAGCCCTTGTCACGATCGCTTGGGGGAGTGGGGAGCAACAGGTAGTTGCCGAAGTAGTAGTCCGGAGAGCCCGGGGTGCACACGGCCCAGAATCGCTCATGGTCCGTCACCTCGCCCTGATAGCGGTCGAACAGCAGATCGGTGGCAAAACCGGGGTGATCTTCCATGACGAGGCTCCTGTAAATGCTTGAATTGATTATCGGCAGGAGGGGAAAGAAGTTAAAAAAAGGCCGGGAGACCCGGCCAAACAATCACACGCAGATTCAGAACGTCCAGGACGATCCGCCCGCATCATAGCGTGCCTGACGGCATTTTGGGATGGGGCCGGTCATTACTTAGGTGGAATTGCAAAAGAAAAAAATCGTTTATCCCCTCTGCCAGCGAGAATTCGGTGTTGACTTTGATCCGTTTTCTCATAAAGATAGAAAGACGTTTAGACGTCCAAACATCCGTTTTGACGTAGAGGAATGGGTTGCAGGACAGGGAGAGAGCAGATGGGATTTCACAGCGCGCGTCAGGTTGAAGCACTCAACCAGAGTCTGGCGGATCTGGGTGGCGACATATCGGTCAGTTTCGAGTTTTTTCCGCCCAACAGCGAAGGGATGGAGAATACCCTCTGGCAGTCCATCGAGCGACTTCAGGTGCTGGAACCCAAGTTTGTCTCCGTGACCTATGGCGCCAATTCGGGCACCCGGGATCGCACTCACAAGGTGATCAAGGACATCAAGGAGCGCACCGGCCTCATCGCCGCACCGCACCTGACCTGCATCGATGCCAGCCGTGACGAGTTGCGCACCATAGCGCGCGACTACTGGAACAGCGGCATTCGCCACATAGTGGCACTGCGCGGGGATCTGCCCCCCGGACTCGACAAGCCGGACATGTATGCCACCGACCTGGTCGCCCTGCTCAAGTCCGAGGCCGACTTCGACATCTCGGTGGCCGCCTATCCGGAAGGGCACCCCGAGGCCAGAAGCGCGCAGTCCGATCTGCTCAACCTCAAGCGCAAGATAGATGCCGGCGCCAACCGTGCCATCACCCAGTTCTTCTTCGATGTGGAGACCTACCTGCGTTTTCGTGATCGCTGTGCGGCCATCGGCATCGATGCCGAGATAGTGCCCGGCATACTGCCGGTCTCCAACTACCAGACCCTGGCCAAGTTTGCCGGCTTCACCAACGTGAAGATCCCGCGCTGGATGCATCAGCGTTTCGAGGGGCTGGAGCACGACCAGCTGACGCGCAACATGGTGGGGGCCAGCATCGCCATCGATCAGGTGCGGGTGCTGAGCCAGGAAGGGGTGAAGGACTTCCACTTCTATACCCTGAACCGCTCCGAGCTGACCTACGCCATCTGCCACACCCTGGGGGTGAGGCCGAAAGCTCAGGCCTGATCCCGCGACCCCGGATACAGGAAAGCCAATGAGTCTCCTCATTGGCTTTTTGTCTTGGATGAGGGTCAGGGTCGGGTCGGCTGGATCTCTTTGGGCTCCAGCGTGATGACCGCATTGCCGGCCGCGCCGGGATACTGGTGATAGCTCTGGTCCTGCTCCAGGGTATAGAAGGTATCGAGATAGTCGTCGTTGTTGGTCATCCAGGAGTCGGGCAGCGCCTTGACGATACGGCCGCCGAGGTCGAGGAAGGGCAGGGCCTCCGGTACGCCACCCGCGGTGAAGCCGAGCTTGAGTGCTTCGATCAGCAGGGCGCTCAGCTCCTTGTAGTTGACGTTGTCGTCCTGCTCCATCATGACGACGTCGACGGCACCCCAGCGGTAGCGATCCCAGTACACCAGGATCTGGTTCGGGCTGTAGTCGGTGTTGTCATCATCGAGATAGGGCATGTCGACGATGTCCACCACGGGCTCATCCCGGCTGGGATTGACCCCGGCCACCACGGCGTAGACCTCGGCTGCTCCCAGCAGCCAGGGCTCCTGATCATCGTTGAGCCTGATCTGCTTGAGGATACTGGTCTTGAGTGGTGCCGTCCCGCTGGTGGCGCGAGGAGCAGCCTGCAAGTCGACCTCGGCCAGCGCCTTGCGCATCACCTTCAGACCGGCATTCTTGGCTTTGATAGGGTCTGCTTCCACCACCAGCACCGGCCGCGCCGGTGGCTGGTTCACATCGAGATAGACGGGATTGCCGGCGCCGTCGAACGCCTCGATGGCGCTCCAGCTCTTCTCATCGCCGCTCGGCACATAGGCAACCAGGGGTTCTGCTCCCTGCTTGAGCGCATTCGCCTGCTCGGGATTGGCCAGCCGCAACTGCATGAGTTGTGTGGCCTCACCCTCGAGCCCTTGCCGATGGATGGCGGCCTGGTTGGCATCCGTGGCCTGTCGCTTGAGGCGCGGGCTCGCCTTTTTCAGCAGCTTGGGTAGCGGACTCTGGTACGCCTGTTGGGCGAGCTGGGGTAGCAACTGCTTCTGCTGCAGTGCGAGCTGACGGGCCAGCTCCCTGTCCGTGTCGGCGGCTTGGGCAAGGGTGGTGCCCAGCAGCGCCAGCAATAAGATGACAGCCTGATTCCTCATTCTTCTTCTCCAGTATTGAGTCTGACAGCGACGCCTGTCGGGAAGGATCTGCGCCGCTTTCTCACTAGACGGGAATGGGGTTCATATGTGAACCATCTCTGCCGAATTATGTGCTGTGTCTCACTGGGGTCTCCCCAGATGGTCAGATCAGGCGCGCAGCCGGTTGACTTGATGCAGCGCCACGCCGACCAGCAGTCCCCAGCAGGCCGAGCCGACCCCGAGCAGGCTGATCCCCGAGGCGGTGATGATGAAGGTCAGCAAGGCGGCTTCTCGCTCTCCACCCTGCTGCAAGGCGCCGTGCAGGCTGCTGCCTATGGTTCCGAGCAGCGCCAGTCCGGCCACGCAGGTCACCAGCGCGGTGGGAAATGCGCTGAACAGGGCGACCACGGTCGCCCCGAAACAGCCGGTGATCAGGTAGAAGGCGCCCGCCCAGAGTGCGGCCGGCCAACGGCGAGCCGCATCGGGATCCACCTCCTTGCCCATGCAGATGGCCGCCGTGATGGCCGCCAGGTTGAAGGCATAACCACCGAACGGGGCCAACAGCAAGCCGGTCAGGCCGGTCCAGGTGATCAGGGAGGAGGTGGCCGGCAGATAGCCATGGGCGCGCAGAATGGCAATGCCTGGCATGTTCTGGGACGTCATGGTGACGAGAAACAGTGGCAGGGCGATGCCCAGCAAGGCCTGGAAGGTGAAGGAGGGCGAGATCCACACCGGACGGGAGAGTTGCCAGTGCACCTCGCTCAGTTGCAGATCGCCCCTCAGGGTACAGAGCAACATGCCGGCAGCCAGCACCAGTACCATGGTGTAGCGGGGCCAGAGGTGGCGACCGAGCAGGAAGATCAGCAACAGGGTGCCAAGCAGCAGGGGATCCTGGGGGGCCACCTTGAAGAGGTCCAGTCCGAATCTGAGCAGGACGCCGGCCAGCATGGCGGCCGCCAGGGGAGCCGGAATGTGGCGCATCAGCCGATCGAACCAGCCGCTGATGCCGCAGAGGGTGATCAGCAGCGAGGAGAGAATGAAGGCGCCGATGGCTTCGGCCAGGCTGAAATTGCCAAGGCTGGTGATGAGCAGGGCAGCACCCGGAGTGGACCAGGCGGTCAGCACCGGGATGCGATAGTAGAGGGAGAGGCAGATGCAGCTTACTCCCATGCCGATCCCGAGCGTCCATAGCCAGGAAGAGACTTGGGCGGCGTCTGCACCGGCAGCCGTGGCGGCCTGGATGATCAAGACGACCGAACTCGTGTAACCCACCAGAACGGCGATGAGGCCTGCGACCATGTGAGGGAGGGCAAAGGGCATGGGAACTTCCTTGTGGATGCTGCTTGTCTGTGCGTTATTGCGTACAATATGGTTTTGACTATAGCGGTGTGCGTTATGGCGCACAATATGGTTCAGACAAAATCGGAGAGCAGATGCAGGAGATGAGTCGCTATCTGGCCCAGCGATTGAAAGGGCTGCGTGCCGAGAGGGGGTGGAGCCTGGATGCGGCTGCCCGGGAAACCGGGGTGAGTAAGGCCATGCTGGGACAGATCGAGCGAGGGGAGTCCAGCCCGACGGTGGCGACCCTGTGGAAGATTGCCACCGGCTTTCGGGTTTCCTTCTCCAGCTTCATCGAGCCGACCCCGGATGCCCTGGATGAGACGCTCTATCGGGTTGCCGACGACATTCGCCAGCAGCCGGCGGGTGAGGGCATGCAGGTGGCGCCCCTCTTCCCCTATGAGGGACGTTTTGGTTTCGAGCTGTTCGAATTGACCCTGTTGCCCGGCTATCAGCGGGAATCAGAACCCCATGAGCACGGGGTTACCGAGCACGTGATCGTCATCAGCGGAACTATGGAGGTGCTGGTCGACGGGGAGTGGCGCTCCCTCGAGCAGGGGGAGGCCGTGCGCTTTGCCGCCGATCGCCCCCATGGTTATCGCAATCTGGGAATCGCCCCCGCCATCTTCCATAACCTGATCCACTACCCAGCCCCTTCCCCCAGGGACTAGCCTGGGCGGCCGTCTGCTCTGGGACTGGTCAGGATGGGAGCATAGACCCAGACGAACAGGCCGTAGGCGGCAATCCAGCTCCAGCCGCTGAGGTTCCATCCCGTTAGGGTCAGGTTTGGCCAGCAGAGGGGTAGCAATACCCGCATGAGTGCAGACAGGATGACCAGCGCAAATGCCACCGTGATCCTGTGCCCGACCTGTAGGGCCCTGCCGCTGTGACCGAGGGATACCCGGGCTATCATCCCGAGGATCATGGTACCCATGCTGCCTGCGCTAAGCAGGTGGCTGGTCAACGACAGGGTGATCGGCCAGCCGGCGGAGTGCGCGGCCAGAGCGGCCAACCCCAGAGGAATGAAGAGGTAGGCCAGGTGCAGCGACCACAGCAGGGGGTGTGCCACAGTGGTGGCGGGACGCCAGCGCAGCTGTCTATGGAGGTGTGCAGCGGCCGCCACTATATATAGAGGGAACATATAGAGGCTGGTGACCCACTGGGTGGGGAGCAGCAGCCAGAGCAGCAGGATGAGCCACAGGGCAGCGAGTGCGGTTCGCTCCAGCCACGGCAGAGGAACGGCTTTCTCCATCCCCGTGGCTCTGGCGGTGAAGAAGGGGATGACACGTCCTCCCATCACCGCAATCAGGGTCGAGAACAGCAGCACCGCCGTGATCAGCAGGTGTTCTATCAAGGGCCAGTCGGCGCGCCACAACCAGCTGGCGGCGTTGAGCAGGGTCAGGACGACAAGCAGAGGCACAAAGAAGAGGTTGCGCCACTGCCGGGTTGCTACGATAGGCTTGGCCAGAAACCAGGCGCAAAGGGGGAGCCAGAGCAGGTCTGCCGCCATCAAGAAGATGTTTCCCTCCCCCAGCCAGGGCAACAATACCCTCGGCTGTGCCCACAAGGCCACGATCAGCGCCAAGGACCAGCTCCGCACCCCGGGATGTGCCGTCCAGTTTTGTACAGCGGTCAGAAGAAACCCCGCGACGATGGCAGCACCAAAGCCGAACAGCATCTCGTGGGCGTGCCACCAGATGGGGTTGCCAATTCCGGGCAGAGTGAACCAGCCGTTGAGCTGCCCGAGCCAACCCAGCATGGCCAGGCACGAAAACAGTGCTCCGAGCAGGAAGAAAGGCCGAAACCCGAGACGGAACAGGGGGACAATCTGCTCTTCTTTACGGCTATCCAGGATCTGGTGCATGACGACGACCTTAATTGAGTATTTGAAAAGCCAATTATAAAGTGGCTTTTCAAATACTCAATTTAAATCCGGTGCATGACAGTATCGATAGGGTTGTGGGTGAAAAAAGCCCGGCTTGCTGCATAACTGAGCAAACGAACCGGCGTGGTGAAAAAGCCCTTGTCATCGCGGCGCGGCTCCCTATAATGCGCCCCTACCAGCACGGCGGACCACGCCAACCTGATGAGCCAGCTTCCTCGTGAAGTCAGCGCCGAAAGAAAAGCGAAAACAACCGCTTGACTTTCGAAGTGAGGAGCGTAAGATGCGCCACCTCAACGCGATAAGCGTGATGCTCTTTAACAATTTGAATCAAGCAATCTGTGTGGGCACTCACAGCATCGAGCATCAAAAACAATTTTTGATATCAATGTCTGATGAAGTGACCA
>NZ_JBFODA010000006.1:0-18292 GCF_040908055.1 Aeromonas sp. R7-4
ATTGCTTGATTCAAATTGTTAAAGAGCGACGCAGCTTTTGGCTGCTGCGGGAGTGGCATTCTACTCAACCGCCTTCTCGAGTCAAGCCTTATTTGAAAGGCTTTTTCGAGGCACCGACCGGCTTGTTTGCGTTGCCGCTTGCCCTGTCGATGGAGGCGCATTATAGAGACATAGATCACATTGGCAAGCCTTCATCGCAATAAAATTGCAAAAAAACGCACTTTTTTAGTTATTCATATCCAATAACAGCTTTTATACAGACTTACCCACAGACCAGCCAAGACTCGGTGCCTCGGTATCATCAAAAGGCCGGCTTTAGACGGCGAAAAGTCACTTCTCACTAGAGCCCCTCGCTCTCATTTCCCCATATAGAGGAAGAGATCACTCCAGACCAGCGTCTTTTACCCACGCGGTGATCAGTGCGGCCACCGGAAGCTCAAGACAACCCGATATATTCTGCCCGGCCCAGAGTGGCGAGAAGCCGCTGTCACCCGCCTTTTCGGCTGCGGCTCGCAGCGGGGTCAGCGCGCCACTGGCATGAGGAAATGCAGGCACATCTTCGGACAGCGGCCCCAGCTCCTGCATCAGGCGATTGACGATACCCCGCGCCGGGCGACCGCTGAACAGGTTGGTCAGGGCGGTGTGCTGGCTGCCCTCGTTGCGGATAGCCGACCGATGCAGAGCCGAGGTGGTAGCCTCGTGACAGCAGAGAAACGCCGTCCCCATTTGCACGGCGCTGGCCCCCAGCGCCAGCGCGGCCCGGATCCCCTTGCCGTCGACTATGCCCCCCGCCGCGATGACAGGGAGATCCACCGCTGCCACTACCTGGGGCAGCAGGGTAAAGGTGCCCTGCTGCAGACTGAGATCCTCAGAGAGGAAGTGACCGCGATGGCCGCCCGCCTCCAGCCCCTGGGCGATGATGGCATCGGCACCATGCTCGGCGAGCCAACGGGCTTCAGCAACCGTGGTCGCGCTGGCAAGCACTTTTGCGCCTGTGGCTTTTACCTGGGCAAGCAACTCAGGCTCCGGCAAGCCGAAGTGGAAGCTGACCACGGCAGGCCTGAACTCTGCAAGCAGGGCCGCATGCTCGTCATTGAAGGGGGCCCGAGCGGGAGCTCGCGACGGCGCAGCGGCATCCACCCCAAACTCGGTGTAATAGGGTGACAGCACCTGGCGCCAGCGCTGCTCTGCTGCCGGTTGAGGCTCGTGCTGCCGATGGCAGAAGAAGTTGATGTTGAATGGCCCTGGCCCGCTGGCGGCGAGGCGGCTCAGCTCCTGGCGAAGCTCGGCACCACTCAACATGGCGGCAGGCAGGGATCCGAGAGCCCCAGCTCTGGTCGCCGCCATCGCCAGGGTACTGTTCTGCACACCCGCCATGGGGGCCTGAATGATAGGGTAGCGCATCCCCAATTCGGCAAAGAGCGTCATGGGGCAACATCCTGCCTGTCACGGGCGGTCTGGCTGCGCGCCAGCGCAATGGCCCCGTCGATGGCTCCGCGGGCCAGGGGACTGTTCTGCCAGCAGGTCGAACCCAACATGCTGGCGACCAGTGCCACGATATGAGTCGTGTCGGCGTCGGCCAATGCCGACAGACTATGGTAGCCAAGCTGTTCGAGCCGGCCGATGACGGTGGGCCCCACGCCTTTCACTGCGAGCAGCAGTGCCCGCTCCTCTGCCGAGAATCCTTCGTTGCCTTTCATCCATCAGACTCCTTGCCACATGGTTCATTGCACATCAGGCCCGCGAGGGGCCTGACAGGGATCACCGGGTCAACGCACGCTGCGCAGCAGGAAGTCCGGCTGGCCACAGGAGCGGCGCTCCCGCTTCTGCATCTCGTCGGAGCAGGGGACGGCATCCGTCCCTTGCTTGTTGATGCAGACATAGATCTCCCGCAGGAATCGCCCCCCATCGGCGCAGGCCACCGTGATGTTATCGGGGGCCAGCCAGTCGTTGGCGCTCGCCAGATCGGCCTTGAGCTGGAAGCTGCTTTTGCGCAGCGGCTCTTCCGGCGATTGATAGGCGACCGGGATCCGTACCTTCTGGCGCAGATCGCTGGCCAGTTGATGGAATGCCTCCTGGCTCAGTCCGGAACAGGTGCCGTGCTTCTCCCATTCGTGGCGATAGAGGAAGCGGCTGGGGTAGAGCCCGACAAACTGCTGCTCCATGGCCGGATCCAGCCGCTCGCTTGTGCAGTCGCTAGGGTAGCCACGCTGATACTGGGGCCAGAGGCCGTGCAGCACGAACCCCAGCTTGCGGGCGCACTGCTCCCGATCCGCCGGCTTGATGGCGCAGTGCTCCGGCGACCAGGAGAGCGCCATGGCGTAATAGTCAAACTCCCCCGCACGGCCCTTGCCCTGTGCGGCGGAGATCCACAACAGCGACCCCACCAGCCATACCATGACCTGCTTCATCTCTCGCTCCTCCTCATTTCTTTGCACCCGGCGGCGCCCCATTCAGCGGCCCTCATGCTCCCATAACAGGGAGTCAAAGAACAACCATGAGCAATGCCCCTATGAAAGATGGGTCAGACCAGTAAAAGGTTTCCCCTGCCGGATCAGAGGCGTAAGCTGGCTCTCCGGCGGGCCTTCATGACGCGCCACTTTTCCCCGATTTCATCAGCAACAGGACGTAACATGATCCGCAAGAATCCCTCAGGTCACCTGCCCGTTATCGACGAATCCGCCTATATCGACAAGACCGCCATCATCTGTGGCAAGGTGATCATCAAGGAGAACGTGTTTGTCGGCCCCTATGCCGTGATCCGCGCAGACGAAGTGGACGAGAGCGGCGACATGGAACCCATCGTCATCGGCGCTAACTCCAATATTCAGGATGGCGTCGTCATCCACTCCAAATCCGGCGCCGCCGTCACCATCGGCGAGTACAGCTCCATCGCCCACCGCAGCATCGTCCACGGACCGTGCGAGGTGGGCAACCGCGTCTTCATCGGCTTCAACAGCGTGCTGTTCAACTGCCACATCGGCGAAGGATCCGTGGTGCGCCATAACTCCGTGGTCGATGGCTGCGATATTCCCCCCGGCTTCTATGTCCCCTCCACCACCCGCATCAACCAGCAGAGCGATCTGGCGCAGATCCCGCGCGTCACCGTGGACGCCACCGAGTTCTCCGAGGATGTGGCCCACACCAATATCGACCTGGTCAGGGGTTACAAGGCGCTCTCCAACGAGTTTTGATCCGGCGAGCGGTTCACGAGACACGACGGGCGCCACGGCGCCCGTTGTCACAACTGTAAAGAGGGCGAAAAGAGGGTGTAAAGGTGGTTGAGCCGGGCGCACGCGTCGCGTTTGATGGGGGCGTTCCCATCAATGGAGTCATCATCATGTCACGCTATCCTGTCGCCCTTGCCCTGCTGCTGGGCACCACGCTCGTTCATGCCGAAATGCCGCCCCCGATGGGTGCCCGCCAGGGCGGCCCCATGACACCGCCCCCCTCCGTGCTCTATCACGCCAGCAAGCAGGGCGCGGATCCCCAGGCCCTGGCACAGGCACTGTCCAGGAACATTGATGCCGCCAAGCCGGATACCCGCTACGAGGTCATGGTCAGCGTGCGCGAACTGCCGCCCCAGCCACTCAAACCCCAGCCCGCCGGTGCGCCGCTCAAGGGGCAGTGAGATGAGTCTGCGCCGCCCTTCACTCTGGCTGCTTGCCATGGCCATCGCCCTGCCCGCCCTGGCGGGCCCGGGTAACATGGACAGGCCGGGCGGGTGGGAGAGCCCTGCCCCGCAGTACGGCCATGGGGCTGGACCCGGCTTCGGCCACCGCGTCGACAGGCTGCCGGGAGGGGTGGAAACCCTGTTGCTGGCGGGGCTCACCTACTATGTGCTCGACGGCATCTTCTACCGTCGGCAGGAGAACCACTACGTGGTGGTTGCTCCACCCCCTCAGGTCTTGGTCGCGGCGGAGTCGGGCCTCATCCCCCTGGATCTGGACGGCCGCCGCTATTACGTCAGGGAGGGGCACTACTACCTGCGAGAAATAGACGGGCGCTACACCGAGGTACCGCCACCGGCGGCGCTGCGCTGAGAGCACGGTGGAACAGATACGAGCAGGGGGCCCAGGTCCCCTTCTTCATTCCCGGGGTGTTCACCCCACTCCAGCCCGAGCCGCGCCCCTCAGGACGGCTCATGCAGGGGCAGCGTCATGGTCACCCTCAGCCCCCCCTGTGCGCGATTGCGCGCCTGGATGGTGCCGCCCTGCAGGGTCACCGCCTTGCGGGCGATGGCGAGCCCGAGCCCGTAGCCCTTGCCCATGCGGGGTGAGCCGATGCGCACGAAGGGGTCGAAGATCCCCGCCAGCTTCCCCTCCTCCACTCCGGGCCCCCGATCGGCGATGGAGAGCTGCACCTCCTGGCCCAGACGAATCAGGCTGACGCTCACCTTCTGCCCCGGCTGCGAGAAGCGCAGGGCGTTGCGCACCACATTCTCCACGGCGCGGCGCACCAGCTCGGCATGACCCAGCAGGAGGCAACCCTCCCCCAGCGCCTGCTCGAGCGCTATCTCGACCCCGGATTGCTGGGCCTCGAACCTGGCATCCTGGACGACGGTCTCCACCAGCGCCAACAGGTCGTAGTGGCTCTGCGCCAGCCCGTGACCCTGCTCGGCGCGGGAGAGGGTCAGCAGCTCCCCTATCATCCTGTCCATCCGCTCCGTCTCGAGCCGGATCCGCGCCAGGGCGTCGCTCGCCTTCTCCGGGCGCTGCTCCGCCAGGCCGATGGCCATCTGGATGCGGGCCAGGGGGGAGCGCAGCTCGTGGGAGACGTCGTGAAGCAGCTGCTCGCGCCCCTCGACCAGCTGCTGCAACCGTTCCACCATGAGATCGAACTCCTTCGCCACCTCCGTCAGCTCGTCCCTGCGCCAGCGCAGGGCGGGCCACAGCCTGACCCCCAGATCCCCTCTGGCTACCCGATCGAAGCTGCGCCGCAGGGCGTTCATGGGCCGGGTCAGGTGCCAGGCGAACAGAATGCTGAACAAGAGTCCCCCCAGGCCGCCAATCCAGAGCATGGGCGGGGGAATATTGAGCCAGGAGAGGAGGCCGGGCGCAGGCCCGCCGGGGAGAACGCGCGGGTCCGATCTGGCCTGCAGCAGATAGGCCTGCCCGTCGCTGGCGATCACGGTGCGCGTCAGCACGGTGCCAGGGCCCGGCTCCCCGGAGGCTGGCAGCCTGGATGCCTGGGGCGCTGGCCGGGGGAGCGCATCGGATGCATCGAGGGGGGTTATCTGCAGCAACGGCGGCGACATGGCCTGGCTCAATGCCGTCGCAGCCTCGATTCCTCCCTTTGCCAGCACGGCTGCCGCCATCTCCAGATGCTGGCTCGCCAGTTGCTGGGCCAGGTGCTCTTCCGGGGGGTCACGCTCGGCACGATAACCGAGCCAGAGCAGTTGGCTGACCAGCACTATGGCCAGCCAGAACCCCAGCAGAATCTTCCAGAACAAACGTCCCTTGAGGATCACCGTATCTTGTACCCTATGCTGCGCACCGTCTCTATGGTGACGGCCTCCCCCGCCTTCTGCTGCAGTTTCTGCCGCAGGTTGCAGATGTGCACATCGACACTGCGGTCATAGGCCTCCCGCGGGCGCCCTACCCCTTGCAGGGAGAGGGTGTCCTTGGTGACCACCTGCTCCGGGGTGCGCACCAGCAACACCAGCATGTTGAACTCGGTGGCGGTCAGCTCCAGCGGCGCCCCCTGCCAGAGACAGACCCGGTTGGCCGGGGTGACCGTCAGCTCCCCCAGGATGAGGGCATCCGGCGAGGGGGTTGAACTCCCCCCCTCGTTGACCCGCCGCAGAACGGCCCGCAGCCGGGCCACCAGCTCCCTGGGGTAGCAGGGTTTGGGCACATAGTCATCGGCCCCCATCTCCAGTCCCACCACCCGATCCACGTTGTCCCCCTTGGCGGTCAGCATGATGATCGGCAGGCGGCTGCGCTGGCGCACCTGGCGCAGCACCTCGGTGCCGCTCAAGTCGGGCAGCATCACATCCAGCAAGAGGGCGCTGTAACGGCCGGAGAGGGCATGGTGCACCCCTTCCCCTCCAGTCAGCACCTGGGTGGTATCAAACCCCTCTCCCCCCAGGTATTCACTCAACATGGCGCCCAGTTCGGCATCGTCATCCACCAGCAAGATCTTCATACAGGCTCTCCCTTGTCGGCGGCCATTTTCGCCGCTTGCCACGCCCTTGGCAGCCATTTTTACGAAACCCTTACGCTTGGCGCAAAGAGCCTTAACCCGGCTCTGGGGTAGAGTGCCGTCGTGATCGTCATTCAGGATACAGGTTGTCATGCCCACACTCTCCCCTCGTCTGTTCTGGCTGCTGCCCCTGTGCGCCCTCGCCCTGCTGCTGGCCTGGCGCCCCCAGGCCAAGGCTCCCGCCAGCGACTACATCACCGCCAGCGCAAAGACCCGGGACCTGGAACAGCTCATCATGGCGGACGGTACCCTGAAGGCGCGCAAGCAGGTGAGCGTGGGTGCCCAGGTGTCGGGCCAGATCAAGAAGCTGCACGTAATCCTAGGTCAGGCAGTCAAACAGGGGGAGCTGCTGGCAGAGATCGACGATCTGCCCCAGCAGAACGCCCTCAAGGATGCCCTGGCCCAGCGCGACAACCTCCAGGCCCAGCTGGATTCCAAAGAGGCCACCCTTCGCAATGCCCGCCTGGCGTACCAGCGCCAGCAACAGATAGTCGCAAGGGGCCTTGGCTGCACGGCCGACCATGACAGCGCCAAGGCGACCCTGGACGAAACCCTGGCCGATATCCGGGCCCTCCAGGCCCAGCGGGTGCAAGCCGGGATCGCGGTGGACACCGCCCGGGTCAACCTGGGTTATACCCGGATCCTCGCCCCCCTCTCCGGCACCGTGGTGGCCGTGCCGGTGGAGGAGGGACAGACCCTCAACGCCAGTCAGAGCACCCCCACCCTGCTCAAGATCGCCCGGCTCGATACCATGACGGTGGAGGCCAGGATCTCCGAGGCCGACGTCATCAACGTCCGGGTCGGCATGCCGGTCTATTTCACCATTCTTGGCAACAGCCAGCGCCGCTTTGAGGGATCCCTGCGGGCCATCGAGCCCGCCCCCGACACCATCAACGACGACACGACCACCAGCAGCAGCGACAGCAGCGCCATCTATTATCACGGCCTGTTCGAGGTGCCCAACCAGGACGGCCAGCTCAGGATCAGCATGACGGCACAGGTCTATCTGGTGGTCGCCCGGCTCAAGGATGCGCTGGTGATCCCGGCCATCGCCCTGCAGGGGGACCAGGTCAGGGTGGTCGACGACGGAGGCAGGATCAGCCTGCGCCGGGTCAAGGTCGGCCTGAACAACAAGGTGGATGCCCAGATCCTGTCGGGCCTGAGCGCCGGTGAGCGGGTCATCGTCAGCGAAGTGAGCGCAGGCCAGAGCGACGCCGCCGGGGGCATGCCGCCCCCCATGGGGATGTGATCATGGGCGCCTTGTTGCAACTGCGGGGCATCCGCCGCCACTTCGGAGAGGGGGAGCGCACCGTCACCGTGCTCGACGGCATCGATCTGGCGGTCGCCCGTGGGGAGATGGTGGCCATCGTCGGCGCTTCGGGCTCCGGCAAATCCACCCTGATGAACCTGCTGGGCTGCCTGGATCAGCCGAGCGAGGGGGCCTATCTGGTGGCCGGGCGCGACACCGCCACCCTCAGCCGGGACGAGCTCGCCGCCCTGCGCCGGGAGCACTTCGGCTTCATCTTCCAGCGTTATCACCTGCTGGCGGATCTCGATGCCCGCACCAACGTGGAGGTGCCCGCCCTCTACGCCGGTCTGGATCCGGCCGAGCGACGCCAGCGGGCCGAGGCCCTGCTGACCCGCTTCGGCCTCGCCAGCCGGCTCAGCCACAAGCCGAACCAGCTCTCCGGCGGCCAGCAGCAGAGGGTCAGCATCGCCCGCGCCCTCATCAACGGCGGCGAGGTGATCCTGGCCGACGAGCCGACCGGGGCCCTCGACAGCCAGAGCGGCGCCGAGGTGATGGCGAGCCTCCAGGCCCTGCATCGCCAGGGCCACACCCTGGTGATCGTCACCCACGACATGGAGATCGCCCGCCACGCCGAGCGGATCATCGAACTGAAAGATGGCCGGGTCATCGCCGATCGCCGCACCCGCCAGCCACAGGCCCTTCCCCAGGCGACCCTGGCCGCCACCAAGGCGTCCGTCGGGGGGAAAACCCCGCTGATGGCGGGGCTCGGCAATGCCCTGCAGATGGCCATCAAGGCCATGGTCGCCCAGCGCCTTCGCACCTGTCTCACCATGCTCGGCATCATCATAGGTATCGCCTCGGTGGTGACCGTGGTGGCCCTCGGCCAGGGCTCCCGGGAGCGGGTGCTGGAGAACATCAACGCCATGGGCACCAGCACCCTGGAGGTGTTCCCCGGCCGCGGCTTCGGGGACATGCGCTCCGCTACCATAGAGACGTTGCGGATCGGGGACGCCGAGGCCATCGCCCGGCTGGACTACGTGCACAGCGTCACCCCCAGCCTCAGCACCAGCGCCACCCTGCGCCTTGGCAGCGCCGCCGTCTCCGGCACCATCAACGGGGTCGGCGCCCAGTTCTTCCAGGTCCGGGGCTATCGCCTGGCCCAGGGCATGGGCTTCGATCGCCAGAGCGAGGAGAGCCTGGCCCAGGAGGTGGTGATCGACGAGCACACCCGGGACAAACTGTTCGCCCCGACCCAGTCCCCTCTGGGCCAGGTGATCCTGCTGGGGGATCTGCCCTGCCGGGTGATCGGGGTCGCCATCAAGAACCAGAGCGGCTTTGGCAGCGACGAGACCCTCAACGTCTGGATCCCTCATACCACCGCCATGAGCCGCCTGCTGGGGCAGAGCCATCTGCGCAGCATCAGCGTGCGGGTACGGGACGAGGTGAGCCTCGACGCCGCCCAGGATGGCATCAGCCGCCTGCTCACCCTGCGCCACGGCAGCCAGGACTTCTTCCTGCTGAATACCGACAGCATCCGCCAGGCCATCAGCCAGACCAGCGCCACCCTGACCACGCTGATCGCCCTCATCGCCCTCATTTCCCTGATCGTCGGGGGCATAGGGGTGATGAACATCATGCTGGTCTCGGTCACCGAGCGCACCCGTGAGATAGGGGTGCGGATGGCGGTCGGCGCCCGGACCCGGGACATCCAGCAGCAGTTCCTCATCGAAGCCGTGCTGATCTGCCTGCTGGGGGGCGTGCTCGGCATCGCCCTCTCCCTGCTGCTGGGCCAGCTGTTCGACCACCTCGGCAGCGGCACCAGGATGAGCTACTCCCTTGCCGCCATGGGGGTGGCCTGCCTCTGCGCCAGCCTGATCGGGGTGATATTCGGCTTCGCCCCGGCCCGTCGGGCCGCCAGGCTGGATCCCATCCACGCACTGGAGCGCGAATAGCCCGCATTGACGCCGGGGTGATGCCACCCCGACACCAGATCGGGGGCCGACACCGGCCCCGCCACCAAGCCTGAACGCCCGCACTTCTTCCCAGACTGCGCGGGTTCTTTGACCGGGTCCCGTACCCGGTCTTTTTTTTTGGCTCCCGCCCGCCACGCATACGACAGAGCCGCCCGAAGGCGGCTCTTTTCATCACGGGCCAGGCGGTTATCCCGGGCCATCAGGCGCCGATGATGCCGCCATCGTCCCGGGTGATCCGCAGCACGGCGGAGCGGGGGATGGCGGTGCCGCCGTCCGGGAAGTGGGAGGGTGCCCCCTCCTCCCCCGGGTGCTGCACCCCGACGAACATGGTGCGCCAGTCAGGCGTGAAGGTGAGGCCCGTTATTTCGCAGGCCACGGGGCCGGTCAGGAAGCGGCGCACCTCGCCACTCGCGGGATCGGCGCACAGCATCTGGTTGTTGCCCATGCCGGCAAACTGCTTCTCGTTGGAATAGTCGCCGTCTGTCTGGATCCAGAGCCGCCCCGCCTCGTCGAAACCGATGCCGTCCGGGCTGTTGAACATGTTGTCCGGGTGGATGCTGGCACTGCCCGCCATCAGCCCCTCCTTGTGCACGCCGGGGTTACCCGCCAGCAGGAAGAGATCCCACTCGAAGCTGTCGCTCCCGTGATCGTCCCCCATCGGGCGCCAGCGGATGATCTGGCCATAGGGGTTCTCGGCCCTGGGGTTGGCGCCATCCAGGGGCTGGTTCTCCTTGATGCCGCGGTTCTTGTTGTTGGTCAGGGTGCAGTAGACCTCTGCCCTGTGGGGATGCACGGCCACCCACTCGGGCCTGTCCATGGTGGTGGCGCCGAGCCGGGTCGCCGCCTCCCGGGCGAAGATGAGCACCTCCCCCTGATCGGCAAAGCCATTCTCCCGGGTCAGGCCGTGCTGGCCGTGTACCAGGGGCAGCCACTGGCCGGTACCTTTGAGCTCCCCCTCCTTGGCCTCGAAGCGGGCCACATAGAGGGTGCCCTCGTCCAGCAGATCCCGGTTGGCGGGGTCATTGCCCGGCGCCACCTGGTTCTTGGAGACGAAGCGATAGATGTGCTCGCCCCGCTCGTCGTCGCCCAGGTAGACCACGGCGCGGCCATCCTTGTTGACGGTGAAGGCGGCATTCTCATGTTTGAAGCGGCCAAGGGCGGTGCGCTTCTTCGGGGTGGAGGCGGGATCCTGCGGATCGATTTCCACCACCCAGCCGAAGCGGTTCGGCTCCTGGGGATGCTTCGCGAGATCGAACCGCTCGTCAAATTTGTGCCAGCCAAAGCCTGCATCCTCGGCGGCCAGGCCGTAGCGGGCGGCGCGTTGGTCCAGCACCGGCTTGCCCGCACTGCCGAAGTAGCCGTTGAAGTTCTCCTCGCAGGTGAGGTAGGTGCCCCAGGGGGTCTGGCCGTTGGCGCAGTTGTTGAAGGTGCCGAGGGCGGTGCGCCCCTCGGGATCGGCCTGGGTCTTGAGCAGGGCATGGCCCGCCGCCGGGCCGCTCAGGGTCATGGGAGTGGTGGCGGTGATACGGCGGTTGAGGGCCCCCTTGGGGTTGGCCTGCCATTTGCCATCGATGCGCGCCAGCTCCACCAGGGAGACCCCGTGGGCCGCCTGGGCCTTGGCGACCGCCTCGGCACTGAGCACCTTGCCGCCATCCGCGAACAGATATTCGTAGTTGGTGTATTCGTTGTTGACGGCGAGCAGGGCGCGATCCGGGCCCAGGGGGAAGAAGCTCATGCCGTCGTTGTTGTCGCCAAACTGGCGGGCCTGGGCCTTGGCATCGTTGCTCTGGGCAAAGGCGGGGGCATCGGGGAAGAGGGCATCCCCCCAGGCGATCAGCACCTCGGCCCGGTAGCCGGGCGGCACCACTATGGTGTCGGCCACCGAGGCGGGCACGGCCTGGAAGCCGAGCAGCGGCTGGGTCGCGGCGGCCACGGCGCGGGCCACCGGGCTCGCGGCGAAGAAGGCCACCATGCTGGCGGCGCCCATCCCCTTCAGGAAACCACGGCGGCTCAGGCCGGCCTCGATGAGGCGGTTGAATTCCGGCTCCTGCTCCCGGGGATGGTTGGCTCTGTCTCTCTCGTCAAAACGGCTCATCGGCTTTTCCTTGTTCTCTGTGCTGGCGTCATTGCGTAATCACTGCGTCCGGCCACAGCATGGCGGCACTTTATTAAACAAGGATGACAAGCGATGAGATAACCGCCTGGCCCGGCAAGGCGCTACCGCCCAGGAGAAGGGGCGGTGGACAGGAGTCCCACCGCCCCAAGAGACACATCGCCGACAGAAGCTCTCCCCTCTATCTAGCCGCACTTCTTCAGGCTGGTATGCCGTTTGTACCGGATTGCACCCGCTGGCAGCCTCCCTCTAGCCGCACTTCTTCAGGCTGATATGCCAGTTGGCACCGGATTGCACCTGGTGTCTGGCGGCGAAGCTGTCCATATTGAGGGCCACCGACACCTGCAACAGGCTGTTGAGGTAGACCAGGGGCTGGCCCTCCGGCACATCGCCGAAGCTGCTGACGTAGGGGGCCTTGCCCTCGTATTTCAGCGCATCCCCTTCGCTGATCCTGATGCAGGCGTTGTCCCCCTTGTGGATCCCCGCCTTGCCGAGCAGGGCCTCGTCGATGTTGGTCCAGACGTTGCCGTACTGCACATCCAGGATCGGGATGGTGCCCTTCAAGGTGCCATCCTGCTCGACCACGGCAGGCTGATAGGGGATGGTCACCACCTCGGCAGGCAGTTCGGGCCCCACCTGCTCGAAGCTGATGGCACCGGAGGCGAGGCGGGCGCCGGTGTAGGCGTAGACGTCGCGCCCGTGGAAGGTATAGGACTTCTCGGAGCCCTTGAGGCGGTTGGTCTTCTCGTCTATCTGGCGCACCGCCTCGATACCGAAGTGCTCCGCCGCCAGGGTCAGGGTGCCGTTGTCCGGGCTGACGATGTAGTGGCCGCTCCTGGTCTTGAGCACCACCGACTTGCGTTCGGTGCCGACACCGGGGTCCACCACGCTGACGAAGACGGTGCCCTCGGGCCAGTATTGCAGAGTCTGGTAGAGGCGGTAGGAGGCCTCCCAGATGTTGTAGGCCGGGATCTCGTGGGTCAGATCATGGAGCGGCAGGGTGCGGTCCACCCCGAAGGCGACCCCCTTCATGGCGGAGACGGCGCCATCCTTGAGACCGAAGTCGGTCTGGAACACCAGGGCCTCGCTTGCGAAGGCGCCAGCCCCCACCAGAGAGAGGGCGAGCACGAGGGCGCGGGGGACGATACGAATATCCATGTCAGGGCTCCTTTCAAGACGTTTGGACGTCCAGATTGCCACTCAAGGGGATCTTTGCAACCCCTGATGCCCGAATGGGGGGAAAAGACTCGCCAATCCGGACCGCTCGGGTGTATCCATGGGCATTCGACGACAGGAGAGCACCACATGACTGTAGAGAAACGCGACGCCATTTTGCTGAGCCTGGGGGAGACCCAGAGCCGGGTGCAGCTCACCGGGGCGGACGGCGTCAGCCAGACATTTTCGCTGGCCCTGGGCCTGGATGCCCTGACCCCGGGTCCGTTTCGCCGGGACCCGCCGAGCGCCCTGGAACTGGAGCAAGCCATCCCGGTAACGGAGGATCTGCTGACCCCCCTCGAGCTTGAGCAGGCCATCATGGTGGTGGAAGATGTGCTGATGCCCCTCGCGGCCCGGATCCCGCCCCACCCCGTGCTGCACCTGCAAAGCCCGGTGCCCCTGGCCGAGGTGCTCGGCAACCGGGTGCAGAGCCGGGAGAACATAGAGCGGTTGTTCGGCCAGCTGGCCGCCATGGTGGAGGGGGATCCCCTCGCCTCCGCCCAGTTGCCGAGGGAGAGACACGTCGCCGCCGCCCTGCTGATCCTGCGGGAGTGGATGCACCACTTGGATGCAGGTAGCGTCGCCCTGGTTGACTGAGCCAGCCCGGCATGAAGAGTCAGCCGAGGCGCTGGCAGAGGTATTTCACTGCATCTGACCCTGCGGCCCCGCCGGTCCGCCTTCTGCCCGTGCCGCTGTATCTGTTACCATGCCGGCCACTCTGATCGTTTCCGTCTCGGCCCCTGGCCGCGATAACCCCATACTGGTACCCCTATGTCCAACGCCTCCTTTGCCGACCTGGCGCTCTCCCCCCGTTTGCAGCAGACCCTGAGCGAGCTCGGCTACGCCACGCCGACCCCGATCCAGGCCGCCGCCATCCCGGCCATCCTGGCAGGCCGCGATCTGCTGGCAGGGGCCCAGACCGGCACCGGCAAGACCGCCGCCTTCGTGCTGCCACTGCTGGAGTTGTTGATGCAGGAGCCGCAAGAGGCGTCCCCTCGCCCCATCCGCGCCCTGGTGCTGGTGCCGACCCGCGAGCTGGCGGTGCAGGTTGCCGAGAGCGTCGAGCGCTACGGTCAGGCCACAGGCCTTGCCAGCGCCCTGGTCTACGGCGGGGTCAGCATAGCGGCCCAGGTGGAGGCGCTGAAAGCCGGGGTGGATCTGCTGATCGCCACCCCGGGCCGGTTGCTCGACCATCTGCGCCAGGGGGCGCTGCGCCTGGGCCAGCTAGAGTATCTGGTCTTCGATGAAGCCGATCGCATGCTCGACATGGGCTTCATGGACGAGATCACCGCCCTGCTCAAACAGATACCGGCGGATCGCCAGACCCTGCTGTTTTCGGCCACCTGCGACGACAACCTCTTTGCGCTCAGCAAGGTCTTGCTGCGCGACCCCGAACTGATCGAGGTGGCACCGCGCAACACCACGGCGGCCGAGGTGGAGCAGCGGGTCTATGCGGTGGACAGCGATCGCAAGGTGGCGCTGGTCGAACACATGCTGACCGTGAAGGGCTGGGCACCGGCGCTGATCTTCAGCCGCACCCGCCAGGGGGCCGACAAGCTGGCCCAGCAGCTCGGCAAGGCGGGCATCAATGCGCTGGCCTTCCACGGGGATCTGTCCCAGAGCGCGCGGGAAAAGGTGCTGCTGGAGTTTCGCGCCGGTACCCTGCAGGCGCTGGTGGCCACCGACGTGGCGGCCCGCGGCCTCGATATCAGCGACCTCAACCATGTGATCAATCTGGAGTTTCCCCATCAGCCGGAGGATTACGTCCACCGCATCGGGCGCACCGGCCGCGCCGGCAACAAGGGGCTCGCCATCACATTGTTCAGCCCCGAAGACGCGCCCCTGCTGGAGAAGGTGGAGGCGGTGCTCGACACCCGTCTGCCCCAGCAGTGGTTCCCGGGCTTCGAGCCGGATCTGACCCGCTTCGACCCCGAGCCGCGCCGCGCCAGCAAGGGCGCCCAGAAGCAGAAGGCCAGAAAGCAGGCCCTCGCGGGCAACAAGGGCGGCAAGGGCCGCAAGCCCTGACATGGAGGCTCTTGCAGGGGAGCCCCAAAGCACGGGTGCTCCCCTTTCCCTCACGCCGACCCGGGGAGAAACCCTGGCGCCGCCGCCCCCCTCTCTTGCTCTCTCCCTCTTGTTCCCCTGACCAGACCGCCCCGGGCAGAGCCTTGCCACACTCTGCTACAAAAGAGGTAGTGAAGGGGCACACTTTCGCCACAAAGCAGGCGTGAAATAAAGGCATGGCACAAGGAGGACATCATGAAACCCGCATCCCTCGTCTGGGCCCTGCCCCTGACCCTCACCCTGATCTGGCTCTCTGGTCTCACCCAGTGGCCCGCCAGCGTCTGGCCCTGGCGCCACGAGCTGCTGATCCTGACCGGTCTGCTTGGCCTCGGCGCCATGACCCTCTCTTTGCTGCTGGCCCTGCGCCTGCCGAGGCTCGAGGCCTGGTGCGGCGGGCTGGATCGCATGTTGCGCCTGCACCGCAGCAGCGCCCTCTGGGCCACCGGCACCCTGATGTCCCACTGGCTGCTGGTGGAGGCCCCCAAGTGGGCCGTCACCGCCGACTGGCTGACCCGGCCGGCACGCCGCGGTGCAGGCGCAGGCGCAGGCAGCGATGACCTGTGGCACGAACTCGGCAATACCCTGGGGGAATGGGGTTTCTATCTGCTGCTGGCCCTGGTAGCGGTGAGCCTGCTTGCGGTGGTGCGCTACGAGCGCTTCCGGGTGGTTCACCGGCTGGCCCCGGTCATCTATCTGATGGGCTGGCTGCACGGACTCTGCCTGCTGCCGCACATAGGCGTCCTGACCCCGGTCGGCCTGACCCTGCTTATCGGCGGCGGGCTGGGTGCCCTGGGGGCGCTCTACTCCCTCTCTGGCCGGGTGGGCCAAAACGAGCGTCGCCAGGGGACGGTCAGCGCCCTCGCCCCCCTGGATGAGCGCACCCTGGAGATCCGGGTTGCCCTCTCCGCGCCCCTGCACGGCTACCGCCCCGGACAGTTCGCCTTCTTCGACTTTGCCGGGCGCGGCGAGCCTCACCCCTACACCCTGGTGAATGTCTCGGCGGATGGCTGTACCCTCACCCTGGCGGTACGCGCCCTCGGGGATCACACCCGCTGGCTGCACCGCCACCTCAAGGTGGGGGATGCGGTCATCGTGACCGGCCCCTATGGCGCCTTCGCCCTGCCGGATCCGGCCCCCGCGCTCTGGGTCGGCGCCGGCATCGGCATCACCCCCTTCGTCGCCTGGCTGGAGGCCCTGGTGCGCCGTGGCGAGACACGCCCGGGCACCACCTTGCTGCAATGCGCCCCCACCGCCGAGGCCGCCCCCTATCACAGTCGGCTGGCCGAGCTGTGCCGCCGGGCCGGGGTCGACTACCGGCTGCATCTGGAGTCCGAGCGCGGCCGACTGGATCTCGCCGCCCTGGGTGAGCGTCAGCACACCCCGGTGTGGTTCTGCGGCCCCGAGCCCATGGCCCAGACTCTGGATGCCCATCTGGCCGCCCCGCTGCACCGGGAGCTGTTCCGCTTCCGTTGACGGGCCAGACCGGCGCGTTCAGTCATTGGCCTGATATTAGGGAAACTGGGAGACGGGCGGGCACGGGCCCCCTTGAGCGGGCCACGCCCCCGCCGCCCGCACGCTGCCGCCCCAGAAGCTCGCCACCAGTATCAAGGCCCCGGCCAGCCCGTATTTGATCCAGGATTTCATCGTCTTGCTCCCCTCTCGTTGGCCCTCGCCACTCTGTGGCAAGCGGGCCCATTTATCAGTGGGCAGAAGATAGGGGGGATTTGTGAAGGGAAAATGAGGCGGTGTGAAGCCAGGGTGAAGTCGAGGGACGTCAGGAGAAATCAGCAGCGACCTCCTATTCGCGAACGTCCGAATACGCTTCGCTATTCGAACCTACAGCACAGATAGCGACCCCTCACCCTAACCCTCTCCCGAGGGAGAGGGGATCGCCCATGCCAATACCAAGCCACTCATATTCACCCGCACCACAGAGCCAACGCATAATCAGCGGAGCCTGTTTGCCCCCTTCTCCCCCTCTTGATCACAAACAAGGGGAGAAGGGCTGGGGATGAGGGAGAGGTAACAATAAGCCCCATCAAGTGGGACGATTAGCGCAGCGTAATCGTCCGCATACCGCCGCACACCGAGTCATGGCAAGACTAGCAGGAAACTCTGAATATCAGCAGCTTCTCGGCCACGACCTGTTCGCGAACGTCCAAATATGCTTCGCTATTCTATAGCGCTCAACATTGGTGTAGCTGCCAAAAAGCAGTAAATCCATTAGAAACTTTTTTGCTGTGTATCACTGATTCATGGCACTCTACAAGAAACGCTTTCAGAGACACATAAATGGCATACCTCTATAAACAATGCATATTATTAAGTGATTTGCCTATTACTGGTTGGTACCGGTATAGAGATATGTTTCAGATTCTGCCACCAACAGCCCCCATGAAAAAGGCACCATATTTAATTGGCGGAAACAAACCTTGTATATTTCAATGGAAATCCAGAAAAGCAGATGCAGTGAGGATTAACTCTGTCACCCAAGAAGAAATTCCTGATTGGGTACTGGATTTAGAATTGTCTAGTGAAGTATTTAGAGAGATTATTTTAGTCCTTGGGGTTATATCTGTTAATAGAATTTCCTGCTCTACAGGTAAACAAGGCTGGTTCATTCCTACAGAACTAGAGGGTGATATTGAACCGATATGGGGTCAAGAGTCCTATTTTTGTCGAGAAATATCAGCCAATATCTCGTCATTCTCAGAGGTTACAGGTTTAGATGCAATACCAATGACCCCCTCTAATAGACATTATAATACTCTCTATCAGCATATGGATAATGTGTTTAGCCTTCCTGAAGATATAACATTAATTCTCGACGCATATTTCATTCTGTCGGAAGTCGATAAAAATGCCTTCCTATGCGCCAGTACGTTATTTGAGCAAGGAGCCAATACATGGAGCATTTCCCCAAGTTTATCGTTTGTTGGTTTTGTTTCATGCTTAGAAACATTGGTTAATGTAGAAAACAATGATACTCCTGTAGAGAAATGCGAACAATGCCAGCAGAAAAAATATCAAGTCACCAAGAAGTTTCTAAACTTCATGTCAAAGTATGGTAATAATGATCCTACGTTCAAGAAATTTTCTAATAAGATATATAAGTATCGTTCAGAGATCGTTCACTCTGGGCAGCTACTCAACGGGGATCTTATGCCAGAGAAATTTGGACATCATGACAGCATAGAGGATGACGAATTTAGAAGAGGGGTTATACGAGCATGTCGAATTTGCATGGTAAACTGGTTGTTCGAAAGGGCAAGAAATACCCCCTCCACCATGCTTAAAAGGGATAATTAATGTTAGATAAACATGAATTTTCTTACGGAAAAAATAATATCTAATTTTAATCTATAACTCATCCATCACATGTACAGATCTAGTTATCACCTGACACCGGCCTCAAACCGGTGTCTTGTTTACGCTACTTTAGTGCGCACTTTCTTCGGTATCAATTTCAGACCC
>NZ_JBFODA010000060.1:0-90406 GCF_040908055.1 Aeromonas sp. R7-4
GTAACGGTTCACCCAGACCAGTTGACAGGTAAAAAATGAGACGATCGTCCGGTGATCCACTATTGCCTCTTGCGTGATCCTGTCAGCTTGGCACCATCAGGGGCATGAGCACATCCATGACCCCACCGGCCGCTTCGCCGCTGACCCTTGAGCAGGCTAATGAACTTATTCAGAAGCTGATGGCGCGCATCGCCGAGCTAGAAGACCGACTCAACCAGCACAGCGGCAATTCCTCCAAGCCTCCTTCCAGTGATGGGCCAGGCTCACCACCACCTGCTCGGCCGCGCCTTGCCTCAGGTAAAAAACGCGGCGCCCAACCGGGCCACAAAGGCGCTCGGCGTGAGCGTCATCCAGCGGATGAACGGCTGACGGTAATACCCCATTACCCTGCCAGACAGTGCGCCTGCTGTGGGGGCAATGTGGTATTTCATGACAAACCCTACCGCGTCCATCAGGTCTTTGACCTGCCCGAGGTCAGCTACAGGGTGACCGAACATCAGCTCTTTAGCGGCACCTGTTGTCATTGCATCGAGACCAGCCCGGCTCCGTTGCCCGAGACGGTGAGCAGCAGCCAGATGGGGACCAACCTGCTGAGCTACATCGCCCTGCAAAGTGGTCTGTTTCACCAGAGCATTAGCCAGATACAACAACAGCTTAAACAGCACTTCGGCCTGAGCTTCAGTCGCGGCGCCATCAGCGAGGCGCAAGGGCGAGTCAGTGCCATGTTGACCCCGACGCACCAGGCCATCAAACAACAAGTGCAATCAGCCTCCTGTATCCATGCCGATGAAACACGGCATCAGCGTGGTGGTGAGCGGCGCTGGATGTGGCTGGCACTGAGCAAGGTGGCCGTCTGTTTCATGACGGCGTTTGGCCGGGGTCAGGATGCGGCCAAACGGCTGCTGGGCTCAGAATTGGATGGCGTGTTGGTGACAGACCAGTACGCAGGATACCGTTTCATCGACAGCAGCCAGCGTCAGCTGTGCTGGGCCCATGTACTGCGCAATGTGGCAGCGATTGCCGACAGCGGCGAAAAGGTCAATCAGCCCATTGGGGCCCGACTGGTGCTTCTCGCAAATAGCGTATTCAGGGTTCGACATGGCTATGAACAAGGCGTGTTGAGCCAGAAACAATATCAGCGAAGGCTTGAGCGATGTCGGCAAAGCTGGCGAAAAGAGCTGGGGCGAGGCAGTTTGCTGTGCAGCAAGCGCTACCGAGGTCGCTGTCGGCTACTGCTCAAGGATGATGAAATGCTGTGGCGTTTTCTGGAAAACGACGAGATAGCCTTGACCAATAATGAGGCGGAACGGGCGCTACGCGGGTATGTGCTGTGGCGCAAGGGGAGCTATGGCGTTTGGTCACATCGGGGAGAGCTGTTTCGGCAGCGCATCTTGTCTTTGATAGAGACAGCCAAGCGGTTAGGTCGCTGTCCGCAGGAATGGCTGAGGGCCGTGGTCGGTGCCTGCATAGAGAAAACAGACTACCCGCTCCCGGAAGAGTTGTTGTCAACATCCTCCCGGTGAACGGTTACCTTTTTGTTGCCTGGGGGATAGTGTTATGAACATGAATGCATGGAGGTCAGGGAAGATGACGTCAACAGCAAGGGCCTTTGGGGTGATCAGCGTGCTGTACTGGCTGCTGGGCATGCATTTCTTTATGCACAACCCCGGCGGAGCCGGGCTCTACCTGCCCTTCAACGCCTGGGGCTGGATCTTCGCGAGCCTGGTGATGGCCCTGGGGCTGTGGCAGGTCACCCTCAACCAGCGGCTGATGGTTTCGCCGCTGCTGACGGTCCTGTGGCTTGGCGGCTTGCTGCTGTTGCTGCCCATGGCCTATCCCGGCTTCGAGCTCAAGGATTACGCCATTCCCCGGCTGCTGGGGCTGTTTGCCGGCCTGTTGTTCCTCGCCAGCCTCTACCAGTGGCGGCTGGATCGCGGCGCACGCGACCGGCTGCTCTATCTGCTGCTGGGTGCCGTCGCCATAGAGGCGCTGCTCGGCCTGGTGCAGTACTACCTGCTGGTGCCGGGCAACTGGATAGGCTATGACACCAAGGTCAACCGCCCCTACGGCATCTTCCAGCAACCCAACGTGATGGCGAGCTTCATGGCGACCGGCTTGTCGCTGGCCATCTGGCTGGAGCTGCGGGGCCATGGGCACCCCTGGCTCAGGGGGCTGCGCTATTGGGTGATCCTGGCAACGTCCCTGCTGCTGGTGGTGGTGCAATCCAGGGTGGGGCAACTCGGCGGGGTGTTGGCCTTGCTGCTGCTCGTGCCCCGGTTGCACCGTGAGCGGTTGCTGGGCCGGGTACTGGGTCTGGTGGCCCTGGGGGTTGCGCTCGGGCTGGCCTCCCAGTACGGGATGGCGGGGGCAAAGCGGGGACTGGAGATATACCAGTCCGGCGGCATGCGTTCCATCTACTGGCCATATTCTGCCAGGCTCATCGCCGAGGCGCCCTGGAGCGGTTGGGGCTACGGCAGTTTCGAGTCCGTTTTTCTGCAGCACTACATGGCCGACAAGGCGCTGAACCCCGCCATGGTGCAGATCGAATACAACCTGGATCACCCCCACAACGAGTTTCTCTACTGGGCGGTGGAGGGGGGGATGGCCCCCATGCTCGGCATGGTGCTGATGGGGGGCACCCTGCTGTGGCGGCTGGGTCGTGCTGGCATCGTCAGGGGGGCGGCCTTGCTGGCCCTGGTCACGCCCATCCTGCTGCATACCCAGACCGAATATCCCTTCTACCACGCCATTGCCCTGTGGTGGGCGCTGCTGTTGCTCATCCATGTGGTGGATGCGGAAGTGGAGGAGGAGGGGCTGGCCGGCCACGCCAACTGGCGGGAGCATGTCTGTCGCCCCTGGCTCTTGCTGCGCTTCGCGGCCATCGCCATTCCCCTCATAGTCGTGCCCTTTATGCTGACGGCCCTGCACACCGCCTGGGTGGTGACCAAGTATGAGCGGGGCGGTTACAAGCAGCCGGCGCTTCTGCTCGACATCGTCAATCCCATGGCCTGGCTGACCCGGGTGGAGTTTGACGTGAACGCGGTGCGGCTGATGGTGGGCCTGCAGAGCAACAACAAGGGAGAGCTGGAGGCCTATCTCGACTGGGGGCAGGGGTTCGTGCGCCATACCCCCAGGGCCAATATTTACGCCAACATGGTGATCGCCCTCAATGCCCTGGGGAGGCGTGAGGAGGCCGATCGCCTGCGGGCCGAGGCCCTGGTGCTTTATCTAGGTGAGCCCTTGCTCACCGGCTCGGCGGCGAGATCCGTTGCCGCGACCCTGGAGCGCAAGCCCTCTTCATAGTCCGGAGTGACAGCCCTCGGTGTCTTTCCATCACGGCCGCCTCGCGGCCGTGATCATTTCCACCCCGGGCAAGCTGGCAGTCAGCTTTGGTGGTGTAGTCTCCCCGGGGGGATGGCGTGGCCCAAGGCGGGGTCGGCGTCATCGGGTCTTGGTCGTCACCGGAGTGGATATCGTGAAGAAGAGTGCATTCATCGTCATCAGCCTGCTCGCCCTGACGGGTTCGCCCGCTGTCGCGGGCACCAGCGCCCAGGTGGAATACGGCACGGTACAGGAGAGCCGCCTCCTCACCCAGGAGGCGCCCCGGCAGGGAACTACCCGGCCCCTTCGCACCATAGGGGCGGCCGCGCTGGGAGCCGCCGTCGGCAGCCAATTTGGCGGTGGCTCCGGCCAGACCGTCGCCACCACAGTGGGGGCCGTCGCGGGGGCCGAAGTCTCCCGCCGCCGCCAGGGTAACCAGCAGAGCGGGCAGGGCCGGCAGACGGTCGAGCTGCTGATCAAGACGGAGGCGGGCAAACTGCTCAACGTCGTGCAGGAGCAGGATCCCGCACTCACCTTCGCCAAGGGGGACAGGGTGCGCATCCTGACCACGGGAGCGGACACCCGGGTCGACAAGTCTGTATAGCCACGTCGGGGCAGGAGCTGTACAAGGTTGCACCAAGGGGGGCATCGGCTCGCAAAAACGGGCTTGAGTGCTGGACGGCGGGAGCGTCTTGGCTAAGATAACCGTCTTAACGTCTTGTTTGGCAAGGGAGTATGACATGGAGATAGTACTAGGCCCATTAGAGGCGCGCGTGATCGGCTGCCTGATAGAGAAAGAGATCTGCACGCCGGATCAGTACCCTCTCTCGCTCAATGCGCTGGTCAACGCCTGCAACCAGAAGAGCAACCGCGAGCCCGTGCTGGAGCTCGCCGAGCTGGACATCCGCGCCGTGATCGACGAGCTGATCCGCCGCCGCCTGGTGGTCAATACCGCCGGTTTCAACGCCCGGGTGCCGCGCTATCAGCACCGCTTCTGCAACACCGAATTTGGCGAGCTCAAGTTCACGGCCCAGGAGCTCGGTATTGTCTGCGAACTCTTGCTGCGCGGCCCGCAGACCCCGGGTGAACTGCGCTCGCGCACCAATCGCCTGTGCAGTTTCGACGACGTGACCGAGGTGGATGCCGTGCTGGCCGGCCTCGTCGAGCGGGGGCCCTATGTGGTCAAGCTGCCCCGGGAGCCGGGCAAGCGGGAGTCCCGCTACGCCCACCTGTTTGGCGGGGAGATAGACCTGGAGGCCCTGGCACAGAGCGCACCGGCAGTCAGCCACGCCTCTCCTGCCGCCGATCGCCTGAGCCAGCTGGAAGAGGAAGTCGAGCGCCTCAAGTCGCAGTTGCAGGCGCTGGAATCCCGCCTGGCACGGCTCGAAGGCTGAGGGTGACTCCTGGCTCAATCAAGAGGCGCCGCGGCGCCTTTTTTTATGGCGCCGGCAGCCTGAGCCCTGGCCGTGGCGGCGCCTCCAGATCCCTGCGCCGCTTTTTTTGTGCTAATTCGCGCTTAAGGGTCGAGCCGCCGCCGCTTTCCCGTTAAAATTCCGCCTTTGCATCTGCCCGTGAGTTCCGATGTCAGCCTTCACCCTCTCTTCGGATTGCCATGCCCTGCTCTGCGAGCTGCAACTGCAGCGCGCCGCCAGCACCCGTTACCTGCAAGACACGCTGCATGGGCAGCATTCGCTGACCGACACCCTGAACCGGCTGGAGCGGCTGGGGCTGATCCGCCAGCGCACGGAGCAGCAGTGGAGCCTGACGGCGGAGGGGACCCTGACCCTGATCCTGGCGGTACGCTCGGGGGCTTGCCCCATGCCGGACTGGCGCCGGGTGCCCTCGGTCACGGGGCAGGAGGTGGCACAAGGGGTGGTGCGCGAGCTCTGCCTGGGGGAGGCGGGGCAGATCCCGGCCTATTACCAGAGCGCGGAGCTCCTGAGCCTGCTGGATCTGCCCGACGCCCACCGCCTGCTGTCTGGCTCCAGCCCCGCCTGGCAAACCCTGCTGCTCGAACACTTCGCCCTGCAGGCCCTGCTGGATGCCGAGCCGGAGGCGAGCTGGCCGCTGGCGTCCCTGGTCACCCCTTGCGCCCCTGCACTGGCGGCGCGGGTCGAGGCGCTGGCCACCGAGTGGGAGTGGCTCTGCGGACCGCTGACCGGCGAGGTGACCACTCACTGGCCGTCGCTGCAACAACTGGCGGAGCGAGGGGATGAGCAGCCCCTGGCCGAACGGCTCCAGAGGGCGCTAGGGCAGTGGCAGGTGCAGGAGGGGGCCGGGTCCTGGCCCAGGATGTTCAGCGCCCTGCTCTGGCTCGGCTGGTTGCAGCAGGCGGAGCCCATGCAGGGGAGCGAACAGCGCAAGAAGTGGCAGCGCAGCCTGGGCAATGGCTCCCCCCTACTGGCGGATCTGCTGGGACAGTGGGCGGGCGATCGCCACGGTCAGGCGGTGGGGCTGTTCGATACCCTGCAACTGCCGCTGGAGGAGCTGCACTGGGGCTATCTCTGGCTCGATCTCTGCGCCCTGGCCCGCCACGGCGAACAGAGTCCCCAGGTGACCATATTGCACAAGTGGGATCTCTCCCACCTGCTGGAGGCCGAGCCGCGCCACCGTCTGATGGCCTTCTGCCAGGATCTGTTGCGGCTCTTGCTGGGGCAGGGGGCGGTGCGTGCCCCGCTGCATTCGCTGCGCGCCTCCCCCCTGGATGAGGACGAGGAGGGGGCACAGGGCGAGGAAGGCAAGGCGCCCGCCTCGGCGAGCTGGCTCAACTGGTTGCAGGGGTTGGGGCGCTCGAGCGGTGTGCGCAAGCCTCAGGAGCGGCTGGTATGGCTGCTCCACGCCGAGGGGCCCGAGCTCGAGTGCAAGATCCAGAAGCAGAGCACCAAGGGGGAGTGGACCGCCGGGCGCCGGGTCGATCCGGCCCTGCTCTCCACCCAGTACGCCAACCTGCTGGACGAGGCGGACTGGGCGCTGGTGCGCACCCTGCAGCGCAATATGGGCAAGCTGCCGCGAGAGGCCTGGCGCCCCCTGGCGGACCACCCCCGCCTGTTCAATGCCAAGGGGCAGAAGCTGCAACTGGCCATCAGCGCCCCCTTGCTGCAGATAGTCGCGGCCGAGCCCGACGAACAGCACCCGGATGGGCGGCAGATGCGCGCCGTGCTGAGCCCGGCCGCCGCGGCCCGTGGCGCGCACATCGTGCCCCTGGCCCAGGATCTGTGGCAGCTCATTCTGACGCCGCAGGCGCTGCTCGACAGGCTGCCGGCCCTGGAGGCTATCCCTGCGCTGCCGCCCGCCGGGCTCGACGAGCTCCAGCGCACCCTGGATGCCATCCCGGATCTTCCCTGGCACAGCCAGGTGGCGGGGCTCAAGGGCAACGCCGAGCTGGCCCCCTGGCCCGGCATCCCCTCGGTCCAGCTGGATTGGCAGGAGGGCCAGCTGGTGGTCCAGCTGGTGACCCGGGAGGGGGATCTCCCTCCCTTGCCCCTTGGCAAGGGGGAGGCCATGGTGCGCCAGGGGATCCGGGAGTACCACTACTGGCAGCGGGATCTGGCCGCCGAGAAGGCCGAGGCCCAGCGCCTGCGCAACCAGTTGCCCATCGGCCTGCCGGGCAACGAGTGGAAGCTGGATGGCGAGCAGGCGCTGACCCTGGTCAACGCCCTGCCCGAGCTGGTGGACGCCGGCGTGGTGGTGCACTGGCACCAGGACAGCGCCCGCCTCAAGAGCCTCGACGAGGCGGCCTTGAGCCTGCGCATCGAGCGGCGCCAGGACTGGTTCCAGGTGGAGGGGGCGCTGGCGCTGGACGAGCACCAGATCCTCGATCTTCGCCTTATCCTGCGCCAGCTGACCCCGGGGCAGCGCACCGTCCAGCTCGACGAGAAGACCAGCCTGATGCTGAGCGACAAGCTGGTGGAGCGTCTCACCATGCTGGGGGCCATGCTGGACACCGAGCAGCGCATCAACAACAAGCTGGCCTATCCCCTGGCCCGCCTGCTGTCGGCGGTGACCACCGCCGGGGATGACGCCTGGCACGACTTGCAGCAGGAGTGGCAGCAGGAGGTGGAGTGTGCCCCCGAGCTGTTGACGGCGCTGCGGGACTACCAGAAGGAGGGGGTGCGCTGGATGGCGACCCTGGCCCACCACGGCTTTGGCGCCTGTCTCGCCGACGACATGGGCCTAGGCAAGACGTTGCAGGCGCTCATGGTGCTGCGCATGCGCCAGCATCTCGGCCCCGCCCTGGTGGTGGTACCCAAGTCAGTGGTCACCAACTGGCAGGAGGAGGTGGCGCGGTTTGCCCCCGAGCTGGAGGTGGTGGTGTTCGAGCACCCCGCCGAGCGGGCGACCCTGATCCAAGAGGCCAGGGCCGGGCAGATCATCCTGGTGAACTACGGCATGCTCGGCAGCCTCTCCCAGGCGCTCAAGTCCCGTCACTGGGCGAGCATGGTGCTGGACGAGGCGCAGCAGATCAAGAATGCCGGCACCCAGCGTGCCAAACTGCTGTTCCAGCTCGACGGGGATTTTCGCCTGGCCCTCTCCGGCACCCCCATCGAGAACCACCTCGGCGAGCTGTGGAGCCTGTTCACCTTCATCAACCCGGGCCTGCTCGGCAGCCTCGGCGAGTTCAAGCGCCGCTTCGGCAAGGCGGTGAAGGATCCCCGCCACATGGCGATGCTGCGGGCGGTGATCAGCCCCTTCATCCTGCGCCGCCTCAAGCAGCAGGTGTTGACCGAGCTGCCGGACAAGACCGAGATCATCCACCACATCAGCCTCTCCCCCGAGGAGCGCCAGCTCTACGAGGCGACAAGGCGCGAGGTGGTGCAGCAGGTGCAGAGCGCCGATGGCCGCGCCCTGATGCACGTGCTGAGCGGGCTGACCCGGCTGCGGCGCCTCTGCTGCTCGCCCCAGCTGGTGATGCCGGAGTGGTCCCAGACCAGCAGCAAACTGGACGAGGCGATGAACCTGCTGGAGGAGGCCATCGACGGCGGCCACCGGGTGCTGGTGTTCAGCCAGTTCGTCGATCTCCTGAGCCTGCTGCGAGCGCGCATCGCGCAGAAGCAGTGGGACTACTGCTATCTGGACGGCGGCTGCTCCGCCAAGTCCCGTCAGGAGTCCATCCTGCGTTTTCGCCACGAAGCGGTGCCCCTGTTCCTCATCAGTCTCAAGGCGGGGGGCACGGGTCTCAACCTGACCCAGGCCGATACCGTGCTGCACCTGGACCCCTGGTGGAACCCGGCGGTGGAGGATCAGGCGAGCGATCGGGCCCACCGCATGGGCCAGACCCAGCCGGTGACCGTCTATCGGCTGGTGTGCGAGCAGACGGTGGAGGAGAAGATAGTGGCCCTGCACGACGAGAAGCGGGCCCTGGCCGATGGCCTCCTGAGCGGCCAGTCCGAGGTGAAGGGGCTGGACGTGGAGAGCCTGAGAGCGCTGCTGATGAGCTGACAGCCTGTGCGGGTGAGCGAGACAAGGGGAGCATCTGGGATGCTCCCCTTGTCGTTGGGGCCGTGCGGGCGAGCTACCCCTGATAGAGGTAGAGGTGCAGCCGCTCGATGATGGGCTCGCCGCCAATCTTGCGATCCCGGCGCGCCTGACGCAGCTTGGGCGGGTAGTGGCCCAGGTGGGTGACGCTGGGCGAGGTATCGGAGCAGAGCAGCAACGGCAGGCTCGCCTTGAGTTGCTGCTTGCGCGGCTCCCTGTCCTGCCAGAGCAGGTTGATCATGGGGTGGGTCTTGACCGGCCGGCGGATGCGCAGCTGGGCATCCGCCGGCAGGCGGCGAATGTCGTACACCTCCTGATCCACCATCTTGCTCCACTCCTCGTTGTCCGACAGGGCCGGGATGTAGCGACGGCTGCGCTCCAGCATCTCCAGCACCTGCTCACGGCTGAGGCGGCTGATGCTCTGCTTGTCGGCCCAGGTGAAACCGAGGGAGTGGAGCGCCCCCTGAAGCCAGGTCAGCTTGCGATAGACCTGCAGGGTGATGACGCCGGGCAGGGCGCCGTGCACCAGCTCGAACTTCTCGTCCCGTCCGCCGGCGGCCTGCACCAGGGCCTTGAAGGCGAGCTTGTGGCCGTTGATCTCCTCGATCAGGGGGGCCAGATCAGCGGCACAGGCGGCGGGGAAGCGCAGCCAGCCCGGCAGGCGATGAGTCGCCTTGGTGGAGCAGCCGGGGCGGGCGCTGTGATCCTGAAAGGCCGCCAGGGTCGCGGCCAGCGCCGCGTCGCCCTGCAGATGGCCGACTTCGATGGCCTCGATGGGCTCGTGCTCTTCCCCCTGCGCCACGGCGGGGAGGGGATAGACATGGGCCTCCTGCAAGTCGAGCCGGGCGAGCCGACTGGCGAGGCGGGCCAGGGCCTCTTCCAGCAGGGCCATCTGTTGGCGCAGGGCGGCGGCGGGGGTAAAGGTGTCCATCGGCAGATCCTGTGTGTCGCCTGTCCGGCATTGAGGGGAAAGGCAGCATGACTGACTACTGTATAAATAACCATACCAGCATGTCGACAGGGTGCCAAGTGTCCCTTTCTGCCCCTGATCGGGGTCGCCTCGCGGTGCGTGGCGAAGGCGTTGCCTTGCTGCATCGTTCTGTTAAATAACGATCTTTAATGAAACTTTCGGTTAACAATTGGTGGTGAGACCGGGCTGGCCGGCTTTGGGTCCGGCGCCGGTCCGTGCATAGCTAACGTAGGAAACTGCATAGTTAGAAACCCGTGATGCAGGAGAAAATGCTGTCGGGTTGCACGGGGGAAAGTTGCCCTGACATTTATGATAAAAATCATATGGTTATGTTTTTATGGCTGGGGAGAATAGCCATTACTTTTACTAATGTCATGTATCAAAATTCGTCAATTGAGGCACCTCACCGGGCTGACTAAGCTTTGCGCAAGAAAATACGAACCCAGTGCAGAACTTAGAGGAGCCACACCATGGCCAACATGACCTATACCGAAGCCGGTTACCAGCACTCCAGCGACTCGAACCTGGTTGCTCGCGCCAAGATGACCGTCCTGACCTGGCTGGAACGCAGCCGCAGCCGTCGCCAGCTCTCCGAGCTGCCCGCCTACCTGCTCAAGGACATCGGTCTGAACGAAGCCGATCGCTATCAAGAGACCACCAAGCCGTTCTGGCGTGGTTGATCAGCCGGGCACGGATGCCTCGTTTCTCTCGCTGATCCCCGGGGCCTGATGCCCCTCGTGAAGAGCCGCCCTTTCCCCTTGCCGTCTGCCGTCGTTTTTCCTCCCCCGTATTGCTCTCGCGTCCCCTGGTGTTGAATGACTTGTCATCAACCATCGCCAATTTTGTGTCGTTACTGTTTGAATTTGTTTAAAAATTGATTTTAAGCCCGCTCGCCTTGCGTATAATCCGGCCATGGTATTCCAGACAAGAGGGTGAGACGGATGATTCCCCAGCATGACTTTTTGGCCCTGACGCGTCGCCACGAGTGGCAGCTCGATCCCTTCGACTTCGACCTGCCCGACGGCACCAGGGTGAGCGTGTGGGACACCGGCGTGATCTGCCTGGAGCCCGCCCACGGGGCGGAAGATAGGCCGGGCGGGCGCAAGGACATAGTGCTCTCCTGCGGCATCCACGGCAACGAGACCGCCCCCATCGAGATCTGCAACCAGTTGCTGAGCCGCTTGCTCGGGGGAGAACTCAGGGCCCGTCACCGGGTGCTGTTTCTGTTTGGCAACCCCGCCGCCATGAACCAGGGTGTGCGGGAGGTGGAAGAGAACATGAACCGGCTCTTCTCCGGTGCCCACAGCAGGGGGGAGGGGCTGTGCAACCGGGAGCGCATTCGCGCCATGCGCCTGGAGCAGTATGTGAGCCGCTTCTTCGCCGATCCCGCCAGGCCCCGCTATCACTACGATCTGCACACCGCCATCCGCGGCTCGCGCCACGAGAAGTTTGCCGTCTATCCCTTCCCCCACGAGCGCCCCCACTGCAAGGAGCAGGTCCGCTTCCTCGGTGCCTGCGGCGTGCGCACCATACTGCTCTCGAGCGGCCCGACCACCACCTTCAGCTATTACAGTTCGCACCAGCACGGGGCCCATGCCTTCACGGTGGAGCTGGGCAAGGTGCGCCCCTTCGGCGAGAACGACATGACCCGCTTCATCGAGGTGCGCCAGGCGTTGCAGGAGCTGGTGACCCAGGATGAGGTGTTGCTCGAGCCCTGGCGGGCGGATGATTTCACCCTCTTCGCCATCGATCGGGTGATCAACAAGCAGTCGGAGCAGTTCCGTTTCCTGTTTGCCAGCGATGTGGACAATTTCACCGAATTTCCCCAGGGTTTTGTGCTGGCCGAAGACGGGGATCGGCAATACAGGGTAGAGAAACCGCGGGAGGCGGTGGTCTTCCCCAACGCCAACGTGGCCATCGGCCAGCGCACCATGCTGCTGGTGGTGCCGACCCGGCTGTGGGAGTGATCCCGGTCCGCCCGTGCTGGCAGGATCTGCCTCCCTGGCGGCCCGCAGCGCCATTGTGATGGGAGGAGCGATCCCGAACTCGCCGTGACAGGGAGCCTGAATGGGCTCCCTTTTTCGTTTCTGCTCGCCGAAGATCTCAGTGTCTTTCTTAAATTAAAGAAGTTTCTACTGGTCTTACCTGAGTGAATCCCATTGCCCTGCACTTAACATGTTGTTTACATTTTAGGGGTCACCTCATGGTGGTGACGCTGACAACGGCAAGGAGCCAGTTATGACCCATGTCGACATCCCCTTCCTTCGTTACCTCGATGAGGAGGGGCGCCCGGTCGCGACACTGCCGACCTGGCTGGACAAGGCGATACTGCACACCTTCTACCGCAACATGGTGATGGTGCGCAGCTACGACAAGAAAGCGATTGCACTGCAGCGAACCGGCAAGCTCGGCACCTTTCCCTCCCACCTGGGGGCGGAAGCGGTCGGGATAGGGGTCGGTCTCGCCATGCAGCCGGAGGATGTCTACGTGCCCTACTACAGGGACATGCCCACTCTCTACGTGCGGGGCGTGCCCATGGAGCAGAACCTGCAGTACTGGGGCGGGGATGAACGGGGCAGCGTCTTTTACAAGGCAGATGGCGAACTTTCCGAAGATCTGCCCATCTGCGTGCCCATCGCGACCCAGATCACCCATGCCGCCGGCATCGCGGCCGCCTTCAAGCTGCGCAATCAGCCCAGGGTCGCCGTGGTCACCATAGGGGATGGCGGCACCTCCAAGGGGGACTTCCTCGAGGGGCTCAACTGCGCCGGCGTCTGGCATCTCCCCATGGTGATGATCATCAACAACAACCAGTGGGCCATCTCGGTGCCGCGCAAGCTGCAGTCGAGCGCCCCGACCCTGGCCCAGAAGGGGATTGGGGCCGGCGTGCGCAGCCTCCAGGTGGACGGCAACGACGTAGTGGCCGTCTTTGATGCGACCCGCACCGCCGTCGAACGGGCTCGCAGCGGCAAGGGACCGACCCTGATCGAGGCCGTCAGCTACCGGCTCGGGGATCACACCACCGCCGACGACGCAACCCGTTATCGGGACTCCGCAGAGGTGGAAGCCGCCTGGGCCAGGGAGCCCGTCAAGCGGCTGCGCCAGTTCATGGCCGGGCAGGGCTGGTGGGACGAGGCGCAGGAGCAGGCGCTGCTGGCGGAGGCGAGCCGCGAAGTCGAGCGCGCCGTGGCCGCCTATGAGGGCATGATGCCGCAGGCGCCGGAGACCCTGCTCGACTATCAGTTTGCCGAGCTGCCGAAGGATTACCGCGCACAGCGCCGGCGCATCATCGCCAAGGGTATGCAGCAGCACGGCGGGGAGGCTCACCATGAGTGAAATAACGCTGCTCGAAGCCATCAATCTGGCGCTGCACCACGAGATGGAGCACGACCCCGACGTGGTGGTGCTGGGCGAGGACGTGGGGGTCAACGGCGGGGTGTTCCGTGCCACCGTGGGCCTGCGCGACAAGTTCGGTTTCAAGCGGGTGATAGACACCCCGCTGGCCGAGGGGCTGATCGCCGGGGTGGCGGTGGGCATGGCGACCCAGGGGCTCAAGCCCGTCGCCGAATTCCAGTTCCAGGGATTCATCTTCCCCGGCATGGAGCAGATCGTCTGCCAGGCAGCGCGCATGCGCAACCGCACCCGGGGGCGGCTCTCCTGCCCCATAGTCTATCGCTCGCCCTATGGGGCCGGCATCCACTCCCCCGAGCACCACAGCGAGAGTGTGGAGGCCCTGTTCGCCCATATCCCGGGGCTGCGGGTGGTGATCCCCTCCAGCCCGAGGCGGGCCTACGGCCTGCTGCTGTCGGCCATCCGCGACCCTGATCCGGTGATGTTCTTCGAGCCGGATCGCATCTATCGCTCTATGAAGTCGGAGGTGGTGGATGACGGTGTCGGCCTGCCGCTGGATGTCTGCTTCACCCTGAGACCGGGTCGGGATCTGACCGTGGTCGCCTGGGGGGCCTGTATCCAGGAGGTGATGCGGGCCGCCACCCTGCTGGCGGAGCAGGACATCCAGTGCGAGGTGCTGGATCTGGCCACCATCAAGCCGTTGGACATGGAGACCATACTGACCTCGGTGCGCAAGACCGGGCGCCTGCTGGTGGTGCACGAGGCCTGTGGCAGCTTCGGGGTGGGCGCCGAGATAGTGGCGCGGGTCACCGAGGAGGCGCTCACCGCCCTCAAGGCCCCGCCCAGACGCCTCACCGGGGTGGATGTTGCCGTGCCCTACTATCGCAACGAGGAGTACTACCTCATCACCGAGCAGGAGATCGCCGATGCGGCTCGCCAGCTGATGGAGAACAAATGGCTATGACCTTTTTCACAGGTTGGCGCGCTGGCGCCCCGGCAAGCAAGAGCCATGAGATCTTTCAACCTTTGGTGATGTTCCTGCGGATGGAGAACGGGTCATGAAATTTTTCAAATTACCGGATCTGGGCGAAGGGTTGGCCGAAGCCGAGATCGTCGAATGGAAGGTGCGCGCCGGTGAGACCGTGAGCGTCGATCAGGTGCTGTTGTCGGTTGAAACCGCGAAGGCGCTGGTGGATGTGCCCTCGCCGGTGGCCGGGGTGATCGCCCGGCTGTGCGGTCAGGAAGGGGACATACTCCACATCGGCGCCCCCCTGGTGGAATTCGAGGGCGGTGAGGACGATGGCACCGTGGTGGGCAAGGTGAGTGCCCATCAGCAGCACATCGAGGATCACTTCGTGGTGGGGGCCATGGCGCCCGGCGGCACCCTGGTGCAGGCCATGCCCGCCGTGCGCCTGCTGGCGCAAAAACTCGGCCTCGACATCGACAGGATCCAGGGCAGCGGCAGCGCCGGCATGGTGACCGAGCAGGACGTGCAGAGCGCCTTCGAGGCGATGCAGGGGAGTGGCAACGAGTTCCTCAAGGGGTCGCGGCGGGCCATGGCCAAGGCGATGGAGCACTCCCACAGGACTGTGGTGCCGGTCAGCATCACGGACGAGGTGGACTTGCGCCACTGGCGGTCCGACGAAGACGTGACGGTGCGCCTCATCAAGGCGATCGGCGTCGCCTGCCGGGCCGAGCCCTCCATGAATGCCTGGTTTGACGGGGAGACCCTGTCGCGGCGGCTGTTCAGTGAGGTCAACGTGGCCATCGCGGTCGACTCCAAACACGGGCTCTATGTGCCCGTGATGGAGAACGTGGCCGAGCGGGATAGGGTGGACATCCGTCAGGGGCTGGATCGGATGATCGCCGACGTGAAGGCCCGTGCGGTACCGCGGGAGATGCTGCAGGGGGCGACGATCACCCTCACCAACTTCGGTGCCATCGCGGGTCGTTACGCCAGCCCCATCGTCACGCCGCCCCAGGTGGCCATCATAGGGGCGGGCAAGCTGTTCGAGAAGGTGGTGTTCGTTCACGGGGAGGCGCGCCCGGTCAGGGCGCTGCCGCTGTCGATGACGTTCGACCACAGGGCCTGCACCGGTGGCGAGGCCGCGCGCTTCCTCAAGGCTCTGGTTCAGGCGCTGGAATCCGCGGAGGTGTAAGCGTTTGTACCCTGCCGCTGGCGGGGTACAAATTTGTTTGCGTAATCGACAAAGGCACGTATAATCTCAACCAGCTTGAAAGGGCGATAGTTATGTCAATGAATATGATGTTTTGCATCTTTTCCTGTTGTTCATAAGTAATCCCGTTTTTTGAGCTTTATCCGCTGAAAAGCATAAGTAATTATTTTGAATACAGGTTTAAAGATATGTCCAACATGATCACCGGTACCGTCAAGTTCTTCAACGAAACCAAAGGCTTTGGCTTCATTCAGCAAGAAAACGGCCCGGACGTTTTCGTTCACTTCAGCGCCATCCAAGGTAACGGCTTCCGTACCCTGGCTGAAGGTCAGCGCGTACAGTTCTCTGTGACCCAAGGTCAGAAAGGCCCGCAGGCTGAGAACGTAACTGCTCTGTAATTCTTACAGAATTTAAGAAAGCCGTGGTACCTCTGGTGCCACGGCTTTTTGTTTTGTGCCATCTTGATGACAGATCCTTGCCATGGCCTCCACTATGCTCCCATCACTCCTGCTGAGCGCGGTGCTCTCCAGCCCCGTCAATGCCCCGATACCCGATCCCGTGGCCCGTGAAGCCGCCTCTGTGTGCCAGCAGTTTGTGCAGGTGCGGCTGGGCAGCGCGACGCAACCCGACGAGATCAGGGCGCAGCCTGTGGTGAAGAGAGTGGGGGAGTGGGTGATCGATGGCAAGATAAAAGGACCCGAAGGTCCTTTGCTGTTTGCCTGTCTGCTGCGCCAGGGGGCGCACTGGGAGTTGCTCAACTTTTCGCTCTGGGCCCCGCAGGAACTCAATTCGGCTTGAGTGCGACCAGCAGGTGCTGGAGATGTTCCAGCATGGTCATGCCGAAGGGAGTCAGATAGCCGCCATCCGCCGCCGTGATCAGACCCTGGCTGTGCAGGCGTGCTGCGGCCTGGCACAGCGCTTCCGACATGTCGCTGCGCAGCTTGATCCCCAGGCTCATGTTGGCCGGATCAAAACACGCCAGTATTTTCAGCTCATTCACAAAATCGTCAGAAACCTGGTTGATCCCACTCATGGATGCACTCCTCACGCTAAAGATGTATGCAACCTAGCATCCCCGGTGCCACTTTAGTGGGCGCTGGCTCAAACTATTGGTCTTTCTCGGGGAGGCTCAGGTTCGAACGCTGCTTTTTTGGGCTCTGGCCCGCCGCTCGCCGGGCCGTGGTTCTGGGCCTCTGCATCGGTAAACATGCTAGAATGGCCCCTCGTTCATCCTCATGGCCGGGTATGACACCAGGTCGTTCAGTTCAAGGCGCGTCTCATGATCACTGTCACCCTGGTATCTCTGCTGCACTCCCTGGGCCCCCGTTTTCCTGTTTATGCCCCCTCCTTGCTGCTTCCCCTCCTGGACGGACATCAGGGGGATCTCTGGCTGCCCTCCATCAGGGGGGAGGACGTGACAGCCCTGCGTCAGCATGGCAAGGGTGCGAGTGCGCAGAGCCTGGCTCCGCTGGCGGCGGGCTGGTGCGACTTTGCCGCCCAGGGGGAAGGCGACACTCCCGGGCTCGAGGCGCTCGCGAGTTACGACGAGGAGATGCTGGATAACCTGCTGATGTACTGGCACAGCCCCGCCAAGATAAACAGCCCGATCACCGATAACCTGTTCGAGCTGCGCCGCGAGGTGGTGGACGAGGCCCATGGCACCAAGCTGGCGGCGGCCTGGCAACGACAGCAACAGGCGCGCCTCGAGCAGATCATGCAAGGGGTGCGGGCCGGACGGGATCAGCTCTGCTTCGTCGAGGTGGAGTCCGCCTACTGGTTGCGCCAGCGTTTCAGCGAGATGGCGGAGATCACCCTGGTGACCCCGGAGCTGGGATGAGATCGCGAAAAATGGGTGACCGATCACTCCTGCTGGACAAGGCGCCGGCAAGATGTGAACATGTCGCCCTTTATTTCATGAGAGACTTGACCGATGAGCTATGAACTTAGCGACACCGAGCGCAACGCCGCGCTGCAACTGAACGCCGATTACCGCTTTGATCACTTCATCAGCAAGCTGGTCGAGCACGAAGAGCTGTTTGTCCTGACCGACGAGCACGGCGTCATGATGCTGACGACCGAAGAGGAAGACTGCATTCCGGTATGGCCGCATCCCGACTACGCCAAGGCCTGGGCCGAAGGGGAGTGGGCCGAGTGCAAGCCGCAGTCCATCACCCTCAAGGTGTGGCTGGAGCGCTGGGTGGATGGCATGGAGCAGGACGAGCTCTGCGTCGCCGTGTTCCCGACGCCGGATCAGGAAGGCATAGTGCTGGATCCGGCCGACGTGGCCGACGCCATCGCGCAAAAGCAGGCCAAGCGCGGCTGATCGCCCCCGCTTGCCGTTGCAACCCCGGTTGCAGAAAAGACCCCGCCTATGTGCGGGGTCTTTTGTTTGTGGCGCGGCTAGGCGGCGCAAGCCGCTTCATTTCTGCTGATAGGTGGTATCAATCAGGGTGACTGCCGGGAAGGTCTGGCCTGACTTGATGGCGGCCCGGGTCTGCGCCTTCGCCTCTTCGTCGATCCAGAGCAGGCCGCCGAAGCTGTAGCCGCTGTTGCCCCCGTCCAGCGGCCAGTAGAGCAGATCGCTCTGGGGCGTCGCCGGCACCTTGGGCAGGCGGACCCAGCGCCAGGCGCCGGCCCGGGTATAGGGCACCTGGTAGGCGGGGACGAAGCTGGCGAGCTCATAGAGCCGCTGCTGGATCTGGCGGGAGAGCTCGGCCTTCTTGCCGAAATCGAACGCCTTGTCGTACTGCTCCACCAGGGCCGAGAGGGCCTCGTCATCGAGGTTCATGATGTTGTTGGTCTGGGGCTTGTTGGCGTTGACCCTGTGGAAGTGTTCCCAATAGGCGGGGTAACGGCCTCCGCTCCAGGCCATCCAGGCGCTCTGGTGTTTCTTCTCCAGCATGGACTTGAAGCCGGCCGAGGCATCCATCAGGTTGAGCTCGAGGTTGAGTCCGGCCTTCTTCGCCTCTTCCCGCAGCAGGGTGAGACGCTGGGCGTGCTCCGCCGTGGTGTAGGTGATGGTCAGGGTCAGGGGCTGGCCCTTGTCGTTTCGCAAGATGCCATCCGGTCCGGTCTTGGTGAAGCTCGCCTTGGCGAAGTATTCCCGGGCGAGCTTGGGATCGAAGGGGCGTGCCTTGAGGTCGGTATTGGTGAAATTCCCCTGGCCCGAGCCATAGGTGTTGAGACGCTGGTAATCCCCCCGCAGCAGGGTGGCGATCATCTTGTCAAAGGCGAGGGCGTGCTGGATGCCGAGCCGCACGTCGAGATCCCTCAGCAGCGGATCCGCGGTGTTGAGATAGAGCCCCATGGGGGGCTGGGGCGTCTGGTTGTAGAACCAGAGCCGCGCTATGTAGCCCTTCTCGAACTCCGGCGTCTTGCTCTTGTCGTGCCACCAGTTGGGCATGACCAGGGGGAAGGTGTCCAGCTCGCCGCGCAGGAAGTGCTGCCAGGCGATGTTCTGATCCCTGAGCACCTTGATCTCGATCCGGTCCGGATTGAAGCGGTGCTGGAAGTAGCGCTCGTCATTGCCCCACCAATCCTTGACCCGCTCGAAGGTGATCGCCTTGCCCTTCTTCACCTCGCCGATCCGGTAGGGGCCGGTGACCGGCAGCACCTTCCAGTTGTACTCCTTGACCCAGTCGCTGGTCAGCTTGATGGCGTGGCTGGGTTCCGGGCTGAACGGCAGGGATTCCAGCAGATCCTCCCGGCTCTTCTCCGTGCCGCTGGTGATGGCCAGGGTATGGTCGTCGAAGCGGGTCACCTCGCTTATCTGGGTGCTGTAGTAGTTGTTGTACCAGGGGTCGTTTATCTCCTTGCTGCGCATCATCTTGAGGGTAAAGACCCAGTCATCGGCGGTGACGGGCTGGCCGTCCGACCAGCGCGCCTTGGGGTTGATGCGAAAATAGAGGGTCTTGTGGTCCGCGCCGAAGGCCCACTGGTTGGCCAGCATCGGCACGGGATGGCCGGTGACGGGGTGGGTGCTCAAGAGCGGCAGGTTGGTCTCGCGAACATAACCGGCAAAACCGCCGTTGGAGTCGGGCCCGTATTTGCGCAGGGTGAGCGGGAAGCTCGACATGAAGTCACGGAAGGTACCGCCCCGCCTGGCCTCTGGGTCGGCATAGACGGGGTCGGTGTCGTTGCTCTCCCATTTGAGGTCGGCCGGCAGGCTGGCACTCCAGCCGAAGGGGCTCCAGCACAGCGGCAGCACGATGGCCATGAGCCCCATGGCCCGTGATAAAGAGGGAATGACCGAGGGTGAAGGGTGGCGCATGTCCTTGCTCTCCTGATGATGGCGTCCGGCCGGGATAGGGGATCGGGCCCAAGAGGGCCTTCACCATCATGGGAAGTTTCCCCTGCGAGGTCAATCCTCGGCCTGGACCCTGAACAGCCGCATTCTGCCTCCCAGCAGATGCACCAGAAAGCCGAGCAGCACCAGGCCGGAGCCCAGCCACTGCAAGGGGGTGGGGTGTTCATCCAGCAGCAGGGCTGCGGCCACCATGCCGACGCAGGGCACCAGCAGGGAGAGGGGGGCCACCTGCGCCACCGGATAGCGCATCAGCAGCCGCCCCCACAGGCCGTAGCCGAGCCAGGTGGCGACAAAGGAGAGATAGAGCACGCACAGGAGCCCCTGCCAGCTGAAGTTCAGCAGGCTGCTGGCCATCAGCTCCGGTCCCTCGAACAGCCAGGAGAGCGCGAGGAAGGGGAGTATGGGCACCAGGCCGCCCCAGGCGATAAGGCTGGGCAGCGTGGTCTGGTAGCGCAGCCCTATCTGGCGGTTGATGACGTTGCCAAGTCCCCAGCAGGCGGCCGCGCACAGGGTCAGCACGAAGCCGAGCAGGGTCAGGTTACCCTCGCCATGGGTGGCGATGAGGTAGAGACCCAGCCCCGCCAGGGGCAGGGCCACCCAGTGGTGGGGCTGCCAGCGCTCCCCCAGCCAGATCATGGCGAACAGCAGGGTGAACACCACCTGGGATTGCAGCACCAGAGAGGCCATGCCCGCGGGCATGCCGAACTTCATGGCGCAGAACAGGAAGGCGAACTGGCCCAGGCTGATGGCGCCGCCGTAGGCCAGCAGCCAGCGCCAGGGCATGGCGGGCCTGGGGACCAGCAGGATGGCGGGGAAGACCACCCCGATGAAGCGCAACGCCCCCAGCAGCAGCGGCGGAATGCCCTCCAGCCCCCACTTGATGGCGACGAAGTTGAGGCCCCAGCAGAGGATGACCAGGGCGGCCAGACACTTGTCCTTGGTTTGCATGCAACGTCCTTGTGTGATCGGCCCCTGCCAGGGGAGGCCGAAAGAGGACGAGCATACCCCTGCCAGGGTGGGCGCCGTCAAGCCGCCAGGCGGGGGAGTAACCCGGCAACGGGTGGCAAGGTGCTACTCAGGCTGCGACGCAGTGAAGGGTGATGCCGCGCACCGCCAGGGCGGCCCGCATGGGGGCGGGCAGGGCATCGTCGGTGACCAGCACGCCGATCTGCCCCGGCGCGCCGAGGGGGCTCGGGTGGATGGCGCCGAACTTGCTGCTGTCGGTGATGACCACATTGGTCACCCCCTTGGCCAGCACGCTGTTGACCACGTCGGCCCGCATCATGTCCCGGCCGGTGAAGCCGATCTCGGGGTGAAAGCCGTCCACCCCGATGAAGGCCTTGGAGAAGTGCACCTGCTCGATGCACAGGCGCGTCAGCGGCCCCACCACGCTCTCGCTCTGATGCTGGAACAGGCCGCCCAGCAGCACCACCTGGGCCTGGGTGTCCCGCAGCAGGTGGGCGATGTAGCTGCTGATGGTGATGATGGTGACCCGCTTGTGCAGGGCCAGGTGGCGGGCCAGCAGGGCGTTGGCGCTGCCTCCCTCGATGAAGACCGTCTCGCCATCCTCCACCAGCTGGGCGGCCCGCTCGGCGAGGCGCTCCTTGAGCAGGTAGTTGATGTTCATCCGCGCGTCGGGGTCGTCGCTCTCCAGCGCCATGGCCGAGCCGTGCACCCGTTTGAGCAGTCCTTGCTTCTCCAGCGCGGTGAGGTCGTTGCGCACCGTCACCTCAGACACCCCTGTGTGCCGGGAAAGCTCGGCCACGCTCATCTTGCGGGCCTGATGGACCAGGGTGAGGATCAGTTGGTGGCGTGGGTTCATGGGGCCTCGCAGGTTGGGGAGATAGCGGCAAGCCACCCGCGGGTGGCTTGCCTGTCATCGGTCGCACGGGCGCTGTGGGCGTCAGAGACTGTGCTCGGTGCGGGCGATGATATCATCTTGCGCATCGGGGGATAAGGCGGTGAAGAAGGCCGAGTAGCCCGCCACCCGCACCACCAGATCCCGGTACTGATCGGGATGGGCCTTGGCCGCCAACAGGGTTTCCCGCGAGACGATGTTGTACTGCACGTGCCACCCCTTGTGCACCTCGAAGAAGGTGCGCAGCAGGCTCATCAGCTTGGCCTTGTCCCGCTCGTTCTCCAGGCTGGCCGGGCTCAGCTTCTGGTTGAGCAGTACGCCACCGAGGATGGCCGCCGTGGGCAGCTTGCCGAGGGAGTTGAACACCGCCGTCGGGCCGAGGCGATCCGAGCCCGACGAGGGGCTGGCCCCTTCTGCCAGCGGAGTGCGGGCGTGGCGGCCATCCGGGGTGGCCAGGGTGGCCGCGCCGAACGGCACGTTGGCCGAGATGGAGGAGGTGCCTGCATAGTAGGTGCCGCCGATGGGGCCGCGACCGAAGCGGGTGTTGTGCAGCCCCTTGAGCTCGTCGATGTAGCTCTGGTAGGCCTGCACCAGCAGCAGATCCACCTCGTCCAGATCGTTGCCGTATTTGGGGGCCGCATGGGTGAGGCGCTGGCGCAGCTGTTCCCCCTCGAGCCCGGCAAAGTCCTGCTCCAGCGCCTCGGCCAGCTCGCGCTGATCCACCACGCCCTGCTCGAACACCAGTTTTTTCAGCGCCGCCAGGCTGTTGCCCAGGTTGGCGATCCCCACCTGCAGGCCGGAGACCCAGTCATAGACGGCGCCCCCCTCCTTGATGGTCTTGCCGCGCTCGATGCAGTCATCCACCAGGGCGCTGCAGAGGATGTCGTGGGCCTGGGCCTCCAGCACGCTGTCCACCACGCAGTCGATCTCGATGGACTTGCGGGTGAAGTAGCGCACCTGCTCGTCCCAGCGGGCCATCACCTCGTCGAAGGAGGCGAAATTGCCCTCGCGCAGGGTCTGGGGCTGGGGCAAGAAGACCTTGCCCGTGGTGGCATCGCGGCCGCCATCCAGCGCCGCCAGCAGGATGCGGGCGAAGTTGATGAAGCTCATGCCGGTGCAGCGATAGCCCCACTTGCCGGGCACCGCGGTCTCGATGCAGCCGATGGCGGCGTAGTGGTGGGCATCCTCCTCGCTCACCCCGAGCCTGATGAACTCGGGGATCACCACCTCGTCGTTGTTGAAGGCGGGCATGCCGAAACCGCAGCGGATCACCTGGATGCAGGCGTCGAGGAAATCCTCGCTCATGCCAGCGTGGTAGCGCACCGAGAGGTTGGGCTGGGTCGAGCGCAACTGGCCGCAGGACTCCAGAATGGCGTAGGAGAGGCCGTTGACCGCGTCATGGGCTGTGCCATTGCGCCAGTTCTGCCCGCCGATGGTGACGTTCTGATAGAGCGGGCTGCCGGCGGAGGCCTTGGAGTGGGTGCCGGAGCGGATCTTGTTCACCTCCAGCAGCTTGAGCCAGCACCCCTGCAGCAGCTCGATGGCGCGCGTGCGCGGCAGGGATTCCGACAGCTCAACCTCGCGGCGATACCAGGGGTAGAGGTACTGGTCCATCCGGCCAAACGACACCGAGTGGCCGTTGGACTCGATCTGCAGGATGAGCTGGATGAAGTAGCAGAGCTGCAGCGCCTGCCAGAAGGTCTCGGGGGGCCGGTGGGCGATGTGGGCGCAGTTGAGCGCGATGGTCTCAAGCTCGCAGCGGCGCTCGGGACGCGGCTCCTGCTGCGCCAGTTCGCGGGCCAGCGCGGCGAAGCGCTCGATGTGCTGGCTGACGGCATCGAAGGTGATGGCGACGGCCTGCAGGAACTGCTCGCGCTGCAGATCGGCCCAGTCCGCCAGATCGAGCCGGCCGCGCCGCTCGGCCACCCTGGCCTTGAGTCCGTCGAGGCCGAGGGCGAGCAGCTGTTCGTAGTTGACCGCGAGGTGGGCATCTCCCGAGGTCATGTTGCCCTCGGCCTTGATGATGCCGCTCTCCAGCAGCGCCTTCTGCTCGTCGGTGAAGAGGCCGTAGCAGCGATCCTGCACCGTCTGGCCGCGCCAGAAGGGGGTGAGGGCGTGGATGGCCAGCTTGTCTGCCTCGCTCACCGCAAAGCCGGCACCGGGGCGGTCGGCCAGCTCGTCGATCTCCTTCTCAATCCAGCTCACCGTGTATTCGGGAAAGAGCGGCGCCGCCCGCACCTGACTGGCCTGATTGCCGACGATGAGCTCGTCGTGCTTGATCCAGATGGTGCGCTCCTTCAGATGATGAGCCAGCGCCAGGGCGCGGCGTACCGGCAGCGGCCGGGCCAGGTGGGCCTGATAGGCCTCGGTGTAGTGGCGGGCCCGCTCGGTGCAGACCGGCGGCTGGACGATGTGGATCAGGCTCTCCTTGTGGGCGCGGATCCGGGGGCTGAGGGTATTCAAATCGAGCTGGGTCATGATCTTATCCTCTGGTGACAGGGGTCAGCCCCTGGCGTTGGGCATAGGTGTGGGCAAAGTCGAGCAAATCCGGGTCATTGAGGGGTCGCTCTGGCGCCTCGTAGGGCAGATCCAGCAGGGCATATTTACCCGCCCCCAGGGTGTGGTAGGGGAGAAAGTGGATCTCCTGCACAGTGCCGAGGCGGGCGGCGGTGTCGGTGATGGCTTTTATCGATTCGCGGTCGGCATTGAAGCCGGGGATGAGCGGCACCCGGATCTGCATGGCCACGCCGCGCTCGGCCAGACGCCCGAGGTTCGCCAGGGGCAGGGCGACCTTGCCGCGGGTCCAGTCGAAGAAACGCGCCTCATCCACGTGCTTGAGATCCGCCAGCAGCAGGTCGAGGTGGGGGAGGCTCGGCTCAATCTGGTGCCAGGGCACGTGCAGGCAGCTCTCCACCGCGGTATGCAGCCCCTGGGCCTTGCAGCGGGCCAGCAGCTCTGCGGCGAAGTCGGGCTGCATAAAGGGCTCGCCGCCGGAGAGGGTGACCCCGCCGCCGCTGCGCTCGAAGAAGGGGCGATCCCGCAATATTGTGCTCATGAGCGCGTCCAGGCTCTCCTCCCGACCGCACACCTGCAGCGCCTCACTCGGGCAGAGGCCGCGCAGCCGCTCCACATCCTGGGCTCCGAGGCCGGACCGTATCAGCCGGATGCCTTGAGCGTCACGCAGGATGGCCGGGCAGGCCTGGCTGCAGAGGCTGCATCCCTCGATGCATTGGCGCCGGTCGAGCAGGATCTCCGGCCTGGGAGAGCGGCTTTCCGGGTTTTGACACCAGCGGCAGGCGAGGGAGCATCCCTTGAGAAACACCAGGGTGCGTATGCCGGGGCCATCGTGGGTCGAGTAGCGTTGCAGGTCGAAAATCATACCGCCTCCTTTTGGTTTTCATTCTATTTGCTTTCATTCGAAGGTCATTTTGATGTTGATCAATAAATTCGCGAATGAGAAACCGCTAGAATGGCGACAGATTGAACATCCCCATAAGGAGTCAGAGATGGAGCTTTATCTCGATACGGCCGATGTGGCCGCGGTGCGCCGCTGGTCGCGGATCCTGCCGCTGGCCGGCGTCACCACCAACCCGTCCATCACCGCGGCCGGCGGCATGCCGCTGCCCGAGCTGCTGCCCGCCCTGCGGGAGGTGCTGGGAGCCAAGGGACGGCTGTTTGCCCAGGTGATGGGCAAAACCGAGACCGAGATGGTGCGCGAGGCGTTTGCCCTGCGTGAGCTGGACTTGGACCTGGTGATCAAGATCCCGGTGTGTGCGGAAGGACTGGCGGCCATCAAGACCCTGACGGCCAACGGGGTGCCGACCCTGGGCACCGCGGTCTATACCCCGCTGCAGGGTTGGCTGGCGGCGGTGGCCGGGGCCGAGTACGTGGCGCCCTACGTCAACCGGCTGGATGCCCAGGGGGGGGACGGCATCAAGACAGTGCAGGAGCTGCAGCAGCTGCTGGCGCTGCACGCCCCGAACAGCAAGGTGCTGGCAGCCTCCTTCCGTACTCCGCGCCAGGCCCTCGACTGCCTGCTGGCGGGCTGCCGGTCCATCACCCTGCCGCTGGATGTGGCGGAGCAGCTGCTCCAGGTGCCGGCGGTGGACGCGGCTCTGGCGAAATTCGATCAGGACTGGCAGCGGGCGTTTGCCTGAGCCAGCTTGAAGGCAGGATGAAGGGGCGGCAGGCGGGCTAAGCTAGATAGAGAGGGCCCGCCGCGACGGGCCGGGAACGATGGCTGACCGGAGGTGACCATGAGCGACCATACCCTGCTGCCCCATGGAGAGGATCTGCGCCGTGCCGTGCGCTGGCTAAGCGACCATCATCTGCACGACATCCGGGCTATCGAGGAGGCCTGCCTGCGCTTCGATCTCTCCCCGCTGGATGAGGAGTTCCTTATCCGCTACTGCCGCGAGCAGGCCCCCGAGTCCCGGGTGCGCTAGACGAAATGGGCCAGGTTGATGCCAAACTCCTTGGGATCCACCGTGTTCTCTATGGTCTCCTGCACTCCGCTTCGGGCGAGATCCAGCCACTGTACCTCGAGATAGTGGCGCTGGGTCGCGTGATAGATCACCTTGACCACGGGCTTGAGCGGCTGCTGTTCGTTGCGCTGCATCACGACGGCCAGCCGCTGGTTGGATAGCTGCACCAGGGTGCCGACCGGATAGACCCCCATGCACTTGATGAACTTGGTCACCAGCACCCGATCGAAGTGGTGATCGGCCCCCTTGAGCAGGATGCGAAACGCCTGGGTCGGCTGCATCCCCCGCTTGTAGACCCTGTCCGCCGTGACCGCGTCGTAGACGTCGACGATGGCGCTCATGCGGGTATGGAGCGAGAGCTGTTCTCCCTTGAGCCGTCTTGGATAGCCGGTGCCATCGAGGCGCTCGTGATGGTTGGTGGCCACCTCCAGCATGGTGGGGGTGATGCCGGCGGTGGCGATCAGGATGTCGTGGCTGTGCACCACGTGCTGGCGCATGACATCGAACTCCTCGTCGGTCAGCTTGCCCGGTTTGTTCAGCACCTCGTCCGGCGTCATGATCTTGCCCACGTCGTGCAGCAGCCCCCCCAGGGTCAGCTCCCTGAGCACGCTGCGCTCCAGCCCCAGATAACGGCCGAAGTTCGCCAGCAGGATGGCGACGTTCATGGAGTGCTCCATCAGATAGGCATCCTTGGCCCGGATCCTGGCTAGACAGAGCATGGCGTCCCCATGGGTGAACATGGTGTCCACCATCTCTTCGGCCACCGCCGCCAGCGGCGTGATGTCGATGGGCTCCCCCGCCTTGAGGTGGCGGATGAACTTGCCCTGCAGCTCTCGGGCCTCCTGATAGAGGCGGCGGATCTTGAGCTCGCGCCCTTCGCCGCTGGCGCTGCTGCCGGGGGGCTGGGCGCCGGCGGAGGGGGAGACGGGGGCCGGGGAGAGGTGTTGCTCTATGCCGGCCAGCTTGCTGCGGGCGAGATCCACCCGCACCGTGGTGACGCCGCGCCGGAGCAGGGCCTCGATCTGCTTGGTGCTGGTGACCAGCCCCATCTGGGCTATTTCCATGGCGCCGGTCTGGCTGGTGATGGCAATGACATACATGCCGGGTTGCAACTGGCTGACGGGAATGACGGGATGAGGCTGAGTCGGCTTCATGGGGACGTCCTGAGATTATTATTATGCATGGTGTGACGCTGCTGGCGGCAGTCTACCACCGGTGCCGGATGGCGTCAGGCACCATCTGCCGCTCTCCCTGCTTAGTGCTGGTGTTGTCGGGTTCGGCCGATATAATGACGCCCCTTATCAAGATGGATTCCGAGGTTTTTGCATGCGGCTCGATAAATTTATTTGCGATTGCTCCGACTTGACCCGTTCCCAGGCGGGCAAGCTGATCCGTCAGGGGGAGGTCATGGTGGACGGGGTCCTGGTCAAGCAGCCCGCCTTCCACATCCACGAGCAGAACCAGATCGAGTTTGACGGCGTTACGCTCACGCTGAACCAGCGCAATCGCTACTTCATGCTGCACAAACCGGAAGGCTACGTCTGCTCCAACGAGGATCCGGATCACGCCACCGTCTTCCAGCTGCTCGACGAGCCCGCCATGGGCAAGTTGCACGTGGTGGGCCGGCTCGATCTCGACACCACAGGCCTGGTGCTGATCACCGATGACGGCCAGTGGTCCCACCGCATCACCTCGCCACGGCACGAGTGCGCCAAGACCTACCACGTCTGGCTGGCCGACCCCGTGAGCGAGGACGCCATCTCGCTGTTTGCCGACGGCGTCTATCTGCGCAACGAAGCCGACAAGACCCGTCCCGCCGAGCTGGAGATCCTGGGGGAGTGCGAGGCGCGCCTCACCATCCACGAGGGCAGGTATCACCAGGTGAAACGGATGTTCGCCGCCATCGGCAACAAGGTGGTGGGGCTGCACCGGGAGCGGATCGGCGAGCTGACCCTGGACGAGGAGCTGGCGCCGGGGGAATACCGTGAGCTGACCGAGGAAGAGGTAGCCAGGTTCTGATCCCCCTCGCCCTGAGGGCGAGGGGAAAGGCCGGGGGCAGGGGGATCAGGATCCCCCCAGCACCAGCGCCGTGCCCAGGGTCGCCAGCAGGGCGCCGGCCCAGGCGGGGAGCGAGGGCCGCATCCCCGAGTGCCACCACAGCAGCGGCAGCAGGATGACAGGGGTGGTGGAGGAGAGGATGGCCACCATGCCCACGTCCCCCTGACGCAGGGCCACCAGGATCAGCGTCATGCCGAGCGCCATCGCCAGAAACCCGTTGATGCCTATCATGCCGAGCACCTGCCGGTTGATGGGGTGGTGGGGCATGGCCAGCGGCACCCGCAGCACCCGCAGGGCGCAGTGGGCCAGCAGGGCACTGCCCATGCGGATGCCGGAGGCGCTCACCGCGTCCACGGTGCCACCCATCATCACCGGCTTGGCGATGATGGCACCGAGGCTCTGACACAGGGCGGCGGTGAGGCCCAGGGCAATGCCGACGACGAGGCTGCCGCGCACCTGCTCCCATTCGCTCTGCTGATTGTCGCCACGGCGTCCGAACAGGATGGCGAGCATGACCCCGGCCAGCACCAGCAGGGCACCCACCAGACGCCAGCCTCCGAGCCGCTCGCCGAACAGCCAGAGCCCGAGCAGGGCGGAGAAGAGCGCGTGGCAGGAGAACAGCAGGCCGCTGCGCCTGGGGCCCAGCCGGTTCATGCAGGCGAAGAGGGCGGTGTCGCCGACGAAGATGCCGACGAGGCCGGAGAGCGCCAGCAGGGGGAGGGCGCTCTCGGTGAGCGTCTGCCAGCCTCCGGTGACGAGGCTGGCGCTGGCCAGCATCAGGCTGACCAGGAACATGCGCCAGCGGCTGTAGGCAAAGGCCCCCAGATGGCGCGCCGGTTTGACGGAAATCAGGGCGGCGACCGCCCATAAACTGGCGGCGGCCAGCGCCAGCCATTCGTATCCCATAAAGACCCCTGAAACGGCAGAAACCCGCCGGATGGCCCCCCTGTCAGCCGGTCGTCACGGCCAGACTGGCGGTGGAAGCATGCCGGCGGCGGCTCTCGCGCAAAAACGGCTGAAAAAAATAGCCCGAAAGACTCCATCTGCCGGGCAAGCCCGATACAATACGGGGCGTCTTCGGGGATAACAAGGGCGGCATCATGCATTCGGTTTCAGGCGCGCCGTCGGCCTTCCCCACCCTGCAGTCAGAAGAATTGAAAGAGGTTGATGTCATGTTTTACCGTTTCGCCGCCCGGCCCGCCCGCCGCTGGCTTCCTTCCCTGTTGCTCGGGCTGATGATGGCGCCCCCCCTGCAGGCGACCACAGTGGGGCAGCAGCCTGTGCTGTCGGATCGGCAGACCCTGGTCAAGGGGAACGGCGCCGAACCCGAGTCCCTGGATCCGGCCCAGATCCGTTCCGGCTTCCCGGGGGAGGTGGTGTTGGTGGACCTGTTCGAGGGGCTGGTGAGCGAGGACGGGCAGGGCAGGATAGTGCCGGCCCAGGCCCAGCGCTGGGAGACCAGCGAGGATGGGCTGGTGTGGCGCTTCTTCCTGCGCCCCCAGCTCAAGTGGTCCAACGGTGAGCCCCTTGGCGCACGGGATTTCGTCTATGCCTGGCGGCGGTTGCTGAACCCGGCGCTGGCATCGCCCTCCGCCGGTCTCTTGCTGGCGACCGGCATCAACAATGCCCAGTCCATCTACGCCGGTGCGCTCGATCTCGATGCCCTGGGGGTGGAGGCCGAGAGCGACCAGATCCTGAAGGTGACCCTGGAGCGGCCTGTGCCCTACTTCCTGCAGCTCATCAGCCAGCGTCCCTTCGTGCCGGTCAATGAAAAGGCGGTCAGCCAGTTCGGCAAGCAGTGGACCCAGCCCGGCAAGCTGGTCAGCAACGGCGCCTACCGGCTGGTGAGCTGGGTGCCGAACGAGCGCATCGAAGCCGAGCGCAATCCCCAGTACTGGGACGATGCCCACACCCGGATCCAGCGGGTGACCTATCTGCCGCTCGCCTCCCAGCACGCGGAGCGGCTGCGCTACGAGGCGGGGGAGATCCAGCTCACCAACAAGGTGGCGCTGGAGTACTACCAGAAGGCCATGCAGGAGACGCCGGAGCGGATCTGGGGCCTGCCGCTGCTCGGCACCTACCTCTATACCTTCAACCTCAATCGCCCGGAGCTGCAGGACGTGCGGGTGCGTCAGGCGCTCTCCATGGCCATCGATCGCCGCCTGCTGACCGAGAAGGTGAGCGGTCAGGGAGAGCGTCCCGCCTGGTCCCTGCTGCCCGGCATGCCGGATTATGACGAGCTTGGCTCGCCCCTCGCCCTGGAGGCGCAGGCTACCCGGCTGGCCCGTGCCGCCGCCCTGCTGGCCCAGGCGGGCTACAACAGCGCCCATCCCCTCAAGCTGACGCTGACCTACAACACCTCGGAGAACCACAAGAAACTGGCCCTGGCGGTGGCGGCCATGTGGAAGCCGCTGGGGGTGGAGGTCGTCCTCAACAACCTGGAGTGGAACGCCTATCAGGTGGCCAAGGACAGCGGCGACTTCATGCTGGCCCGCTCATTCTTGTTCGGCGATTACGTGGAGCCCTCCTCCATGCTGGGCAGCTTCCGTTGCCAGGATCCCCAGAACGAGAGCGGCTACTGCAACCCGGCCTTCGACGGTCTGCTGCAGCAGGCGTCGGAGACCCTGGATGCCAAGGCCCGGACCGGGCTCTATCATCAGGCGGAACAACTGCTGATGGAGGAGATGCCCGTCATCCCCGTCTATCACTACAACCAGATGCGGCTGGTGGACCCGGCCCTGCGCGGCCTGCCGAGCCGCAACCTCAAGGGCGCCATCGCCACCAAGGATCTCTACTTCAGTCAGCCATGAGGAAAGTGGGATGAAGATAGCAATTATCTCCGATGTACACGGCAGCCTGCCTGCCCTGGAGCAGGTGCTGGCCCGGCTCGCCCCCTGGCAGCCGGATCACTACCTGCTGCTCGGGGATCTGCTCAACCACGGTCCGCGCAACCCAGTGCCGGAGGGCTATGCCCCTGCGGCCGTGGCCGAGCGACTCAATACACTGGCTTCCCGCATCATGGCGGTACGGGGCAACTGCGATTCGGAAGTGGATCAGATGCTGCTGGATTTCCCCATCACGGCCCCCTACAACCAGATGTTGATGGACGGGCGGCGCTGGTTCGTGAGCCACGGCCATCTCTATCAGCCGGAGGCGGTGCCTTTGCCTGCGGGCAGCCTCTTCATCAGCGGCCACACCCACCTTCCCGTGCTGCGGCAGGACGGGGAGAGGGTCTTGATGAACCCGGGGTCCATCTGTTTTCCGAGGGGGGAGTGGGCGGCCAGCTACGGCCGTTACGAGGATGGTGTCATGAGCATTCACGCCTGCGCCGATGATGCCGAGCTGATGCGGCTGGCGCTCTGACCCGCGCGGGTCAGGACAGAGGGATAAAGGGGTTTCTCAACGCCGAAGCGGGAAGGGGGTCAGGCTTTGATCCCCAGGGAACGGGTGCCGGAACGGGTATTGCCCTTGGCGTCGTAAGTCAGGGAGTTGCTGTCCTTCAGCTTGCTGAGGAAGCTGGCCAGCCGGCGATTGGAGACGATGCTGAGTTCGAGCAGGCGACCGTTGAGGTTGTTCTGCTCCTGGCAGGCTTCCAGCTTGGCCTGCAGGGCCTGCAGCTGGTCAGGGAAGGCACCGAGTCGTTGCTGCAGGTCGGGCTGTCCGGCCAGGGTCTTGTCCACGGTCTCGATGGCCACCAGCAGTTGCTGCTTGCGATCGGCCAGCGCCGGCAAGGCGAGGGCACGGTGAGCCTTGAGCAGATCAAACTCCTCCGCCAGCAGACCCTGCATTTGGGAGAGGTTGTCGTCCTGGGCGTGCAGCAGCTCGACGAGATCCATCATCCCAGCCGCTTGTCCAGATCGGCTTCAAAGCTGAACATCTTTCTGGCCACGGCTTCGCTGTTGACCTTGTACTCCCCACTGGCCACGGCCTTCTTCAGGCTCTCGACGCGGCTCTCGTTACCGGTGGAGGCGGTGTTGAGGGTCTTCTGCATCTGTTGCAATTGCTGCGCCTCGCTGGTCAAGGAGACAGAGTCGCTCTTGACGGTCGTCGCGCGGTTGCCCTCACCAGAGGTCGCGGACTTGGTGGCTACACCTTGACTGGTCCCGTTGTTTTGCAACCGGTTGTTAGCCAAGTTGTTGATATTGTTGATAGCCATAAGGTTTACCTTCGTCTGCTTTGCTGTTCGCTTACCTGTATATCGGTGACGGCGGTCAGAACTTTAGAAAAAAAATCGGATCGTTAACAAAACAGTCAAAACGTGACCACCACGGATCCCACGGCACTGACCTGGCCCTGCACCGCTCTGCCCGAACGAATGTTGACAAGCCGGATCATGTCTCCGAAGCTGCCATCTTGCAAGGCGCGGGCCATGGTTTTGATCTGCATGCTGCTGTTTTCGGCGACCAGGGTCACCTGATCCCCCTTGCAGACCACGCACACCTGGGTCAGCCGAATGGGTTGGCCGGGTTTGAGCTCGCGCTTGCTGCGTACCCCGACGAGGGCGGCCGGGTCGGTCAGATAGTCGCCGCGGATCAGGGTCTGATCCTGGTAGGCCAGGGTCAACATGGACTCGCTCAGTACGTCGCCCTTGGCCACAGGGGCCGCCACCGTGACATAGGGCTTCTGGATGCTGACCCGCACCGGCAGGTAGAGGTCCCAGGGTTTGTCTTCTTCACACTTGAGGTAGACGGTGGTGTTGCGGCGGATCTCCATCCTGGACGGGAGGGTGATGGTCAGGGCCTCCTCGCAGCGTGTCAGGGGGAGGCGCTCGTCAATGGTCCCGGCTTTCACCTCGGCCTGGGCATCGAGGGGCATATCCAGCTGGTCGAGCACGAACTCCTGCGCCTGTTCCTGCAGATAGTCGGTGACCTCGGACGCCATGGCGTGAGACAGGCTGCAAAACGGCAGTAAGATGAGGAAAAGTCTACTAATCATTTTTGCTTACCGGTCGATAAGTTATTCACGTATACCACCGTAGTTAACTATGCTTGCACCAGAATTCGGTTGTCGAAACATCGCTGGTCTGATGCAAGCCAATGTGCATGCATAATAACATGCACGATCAGTGCCAAGCATTTTTAGGGAGTGTTTATGGCGAGTATTCTGGACTCGGTCAACCAGCGAACCCAGTTAGTGGGACAAAACCGGCTGGAGCTGCTGCTGTTTCGTCTCAACGGACGTCAAAGATTTGGCATCAACGTATTCAAGGTACGTGAGGTGCTGCAGTGCCCGCCCTTGACCGTCATGCCCAAGCTCAACTCCTGCATCCGCGGCGTGGCCCACATCCGTGGCCAGACCATCTCGGTGATCGATCTCAGCATGGCGATGGGCAAGCGTCCCATCCAGGACCTCTCCAAGTGCTTCATCATCATCTCCGAGTACAACAGATCCATTCAGGGGTTCCTGGTGCACTCGGTCGAACGCATCATCAACATGAACTGGGAGTCCATCCTGCCGCCACCCAAGGGGGCGGGGCGCATCAACTACATGACCGCCGTCACCGAGGTGGACGGCGAGCTGGTGGAGATCTTGGACGTGGAGCGCATCCTCAACGAGATCTCGCCGGTTTCCACCGAGGTGAGCGCCGAGCTGGTGGAGGCGAGCGTGGAGCACAACCCCTTGGGTCGCCCCGTGCTGGTGGCGGACGACTCCTCGGTGGCGCGCAAGCAGGTGCAGCGGGCGCTGGAGGCGATCGGGGTGCAGTGCGTGCTGGCCAAGGACGGGCGCGAGGCGCTCAACATGCTGCTGGAGATGTCCAGGAACGGCCCCATCAAGGATCAGATCGCCCTGGTGATTTCGGACATCGAGATGCCGGAGATGGACGGCTACACCTTCACCGCCGAGATCCGCAACAATCCCGCCCTCAAGGATTTGCATGTTATCCTGCACACTTCCCTCAGTGGGGTGTTCAATCAGGCCATGGTGCAGAAAGTCGGCGCGAACAATTTCATTGCCAAATTCCAGCCTGATGAATTGGCCAAGGCCGTACAAGGCGCTCTCTAATCAAGAAGAAAAACTGCATGAAGACTCTTTCGGACGACTTATACAGGCAATTCAGCAATTTTCTGGCGCAACAGAGCGGCATAGTGCTGGGTGACAACAAACAGTATCTGGTCAAGAGCCGCCTGTCGCCCTTGATGACTCAGTTTGGTATCGAGAGTCTGTCTGAACTGGTGACCCGGGCCATGAACGTGCGCGAGCGGGAACTCAAGATGGCGGTGGTCGATGCCATGACCACCAACGAGACCCTGTGGTTTCGCGATACCTACCCGTTCCAGTTGCTGAGCGACAAGATTTTCCCCGAGCTCGGCAAGAGCGGTCGTCCCATCAAGATCTGGTCCGCCGCCTCCTCATCCGGGCAGGAGCCGTACTCCATCGCCATGACGGCGCTGGAGCAGCAGGTCAAGCGACCGGGCACCCTGCCGGGCGGGGTGCAGATAGTGGGGACCGACATCTCCAGCACCATGCTCAACCAGTGCAAGGAGGGGGTCTATGACAGCCTGGCGCTGGCCCGGGGCCTCTCCCCCGAGCGCAAGCGGCTGTTCTTCGAGCCCTGCGGCGACAACAAGATGCGGGTATCGGAGCGTGTCAGAAAATTGACCAGCTTCCGTCCCCTGAACCTGCTGGAGAGCTACAGCCTGCTCGGCAAGTTTGACATCATCTTCTGTCGCAACGTGCTCATCTACTTCGCCCCCGAGGTGAAGTCCAAGATCCTCAACCAGTTCGCCGGCAGCCTCAACCCTGGCGGCTATCTGATGCTGGGGGCCTCGGAGTCCCTGGCCGGTCTCACCGACAAGTTCGAGATGATCCGCTGCAACCCCGGCATCGTCTACAAGGTCAAATAACCCTCCTCATATCCCTCTTTGGCACACCTCTTGCTAAACATTCGTGAAGCAGGAGGTGTGCTATGGCAATTTCATTCGACAAGGCATTCGGTGTTCACCAGTACACGCTGAGCGTGCGCGCCAAGCGTGCCGAGGTGTTGTCCAGCAACATCGCCAATGCGGATACACCGGGCTTCAAGGCCCGTGACATCGACTTCTCCCAGGCGCTGCAACAGGCCCAGAGCCGGCAAGGGTTCGGGCTCAGCACCACCAGCGAGAAGCACTTCGCCTTGCAGATGGATGCGCCCGGGTCGACCCAGTACCGCAATCCCCTGCAACCGGATACCGGTGACGGCAACACGGTGGACGTGCAGCAGGAGCGCAGCGAGTTTCTGCGCAACAGCCTCGAATACCAGGCCTCCCTCGAATTCATGAACGGCAAGATAAGCGGCCTGCTCAAGGCACTGAAAGGAGAGCAAGGATGAGTTTGTTCAAGGTCTTTGACATTGCAGGCTCCGCCATGAGCGCGCAGTCCGTTCGCCTCAACACGGTGGCGAGCAACATGGCCAACGCCGACAGCGTCAGCTCCAGCGTGGAAAAAACTTACCACGCCAGGCGGCCAGTGTTTGCCGCCCAGCTGGATCAGGCCATGTCCGACAAGCAGGCCTCGGTGGGGGTGGACGTGAAAGGCATCGTCGAGAGTGATGCCCCCCTGCTCAAGGAGTACAACCCGAACCACCCCATGGCGGACAAGGATGGCTTCATCTTCAAGCCCAATGTCAACATGGTGGAGGAGATGGCGGACATGATCGCCGCCTCGCGCAGCTACCAGACCAATGTCCAGGTGGCCGATGCGGCCAAGAAGATGCTGCAGCAGACGCTCGGCCTCGGCAAGTCCTGATAGAGGTGAACCCAGATGACAGAGACCCGTGACCGCCTGTTCGGCCTACGCCGGGCATCGCAAGCCCTAGAGGGGGGAGCATAAGTGGCAGATACCTATGACAGCCTGCTGGGTGTCAACCGGACGACGTCGGCCCAGACCAGTACGGTCAACACCAGCACCCAGAAAAAGGAGCTGGATCAGGAGTCCTTCCTGAAGCTGCTGACCATGCAGCTCTCCTATCAGGATCCGTTCAAGCCGGTGGACAACGCCCAGATGTTGTCCCAGATGACCTCGATGTCGACCTCCCAGGGGATCAGCAGCCTCTCCACCCAGATGGAGAGCCTCAACAGCCTGATGACCTCGAGCCAGGCGCTCCAGGCGTCGGCCCTGGTGGGCCAGAACGTGCTCATCCCCTCCAACACGGGGTATGTGGAGAAGGGAGGCACCCTCTCCGGCGTCATCGCCACCGGAGACGGCGGCAGCAACATCAAGGTGACAGTGAAGGACGAGAGCGGCCAGGTGGTCAAGGAGTTCTCCCTCGAGGGGGACCACAAGGGGAACGTGGCCTTCGAGTGGGATGGCAAGGACAAGTCCGGCAATGCGGCCAAGAGCGGCAAGTATTCGATAGAAGCGCACGCCACCGTGGATGGCAAGTCGGAGAGCGTACCCGCCCTGACTTACGCCAAGGTGGAGAGCGTCACCCTGGGTACGAGCACCAATCCCAGCACCCTGAAGCTCAAGGGGCTGGGCGGCATCTACCTGACCGATGTATTGGAAATTGGCGGGACGGGCGGCAAGTCGACCACGACCCCGGCCTCGACCTCTAACGCAGTGATCTAAGGAGAAAGACATGTCATTCAACAATGCCCTCAGCGGCATCAATGCGGCTCAAAAAGACCTGAACGTCACCGCGAACAACATTGCCAACGTCAACACCACTGGCTTCAAGGAGTCCCGCGCCGAGTTCGCCGACGTCTATGCCAACTCCATCTTCGTCAACGCCAAGACCCAGGTCGGCAACGGGGTGGCGACGGGGGCGGTGGCGCAGCAGTTCCACCAGGGGGCGCTGCAATTCACCAACAACGCGCTGGATCTCGCCATCCAGGGCAACGGCTTCTTCGTGACCTCGGACGGCCTTTCCAACCTGGATCGCACCTACACCCGCGCCGGTGCCTTCAAGCTCAACGAAAACAGCTACATGGTCAGCAACTCCGGCGGCTATCTGCAGGGCTACGAGATCAACGCAGACGGCACCCCCAAGGCGGTGAGTATCAACGCGACCAAGCCCATCCAGATCCCGGACCGGGCCGGTGAACCGGTCCAGACCTCGACGATCGAAGCGAGTTTCAACCTGCCCTCCACCGCCTCGCCGCTGGCCGCGGGCAACGGCGCCGCCGATGCCTCCAAGTTCGACCCCAAGGACTCGGACACCTACTCCTCCTCCACCTCGGTGGTGGTCTACGACTCCCTGGGTGAGCCCCACACCATCACCCAGTACTTCGTGAAAGAAGCCGACCCTGCCGACACGACCCAGGCGGCGGTGCCGACCGCCTGGCGCATGTACCTCTATCAAGGCGACAAGCCCATCGACATCGCGGGCGGTGTGGCCACCACCATGGCCACCGGTGTCAGCCAGGCGCCCCTGAGCGCGCGGGTGACCTTCGACGCCTCCGGCAAGATGGTCACCCCCACCACCCCGGCGGTCATCAAGACCGAGCAGCTGGGGGCGGCGGGGGCCGGCATCATCACCAATGGCGCCGACGGTACCCAGGAGATCGAGCTCAAGCTCGGCACCGTGACCCAGTACGCCTCGCCGTTCGAAGTCAACAAATTGACCCAGGACGGCTCCACCGTCGGCCGCCTGACCAAGGTGGAGATCACCGCGGACGGCATAGTCTCCGCCACTTACAGCAACGCCACCACCGTCAAGGTGGCCATGGTGGCCATGGCCAAGTTCGCCAACTCCCAGGGGCTGACCCAGGTGGGCGACACCTCCTGGCGCCAGTCCCTGCTCTCCGGCGATGCCCTGCCCGGCACCCCGAACTCGGGCACCTTCGGCTCCATCAAGTCGTCGGCCCTGGAGCAGTCCAACGTGGATTTGACCACAGAGCTGGTGGACCTCATCACCGCCCAGCGCAACTTCCAGGCGAACTCCCGTTCCCTGGAGGTGAACAGCTCCCTGCAGCAGAACATACTGCAGATCCGCTAAGGTGTTTGTGGTTCCAAGGGGCGCTTCGGCGCCCCTTGTCGTCTCAGCGCCGCGCTTTTTCCCTCGCTCCTGTCGCCGTGTTTCTCTCTCTTGGCATTCAACTTGCAGTTCCCCCGCGAGAGTCATCTGTTTGACGGAGGATCCCATGGATCACCTGCTTTACATCGCCATGTCCGGGGCCAAGGAGAACATGAACAGCCTGGCTGTGCGTGGCAACAACCTGGCCAACGCCAACACCATCGGCTTCAAGTCTGACTTCGAGCAGGCGCGCAGCATGCAGGCGTTCGGCGAGGGGCTGCCCACCCGGGTGTTCGCCATGACCGAGCGGCCGGGCCAGAACCTGCAGCACGGCATGCTGATGACCACGGGGCGGGATCTTGACGTCGCCGTCGACGGTCCTGGCTGGATTGCGGTGCAGGATCCCAACGGTGCGGAGGCCTACACCCGCATGGGCAACCTGCAGCTCAACGCCGCCGGCAACCTGCAGACCTCCACCGGTCTGAACGTGGTGGATGACGCCGGCCAGCCCATAGTGCTGCCGCTGCCCATGGAGAAGATCGAGATCAACCGTGACGGCACCATCAGCGGTCGCCCCGAGGGGGCTGCCGCCAACCTGCCTGAGGATTTCCAGCGCATCAAGCTGGTCAACCCGGCGGGGGATGCGGTGGAGAAGGGTCAGGATGGCCTGTTCCGCCGCAAGGATGGCCAGCGGGAGGCCGCGTCTGCCGAGGTGGGCCTGATCGCCGGCTCCCTCGAGGGGAGCAACGTCAACGTGGTCGACGAGATGACCAACCTCATTCGCCTGCAACGTCAGTTTGAAACTCAGGTCAAGATCATGAAGACCGCCGAGGAAAACGACGAGGCCCAAACCCAGCTGCTGCGTATCAGCTAATCAAGGAGCACACCATGAATCCTGCACTCTGGATCAGCAAGACCGGCCTGGATGCCCAGCAGACCAACATCTCGGTCACCTCGAACAACCTGGCGAACGCCAGCACTGTGGGCTACAAGAAGGCCCGCGCCATCTTCGAGGATCTGCTCTATCAGAACATCAACCAGCCAGGTGGCCGCTCCTCGGCGGACACCGAACTGCCCTCCGGCCTGATGCTGGGGGCGGGGGCCAAGGTGGTCGCCACCCAGAAGAACCACAGCCAGGGCAACGTCCAGACCACGGACAACTCCCTGGACCTGATGATCAGCGGCCGCGGCTACTTCGAAATCCAGCTGCCGGACGGCAGCGCGGCCTACACCCGCAACGGCCAGTTCACCCTGAACGACGAGGGCACCATAGTCACCCCGGGCAACGGTTACCCGCTGCAGCCGGAGATCCAGATCCCCGAGAACGCCCAGAGCGTCACCGTGGGGGAGGATGGCCAGGTCTCGGTCCAGCTCAAGGGGGACGGCCAGTCCCAGGTGGTGGGCCAGATCAACACCACGGACTTCGTCAACCCCACCGGCCTGCAGCCCATGGGGGAGAACCTCTTCCTCGAGACCCAGTCCAGCGGTGCCCCCATTCAGGGGACTGCCGGTGCGGACGGGCTAGGGGTCATCAAGCAGGGGATGCTGGAGACCTCCAACGTCAACGTGACCGAGGAGCTGGTGAACCTGATCCAGGCCCAGCGGGTGTACGAGATGAACTCCAAGGTCATCTCAGCGGTAGACTCGATGATGTCCTTCCTGACCCAGCGTACCTGACGTAGGAGAGCCATGATGAAAGCCATATGGATGCTGGGCCTGCTGACCCTGGCGGGTTGTGCCAGTACCCCCAACACCCCCAAGCCCGACGATCCGGAATTTGCTCCCGTCTACGGCGAATCCGAGCCGGTGTCGGTGCGCCCGACCGGGGCCATCTTCCAGCCCGAGCAGGTCAACGGCATCTACTCGGACATCAAGGCCCACAAGATAGGTGACATCATCACCATCGAGCTGGCGGAGTCGACCTCGGCGTCGAAGAAGGCCAACACCCAGAGCGGCAAGGACAACAGCTTCGATCTGTCGCCGGTGAGCCTGGGCGGGGTGCCGGTGACGGCGAGCCCCTACAACCTTTCCGCCTCCGTCGATCAGAGCAGCGCATTCAAGGGGCAGGCCAAGGCGGACCAGAGCAACAGCCTGCAGGGCAATATCTCGGTCAGCGTGGTCAAGGTGCTGCCGAACGGCAACCTGCTGGTGCGCGGCGAGAAGTGGATCATGCTCAACAACGGCAACGAATACATCCGCATCACCGGTCTGGTGCGTCCGGAGGACGTGAGCTCCGAGAACAGCGTGTCGTCCCAGAAGGTGGCCAATGCCCGCATCCATTACGGCGGGACCGGCGATCTGGCCAACACCCAGGAACAGGGGTGGCTGACCAGCTTCTTCAACGGTCCCTGGTGGCCCATTTAAGACTCGACAGCCCGGATCGCCAAGCCGATCCGGGCCACAGTGGTTTCGTTAGGAGATGTCATGAACCGATTCCGTCTGCTTGCCCTGCTGTGCTGCCTGTTGCCGCTCGGGCTGGCGCACGCGTCCCGCATCAAGGATCTCGCCTCGGTGGAAGGGGTGCGCAGCAACCAGCTGATCGGTTACGGTCTGGTGGTAGGTCTGCCCGGCACGGGTGAGAAGAACAACGCCTTCACCGAGCAGACCTTCAGGACCATGCTCAACAACTTCGGCATCAAGGTGCCGGACAACATCAAGCCCAAGATCAAGGACGTGGCGCCGGTGGCGATCCACGCGGATCTGCCCCCCTTCTCCAAGCCGGGCCAGACCATAGACGTCACCGTCTCCGCCATCGGCGAGGCGAAGAGCCTGCGGGGCGGCACCCTGCTGCAGACCTTCCTCAAGGGGCTGGACGGCCGCGTCTATGCGGTGGCCCAGGGCAGCCTGGTGGTCGGGGGCCTGGGGGCCGAGGGGGCTGACGGTTCCAAGGTGGTGATCAACACCCCGACCGTGGGGCGCATCGCCAACGGGGCGACCGTGGAGCGGGAAGTGCCGAACTCCTTCAGCCAGGGGGATACCATCACCTTCAACCTGAACCGGCCCGACTTCACCACCGCCCGTCGGGTGGCCGACGTGGTCAACGATCTGGTGGGGCCCAATACCGCCCAGGCGCTGGATGCCACCTCCATCAAGGTGTTTGCGCCGCGGGATCCGGCCCAGCGGGTCTCCTACCTCTCCACCATAGAGAACCTGGAGGTGGATCCGGCGAGCGAGTCCGCCAAGATCATCGTGAATTCCCGCACCGGCACCATCGTCATCGGCAGCGAGGTCAGGCTGCGTCCGGCCGCCATCAGCCACGGCGGCCTGACGGTCACCATCGCCGAGAACCAGCAGGTCTCCCAGCCCAATCCGCTGGCGGGCGGGCAGACGGCGGTCACCAACAACTCCACCATCAACGTGCAGCAGGATCCGGGGCGGATGTTCAAGTTCGATACCGGCGCGACCCTGGACGACCTGGTGCGGGCGGTGAACCAGGTGGGGGTGGCCCCCGGCGATCTGATGGCGATCCTGGAGGCCCTGCAGCAGGCAGGCGCCATCCAGGGCCAGCTGGTCATTCTGTAATGAGGGATGGCAATGCCGCCTCGGGCGGCACCTCCGGCAGGGCCAGCTGGTCATTTTGTAACATCTTGAGCGGCAAGAGGTTGCCACGGGCGGCAAAGAGGTAGGTTATGGCAGAGTTCGACACCCAGAGCGGTATCAATCTTGGCATGGTGCAGGATGTCCAGAACCTGGACAAGCTGCGCCGGATGAGCCAGAGCAAGGAGGGGCAGCAGGGGGCCCTGATGGCGGCGGCCCGCCAGTTCGAGTCCATCTTCACCCAGACCCTGTTCAAGGGGATGCGCCAGGCCAACTCGGTGCTGACCGAAGGCAACCCGATGAACAGCAGTTACACCCAGTTCTATGAAGGGATGCTGGACGAGCAGCGGGTTGCCGACATGTCGAGCAAGGGGGGCCTCGGCATCGCCGAGATGGTGGCCAGGCAGCTCTCTCCTGACAAGACCTTCACCCATCAGGATGGGCGCGTGCTCAAGCTGCCCGAGCGCACCGAGCGGGTCTACAAGCCCTATCAGCCCCCCAGTGCTTCCAACGATCTGATCGCCGCCTCCAAAGTTGGCAAAGATTTTGCTGATAACGAAATGAAGAGCGAGATGAAGGGTGAGCTGGCTGGGGCTGAGCAACGTCTGGCCCCGCCCCGGCGTCCCCACCGCACCGTGCCGCCCATGGGCACGGGCCAGCGGGCGCCGGCCCTGGACGGGAGCACCAAGGTGTTCGACAGTCCGGAGGAGTTCGTCGACAGGCTGATGCCGCTCGCCAAGAAGGCGGCGGACAAGCTGGGGCTGAGCCCGGCGGTGCTGGTGGCCCAGGCCGCCCTCGAGAGTGGCTGGGGCAAGCGGGTGATCAAGGACGGGGAGGGGCAGATAACCCACAACCTGTTCGGCATCAAGGCCGATCCGCGCTGGGAAGGGCCCAAGGCGGTGGTGAGCACCCTGGAGTACGAGCAGGGGGTGGCCTCGCGCCAGAAGGCGGCGTTCCGCTCCTACGAGTCGTTTGAAGAGAGCTTCAACGACTACGTGGACTTCCTGACCTCGGGGACCCGCTACAAGGGTGCCCTGGCCAAGGTGGACAGCCCGGACAGCTATTTCGAGGCGCTGCAGCAGGCCGGTTATGCCACCGACCCCCAGTACGCCAGGAAACTTAAACAAGTGTTGCGCAGTGATGCCATCGCCGGCTACTCGATGCCCGGCAGCACTGCGACCAGGAACACAGAGATGGAGCTGTAAGCTATGGCAAGCGATCTGCTTGGAATCGGTACCTCGGGTGTGTTGGCCCAGCAGCGACTGCTGCAGACCACCAGCAACAACATCGTCAACGTCAATAGCCAGGGCTATGTACGTGAACGCACCCTGATCTATACCAATTCCGTCGGATTGGGGACGGGAGACATGGTGAGCGAGCGCATCATCAACGCCTATGCCCAGGCCGAGATGCGCCGGGATACCTCCATCTATCAGGCCTCCAGCACCCGCTACGATCAGCTCTTCCAGCTCGACAGCCTGCTCGGCGATGCCAGCAACAGCGTGGGCACCACCATCACCTCCTACTTCAAGGCCTTCCATACCGCCAACGAGTCGCCGTCCGAGATCGGGGGGCGCAAGACGACCCTGAGCGAGCTGGGCGGCATGGTGGACAGATTCCACACCCTCTCCGCCCAGCTCGACAAGCAGGGGGACACCATCAGCGCCACCATCAGCGACGAGACGGACAGGGTGAACAGCCTGCTCAATAGCATCAACGATCTGAACCAGGCCATCATCCGCACCCAGGGCACGCCGGAGGAGAACCTGATGCTGTTCGATCAGCGGGACGAGGCCATCCGCCAGCTCTCCGAGAAGATGGAGATCCGCACCGTGACCCAGCCCAACGGCAGCATGCTGGTGAACATGAGCACGGGGCACTCCCTGGTGCTGGACGGCGGCGTGGCCCAGTTCAAGGTGGTGGCGGGCAACCCGGACTCCCGGGACGTCACGCTGCAACTGACTCTGGGGGCCAACCAGGCCGACGTCAACGACAAGGATGTGGGGGGGGCCATCGGCGGCCTCTTCACCGCGCGCCGGGATCTGGAACCGGCCAAGCGGGAGCTCGGGCAGCTGGCGGTCGCCTTGGCCGACGCCATGAACCAGCAGAACCGGCTGGGGATGGATCTGGACAACGAGCTCGGTGGGGATCTCTTCTCCCTCGGCGCGAGCGATGGCCTGCCCTACAGCCAGAATACCGGCAGCGGCGCCGCCAAGGTGAACTTCGTCCCCGGCAAGGGAACGGAAGTGACCACCTTCGACTACGAGGTGCAGTTCAGCAGCGCCACCGGCTATGAGGTGTTCTCCATCGACGGTAGCGGCAAGCGTACCTCGCTGATGACCGGCACCACGCCCCCCGCCACGTTCGAGGTGGCGGGGCACGGCATCGAGATCGATCTCTCCGGCACCCCGGCCGCCGGCGACAAGATAGCGCTGCAACCCACCCGGCATGCCGCCGCCAACCTCGAGGCCGCGATCACCCGGCCAGAGGACATCGCGCTGGCGTCCCCCATCAAGGCGGACAAGAACGCCCAGAACCTGGGCTCGGGTGAAATCAAGCTGAGCAGTGTCTACAACACGGGGACGGGCTCGGGCTTTGGCGCCAACAACCTGGATCCGAGCGCTCCCCAGGTCATCAAGATCGACGGCAGCGGCAACTACGAGGTCTACGACAAGAACAACAACCTGCTCGGCGTGGCCCCGGCGTCCAGCAAGGGACAGAACCTGATGTCCGTCCTCGAGATGCCGTTGGGGACGCCCATAGTGCCAGCCCTGACCCCGGGCTATGACTTCAGCATCATCGGCAAGGTGGAGGCCAACGACAGTTTCACCCTGAGCTACAACAAGGACGGTTTCGCCGACAACGCCAACGGCCTGGCCCTGGCGGAGCTGCAGAACAAGGAGCTGGTGCGCAAGAACAACAACGCCGCCACCAGCAACGACAAGATGACCTTCAACGACGCCTACTCCGGGCTGGTGAGCGGGATCGGCAACAAGACCAGCCAGGCCAAGACCCTGCTGCAGGCCAACGAGGCCAAGCTGACCCAGAGCACCGGCATCTACGAGAGCGTCTCCGGGGTCAACCTGGAGGAGGAGGCGGCCAACCTCATCCGCTTCCAGCAGTCCTATGCGGCCTCGGCCCAGATAGTGAACACCGCCAAGACCATCTTCGACACCCTGCTCTCCTCCGTGAGGTAAGTCATGCGCATCACCACCAACATGATCTACGACCGCAACCTGGCCACCATGAGCAAGGTGAGCGAGCGTCAGAACACCGCCTACAACCAGCTGATGACGGGGGAGAAGTTCACCCGTGCCGGCGAGGATCCCTCCGGCATGAGCCAGAAGATGGCGCTGACCAAGGAGATCGATCTCTTCAAGCAGTACGGCGTCAACGGCAGCCTGCTGGAGAACAGCCTGGGCCACGAGGATACGGTCCTCACCTCCATCAACAATGCCATGCTGAGCGCCCAGACCCTGATCCAGAAGGCGAACAACTCCGCCATGGGCGCCGAGGAGCGCAGCGCCATCGCAAGCGAATTGGAGGGGCTGCAAAAGCAGATGTTCGACCTGATGAACAGCAAGAACTCCCAGGGGGAGTTCATCTTCGGCGGCAACCAGAGCAAGACCCAGCCCTTCGTCAAGGATGCCAGCGGCAACTACGTGTTCCAGGGGGACACGGGTCAGCGCAGCATCCAGGTCTCTCCCACGGTCAAGATCCCGGCGAACGACTCCGGTTTCGATCTGTTCGAGATGGTGGCAACCCGGCGCACCGCCAGCGCCACCAGCGCCAACATCCAGGTGGGGGTGGGGGACCAGGGCAACTTCGAGAGCTTCTATCGCAACAACTACGATCCAGCCCTGCCGAGCAACCAGTACACGGTGAACACCCAGATTGGCCCACCTGGAACCTATGATATTCAGAACAGCCTGGGTGTTGTTGTCCAGGGACCCGCTCTTCCCTATACGGCGGGCAACGCCATCTCCTTCAACGGGCTGGAGCTGACCCTGGATTTGCCTGCCGGCTCGGCGCCTCAAACCTTTGTGCTCGATAAGCCAGTGAACGACAACATACTCAACGGCATGTCCGACTTCATCTCGGCCCTGCGGGATCCCAGCCTACCGGCGAGCGACTTCCAGCTGGCGGTGGCCGATGCCACCACCCATATGAACAACGCCAGGACCCAGGTGGACAGGGGACAGGGGGAGGTGGGCAGCCGGCTCAACAGCCTGGAGCAGGTGATGAGCTCGAACGACGGCCTCAGCACCCTGAACCAGCAGGCGAGGGCCAAGGTCTCGGAGGCCGACATGTACGAGGTGATCGCCACCCTCTCCAAGGAGGATGCGGCCATGAGCGCCTCCCAGCTCGCCTTCAGCAAGATAAGCAAGCTCACCCTGTTCGACTATATCCGCTGATTTGTCCCTTGACCGCACGCTCCCCCGTGGCCCCGGCCCGGGGGAGCCGTCATTTCATGCTCCTGCCCGCAATTTGTAACAACCCGTTGCAGACGTCCTGATTGCCTTGACTCGACTCGCGCCTGGGCCGATGATGCCGCCCGCACGGCCCCGCCGTGCGCATCATTCGCAGCATCTCGTTAGGCGAGGCTCCTGCATAAACACAGGCCACTGATCTCACGACGTCCAGAGACGCCCAAGATCAGGACAGTTTTCATCGGATTAAGGTGTCAACCCAAGTGGCTTCCGGCGCGCCGGATACGTTATGCAGTGCTAAAGCTGGTACGTGGGGATGAAGACACGCCGGACGGCGTCATTTCCTGCCTGTTACTCGTCAATCAAATTGCTGTTTTCTTGCAAACGGCAGCCGGCATGACCGGTTGCTCCCGGGCCCGACCCGGGATCACATGAGGACATCTGTGATGAAGAAAACACACACCCTGCTCAACCGTCATCAACTGCTCGATCCTATCGCCCTGGGTAGCTGGCTGGCGCACAACCAGGACCCGGTCCAGCGGGCCGATCAGCTGCTGACCCTGCGCCCGGAAGAGCTCAACTGCATCTTCGATACCCTGCCTGTCCCCGAGGGGGCCGCCCTGCTCGGCTCCCTGCCCGCGGAGTGCGCCGGCCATCTGTTGCTCAGGCTCCATGGCAGCATCCTCGGGGGCCTGCAGGGGGCCATCGCGCGCCGCGACCTGCTGACCATGCTGCGCCGGCTCGATGAAGAGGATCGCAGCACCCTGCTCGCTCGTCTGCCCGAGCCCCCACGGGATGCCCTGCGGTCGCTGCTGGCCTGGCCGAGCGAGTCGGTCGGTGCCAACATGCGCCACGAGTACCTGGCCGTGGCGGCAGAGGCGACGGTGGAGAGCGCCAAACAGCTGATCCACGGCGCCTGGGACCAGGCCCAGCTGTTCGGCCACCTCTATGTGGTCGACGGCGAGCGGCGCCTGCAGGGCAGCGTCTCCCTCAAGTCGCTGCTGATCGCCGATCCCCTGCGGCCCGTGAGCGAGCTGATGGAGCGGGAGGCGGTGCGCATCAACGCCCGGGCGGATCGGGAGCTGGCGGCCCGCCTGCTCATCGACCGCGACCTCTCGACCCTGCCGGTGGAAGATCAGGGTCGTCTGGTGGGGGTCTTCCACGTGGATGACGCCGCCGACATCCTGGAGCTCGAATCCACCGAGGATGCGGAGCTGCAGGGGGGCTCATCTCCCCTGGATACTCCCTATCTGCAGGCCACTCCCTGGCAGCTGTGGCGCAAGCGGGTGGGCTGGCTGCTGATCCTGTTCGTGGCGGAGGCCTACACAGGCACAGTGCTGCGGGCCTTCGAGGAGCAGCTGGAGGCGGCCATCGCGCTCGCCTTCTTCATCCCGCTCTTGATCGGCACCGGGGGCAACAGCGGCACCCAGATCACCACCACGATCGTGCGTGCCATGGCGGTGGGGGAGGTGAGCCTGAAGAACCTCGGCACCGTGCTGAAAAAAGAGATCTCCACCGGCCTGCTCATCTCGGCGGCCATCGCCCTGGCCGCCTGGGTGCGGGCCTGGAGCTTAGGGGTGGGCCCGGAGATCGGCATGGTGGTGACCCTCACCATCATCGCCATCGTGCTCTGGAGCGCCACCGTCGCCTCGGTGATCCCCATGGTGCTGCGCCGTTTTCGCATCGATCCGGCGGTGGTCTCGGCCCCCTTCATCGCCACCCTGGTGGATGGCACCGGCCTCATCATCTACTTCGAGATAGCCAAGCTGATCCTGCCGGACCTGCAGTGAGACCGGCATCACGACAAAAGGCAGCCATCGGCTGCCTTTTTTCATTTGAGTTGAACGAATGTTCGCTTGAGCCGAGGGCTCAGCCGAGCTGGAACAGCAGGGGCCAGCCCTGCTCCTGGCAGTAGCGGTGCTCCTTCTCCAGGTTCTGCATCAGGAGCCGGTTCTCGTCGCACCAGTCCAGCGGCAGGGTGACCACCAGCTGATCGCCGGCGGCCTGCACGTTCCACTCGGGCAGCAGGTTGTCCTGGCGCCTGTGGTGGGCCGCCACCGCGAGGCGCAGGATGCGGATGCAGCGCAGCACCGTCTGCTCGTCGTGGTTCGGCAGGGCGGGCAGTTCGGAGAGCTTGAGCCCCTTGCGCTGGAAGCGCACCAGGGCCGCCAGCAGGGCCTGATCGTCCTGGTTGAAACCGGGCAGGTCGGTGTTTTGCAGGATATAGGCGGAGTGGCGGTGAATGCCGCTGTAGTTGATGGCGAGGCCAATTTCGTGCAGCCGGGCCGCCCAGCCGAGGATGGCGCGATAGGGCTCCTCCGGCATCTCCCAGGGGCCGCTCAGGGCATCGAACAGGGAGAGGACGCTCTGCTCCACCCGGGTGGCCTGGCGCTTGTCGATGCGATAGTGGGTGGAGAGGGCCAGGGCGGTGCGCTCGCGGATGTCGTGGTGCTGCAGCCGCTCCTCGAACTCGTACAGCAGTCCCTCGCGCAGGGCGCCGTCGGAGTACTCCATCCGCTCGATGGGCAGGGAGGTGAAGAGCCCGAGCAGGATGGCCACCGCGGCGGCGAACACCCCCTGGCGCTCCTCGGTGAGGCCCGCCAGCTTGAGCTGGTCGACCCGCTTGTGCTTGAGCATCTCGGTCTTGAGGCGCTCCAGGCCCGCCAGGGTGATGGCGCCGTCGGTCCACTCCTCCCCCTGCAACACGTCGCGCACGGTGCGAATGGAGCCTGAGCTGCCGAGGCAGCTCTGCCAGCCGAGCTTGCGGTACTGGTTGATGATGGGGGCGAGCTGGTGCTGGGCCTCAAGCACTGCGTTGTTGAAGGCCTTCTCGCCAAGCTTGCCGTTGGCAAAGAAGCTCTGGGTGAAGCTGACGCAGCCCATCTTGCGGCTGGTGAGGGCCTTAGGCTCGAACCCCTCGCCGATGATGAGTTCGGTGCTGCCGCCACCGATGTCCACCACCAGCACCTGGCCCTCGATGTGCTGGGTATGGGCGACCCCCTGATAGATGAGGCGCGCCTCTTCCTGGCCGCTGATAATCTCTATGGGGTGGTTGAGCACCTTGGCCGCCTCGCTCACAAAGGCGCGGGCGTTGCTGGCCCGGCGCAGGGTATAGGTGCCGGCGATGCGGATCTGATCCGGCTTGATGTTGGTGAGGCGCTCGGCGAACAGGGCGAGGCAGTCGAGGCCCCGGGCCATGGCCTCGTCCGACATCCGGCGCTGCTCGTCCATCCCCTCCGCGAGGCGCACCCGCTCCTTGATGCGATCGACGAGCTGCATCCGCCCCTCGTTGAGACGGGCGATGACCATGTGGAAGCTGTTCGACCCCAGATCGACAGCGGCGTACAGACTATTGTCCATGGTTTGACTCTATGCGTTTGAGGTAGTCGTATATCGCGACCTGGGAACGGACCTTGCGGCGGTTGCCCCGCTTCACGTACTCGTTCTTCTGGTCGGCATCGATGACCCGCGCCTTGCAGGTGTCGCCGAGCTGCAGCTCGAGGATGTCGAGGATGCGCTGCTTGAGCCGCTCGTCATAGATGGGGGTACCCACCTCGATGCGACCGTCGATGTTGCGGCTCATCCAGTCCGCGCTGGAGATATAGAGCTGGGGGTTGCCCTTGTTGTGGAACACCATGACGCGAGGGTGCTCGAGGAAGCGGTCGATGATGCTGATGACCCGGATGTTGTCGCTCAGGCTAGGCACCCCGGGGCGCAGGGCGCACATGCCGCGGATGATCATCTGGATGGGCACCCCGGCCTGGCCGGCGGCATAGAGCCGGTTGATGAGGTCTCTGTCCACCAGGTTGTTGATCTTGAGGGTGATGCCGCTGGGTTGCCCCGCCTTGGCGTTGGCCAGCTCGTTGTCGATGAGGCGATAGAGCTGGCGGCGGCTGTTGATGGGGGAGACCAGCAGGTGGTTGAACTTGTAGCGCCGGTACGGGTATTCGATGTACTCGAACACGCTCTCCACCTCGGCGGTGATGTCCGGGTGGCGGGTCAGCAGGGAGAAGTCGGTGTAGATCTTGGCGGTCTTCTCGTTGAAGTTGCCGGTCCCGATATGGGCGTAGCGCACCGCCTCGCCGTTCTCGTGGCGGGTGATGAGGCAGAGCTTGGAGTGGATCTTGAGGCTGGGCACCCCGAACACCACCTTGACCCCCGCATCGGTCAGGATGTTGGCCCAGTCGATGTTGGCCGCCTCGTCGAAGCGGGCGCGCAGCTCCACCACCACGGTCACCTTCTTGCCGTTGTTGGCGGCGTCGATGAGGGAGTGGATGATGCGCGATTTCTTGGCGACCCGGTAAATATTGATGCGAATGGCACTGACCGCCGGGTCAAACGCCGCCTGGCGCACCAGCTCCGTGAAGTGGTGGAACTTGTGATACGGGTAGTAGAGCAGTATGTCCTGCCGGGTGATGGCGTCGAAGGCGTTGACGAAGCCGTCAAAATCGCGGCAGTCCAGGGCTGGCAGCTTGGGGTTCTCCAGGTATTCCCGGCCCACGTTGGGGAAGCCGATGAAGTCCTTGAAGTTGTGATAGCGCCCGCCCGGCATGATGGCGTCGTAGGAGCTGATCTGCAGCTTGAGCTTGAGGAAGCTTATCATGGCCGCGGGCATCTCCCGCTCGTAGACGAAGCGCACCGGCATGGCGGTAAGGCGCTGCTTCAGGCCGTCACTCATCTTGTCCACCAGGCTGAGGTCCAACTGGTCGGAGAGATCGTATTCGGCGTCCCGGGTCAGCTTGACCGCGTAGGCCGCTATCTCGTCGTAGTCGAAGAAGCCCTTGAAGATCTCGTCGAGACAGAAGCGGATGACGTTGTCGAGGATGATGATCTGCTTCTTGCGGCGCGTCCCCTCCGGCGGCAGCTGGAAGAAGCGGGGCAGATCGTCGGTCGGCACCTCCACCAGGGCGTACTGGATCACCTGGCCGTTCTTCTTCATCTCGATGGCGAGGTAGGTGTGCTCGTCTTTCAGGAACTTGACCGGGTTGACCTCCTTGTTGAGCAGGATGGGGATGATGTGGCGCAGCACCTTCTCCCGGAAGAAGACCCGCAGCCACTGCTGGATGGCATCGGAGAGCTGGTTCTCGTTGACCAGGAAGATGTTGTGGCGGGCCAGCGCGAGCAATAGCTCCTTGTAGGTGTTGTCGAACGCCTCGCCGAGCGCCATCACCTTCTGCTGGATGGCCCGCAGCAGTACCTTGGCCTCGTCATCGCCGCCGTGCACCTCGTTGATGAGGATGCGGCGCTTGACGTCCGATACCCGTACCTTGAAAAACTCGTCCTGGTTGGAGGAGAAGATCCCGAGGAAACGGACCCGCTCGATGAGCGGAACCGTCTTGTCCATGGCTTCTTGCAACACCCGTTCATTGAATGAGAGCCAACTCAGCTCTTTCTCTTCATACTGCCTGTCGGTGCTCATCTGGTGCCTCTGTACTCTGGTTGCGTCTGCGCGGAAGTTATGGCGTCAAACCATGACAAATTTATGACAACCAGCACTATTCGGTCAGGTCCTGGTCGATGTCGACCACCAGGTCGTCGGAGAGGGACTCCAGGGCGCTGACGAGATCGTCCAGCTCGAGCTGGGGTGGCAGGGCCACCAGGGCATGGGCGTAGAAGAGCGGCGCGCCGCTGTGGGGCGCCGGCTCGCAGCCTGTGGTGAGATCGGCCACGTTGATGTTGAGCTGGCGTAGTATGCTGGCCACCTCGTGGACTATGCCCGGCCTGTCGTTGCCGGTGACGCTCAGCATCACCTGACGGGCCGGCTCCGGGCTGAGCTGCCCCTCGGCGAAGCTCACGGTGAGGCCCGGCAGCATCACCAGCGCCTCGCACAGGGGACGATAGTGCTCGTCGGGGACGGCGACGTGCAGTATGCCGGCAAATTGCCCCGCCAGTTCACTCATGGAGCTTGCCAGCCAGTTGCCCTGCTGTCGGGTGATGGTATCGGCCAGGCTCTCGACGATGCCGGGCTTGTCTGCGCCGATCACGGTGACGACCAATTGCTTTTGCATCCTGCTCTCCTTGAATGGGACTGCGTGGGGGACGTCCGGCAGCGACGGCGAGTGCGCCAGCGCGTCCATGGGCTCTGACATTGTGCCTGCTGTGACAGGCCATATGAAGCCCGCCTTGCGCAAATTTAGTGAAAAAACGCGAATGCCGGCGCGGGTTTGATTTCAGCTCTGCCTGCGCCGCTTTCCACGTGGTAGAGTGTGGCCCCTCCGTGTTGATGTGAACTGGAAATGTCTTGTGAACGGGATGTGCGTGTATGAATAGCCTTGTCGTATCGGGATTGGTGTTGTTGGTGTTGCTTCTGCTGGCGATCTTCTGGAGCAGGGGCAAGAAGGGCAAGGCGCTGCCCTATGATCTGCAGGAGACCCTGTTCACCCCCGCCGAGCGTTCCTTCCTCGGCGTGCTGGATCTGGCGGTCGGCGACCAGGCCCGGGTCTTTGCCAAGGTGCGGGTGGCCGATGTGCTGACGCCGGAGACGGGGATGGGCAAGAGCAAGTGGCAGCAGGCGTTCAACAAGATCAGCGCCAAGCACGTGGACTATCTGCTCTGCCACCCCTCCGATCTCTCCTTCATCTGCGCCATCGAGCTCGATGACAGCTCCCATCGCCACCAGAAGCGCAAGGTGCGCGACAGTTTCCTCAAGGCGGCCTTTGACAGCGCCGGTCTGCCGCTGCTGCAGATCCCGGCAAGCAGCCATTATCAGGTCGAGGAACTGCGCGAACAGATCCTGCCGCTGTTAAGCGGCCCCCGCCTTGCCCCGGATGAGGATCTGCTGCCTGGGGATCGCCGCGAGCCGACCTTCAGCCCCTTGCAGCTGGATCGGGTCGAGGTGGAAGAGCCCCGCCATGGCGGTCGTACCCCGGGCGTCGCCCCCGTCAAGGCCATACTGTCGCCACGCCCTGCGCCGTTGCCGGCTGCCGATGCCGAGCTGGTGGATAATCTGTTTGCCGAGGGGGAGGATGATGAGGAGGTGTATCCCCATCGGGTGCCCCACTGCCCGCGCTGTGATGCGCCCCTGGTGGAGCGGGAGGCCAAGAAGGGTCCCCACGCCGGTCGCCTGTTCCTGGCCTGCAGCCGTTTCCCCGAGTGCCGCTACGCCGCGCCCCAGGAGAGCGTCAAGCACTGATCCCGCCTTCGGCGCCGGCTGTCGTCGGCGCCTTGTTGCCCCCTGCGCCGATTTTCCTCCGATACTCTGTCTGGCTGGAAGCGTGATCCCCGTCCCGACGGGACACTCTGTAACGCGACAAGTTTTGACAATCCGCCAGAATTTTGGCACTTTGTGGCCTTTATGACATTGTGCATAGCTAACTATCATAAGTAGTTTAAAAACAATAACTTGGCGTCAGGTGTGTAAGAATATGGATATGATGGCTATGGGGGTGCTGATCGTGGATGCCGATGAAGCGCGGCGTCAGCAGTTGGAAACCGTGCTCTCCTTCATGGGGATCCCCTGGCAGGAGGTGGTGGAGGCCGATCTCGAGGTGGCCATCGAATCGTCAGGTCCGCTGCAGGGGATACTGGCGGGCAGTCTGCTCGAACGCCCCCTGGCCGAGCTGCTGGCCACCTACCCTCGCATCCCCTTCATCTCCCTGACGTCGGCGGATCACCCCAACAGCAACTTTATCGGCGGCAGCGACGATCCCTTCACCTACGAGTCCCTGACCCGCCATCTGCACTTCTGCCAGGCCTTCATCTCCCTGCACCCCAGACAGCAGATCCACGACAAGGGTCAGACCCTGCTGCGCCTGCTGGTGGGCAAGGGGAAGGGGATCCAGGAGGTGCGCCGCCTCATCGGCCAGGTGGCGCAGACCGATGCCAACGTGCTGATCCTGGGGGAATCCGGGACCGGCAAGGAGGTGGTGGCCCGCGCCATTCACGAGCTCTCCGCCCGAAGCTCGGGCCCCTTCGTGCCCATCAACTGCGGCGCCATTCCGGCAGAGCTTCTGGAGAGCGAGCTGTTCGGCCACGAGAAGGGGGCCTTCACCGGTGCCATCGCCGCCCGTCGCGGCCGCTTCGAGCTGGCCCAGGGGGGGACCCTCTTCCTCGACGAGATCGGCGACATGCCGCTGCCCATGCAGGTCAAGCTGCTGCGGGTGTTGCAGGAGCGCCAGTTCGACCGGGTCGGTGGGGGCAAGACGGTGCAGGCGGACGTGCGCGTCATCGCCGCGACCCACCGGGATCTGGAGGCGATGATCCGCACCCAGGCGTTTCGCGAGGATCTCTACTATCGGCTCAACGTCTTCCCCATCGAGACGCCGCCCCTGCGCGAGCGCTGCGACGACATTCCCCTGCTGTTGCAGGAGCTGCTCAATCGCCATGCCGAGCAGCACAGGGGCATCATCCGCCTGACCCAGCGCGCCATGGAATCCCTGATGCAGTACCCCTGGCCCGGCAACGTGCGCGAACTGTCCAACCTCATCGAGCGCCTGCTGATCCTCTACCCGAACCAGATCGTCGATGTGGCGGACCTGCCCGGCCGCTACCGGCTGTTGCCGAGCGAACCCAGGGATGAGCGCCTCACCGAGATGGACGAGCGGGATGCCCTGGCCGCCGTGTTCCAGTCCCCGCCCGTGCTGGATCCGGGCATCGCCATGCCCCTGCCCATGCAGCTGCCCCAGGAGGGGGTCAACCTCAAGGAGATGCTGGCCGACCTCGAGGTGGAGCTGATCCGCCAGGCCCTGGAGTCCCAGGACGGGGTGGTGGCCCGCGCCGCCGACCTGCTCAGCATGCGCCGCACCACGCTAGTGGAGAAGATGAAGAAGTACGGCATGAGCAAGGACAACTGAGGTCAATGCTTTGACGCTTGGCTGTCAACACATTGATATTAATGCAATAAATCACTGGCATGGAAATTGAATAAGCTGACCCAATCGCCAGTTTGAGGTCAGCTTTATGACAATCTCGCAGCAGGACAACCCCCTCCAGTCACACGAAGTGAGCCAGCTCTACGCCATCTTCACGGCGCTGCCTACCGGCGTGCTGCTGCTCGACGGCGAGGGGCTGATCACCCGCGCCAACCCGGCGGCCCAGGCCTTGCTCGGGGAACCGCTGGAGGGCCTCTTCTGGCGCCAGATCATCGCCCGCTGCTTCCAGCCCAGGGAAGACGACGGCCACGAGATCTCCCTGCGGGACGGGCGCCGGGTCCAGCTGTCGACCCAGCCGCTGCCGGATCAGCCCGGGCAGCTGGTGTTCATCACCGATCTGACCGAGACCCGCCAGTTGCAGGACAGGGTCAACCACATGAAGCGGCTGTCCGCCCTTGGCAACATGGCCGCCTCCCTGGCGCACCAGATCCGCACCCCCCTCTCCGCCGCCATGCTCTACGCGGCCAACCTGGCGAACCGCACCCTGAAGCCCGAGTCCCGCAGCCAGTTCCAGCAAAAACTGATGGCTCGCCTGCAGGATCTCGAGAAGCAGATCAACGACATCCTGCTGTTTGCCCGCAACGGTGACAACCAGGTGGTGGCCCCCATCTCGGTCCAGGGGCTGCTGGCGGAGGTGCAGGCCGGCGCCGAGGCCTTCTGCCAGCAGCAGGGCTGTGCCCTGCACCTGGAGGTGCCGGAGCCGGATCTCTGCCTGCTCGCCAACAGCAGCGCCCTGGCGGGCGCCATCAACAACCTCATCGCTAACGCGCGCCAGGCCGGCGCCGATTCGCTGCTGGTGAGCGCGGTGCGCAGCGGCAACCGGGTGGAGATGCGCGTGCTCGACAACGGCAAGGGGATGCCGGCGGCCTTGCTCGGCCAGATCTTCGAACCCTTCTTCACCACCCGCTCCCAGGGCACAGGCCTTGGGCTCGCCGTGGTGCAATCCGTGGTGCGTGCCCACCAGGGGGAGGTCAGCGTGGCCTCTGTCCCCGGTGAGGGCACCTGCTTTACCCTGTCGTTCCCCCTGCATCAGCAAGCGGTGCAGCTCGGAGGTGTAGCATGACCCAGGCTCGTATTCTGGTGGTGGAAGATGACAACGGCCTGCGCGAGGCCCTGGTGGACACCCTGCTGCTCGGTGGCTATGAGTGCCGCGAGGTGGACAGCGGTGAGCGGGCCCTGCTGGCCCTGTCGCGCCAGCGTTTCGACATGGTGATCTCCGACATCCAGATGGGAGGCATGGATGGCCTCACCCTGCTGGCCAATATCCGCCAGCAGTATCCCCAGGTGCCTGTGCTCCTGATGACCGCCTACGCCAACATCGACGGTGCGGTGCGCGCCATGCGCGAGGGGGCCATCGACTACCTGGCCAAGCCCTTCTCCCCCGAGGTGCTGCTCAACCAGGTCAGCCGCTATGTGCCGGCCCAGAAGGTGGAGAGGCGGGCCGTGGTGTACGGGGATCCCAGGACCGCCGAGCTGTTCCAGCTGGCGACCCGGGTCGCCAGGAGCGAGGCCACCGTGATGGTGACCGGCCCGAGCGGGACGGGGAAGGAGGTGCTGGCCCGCTACATCCACGACAACTCCAGCCGTGCCGAGCAGGCCTTCATCGCCATCAACTGCGCCGCCATTCCGGAGAACATGTTGGAGGCGACCCTGTTCGGTTACGAGAAGGGGGCCTTCACCGGAGCGGTGCAGGGGTGTCCCGGCAAGTTCGAGCAGGCCCAGGGAGGCACACTCCTGCTCGACGAGATCACCGAGATGGATCTGGGGCTCCAGGCCAAGTTGCTGCGGGTCTTGCAGGAGAAAGAGGTGGAGCGGCTCGGCAGCCGCAAGATGATCCCCCTCGATGTGCGGGTCATCGCCACCAGCAACCGGGATCTGAAAAAAGCGGTGCAGGACGGGTTGTTCCGCGAGGATCTCTACTACCGCCTCAACGTCTTCCCCCTGCGCTGGACCGCGCTCTGGGAGCGCCCGGGGGACATTCTGCCCCTGGCGGAGCATCTGCTGGCGCTCCACGCCAGCCAGATGGGGCTGCCGACGCCGCGGCTCGCGGAGGAGGCCCGCGAACGCCTGATGGCCCACTCCTGGCCCGGCAACGTGCGCGAGCTCGACAACGTGGTGCAGCGTGTCCTGATCCTCTGTCCAGACGGGCTCATCGGGTGCGAGCACCTGATCCTGGAGGAGACGGACGAGACGCTGGTACGCCCCCTCGAGCGGCTGTCGGGGGAGGGGCTCGGCGGCGAGCTCAAGCTGCAGGAGCACCAGATCATCCTGGACACCCTGCAGGAGTGCAATGGCAGTCGCAAGGCGGTGGCCGACAAGCTCGGCATCAGCCCGCGTACCCTGCGCTACAAGCTGGCCCAGATGCGTGACGCCGGCATAGAGCTGCCCGCCTAGGCTTGATGCCGGTGCCATGGCCTTGCCGGCCCGGCTCGATTATCATGGGCCCCTGACGATCGGAATCCGGCTCCCTGCGATCCTGTGCGGGGAGCCCTGTTAGGAGACGCCCATGATCTCTCATCGAAAACTGGAAAGCCTGCTCAACCACCTGCTCGAACCCCACGCCATCAAGGACTACTGCCCCAACGGCCTGCAGGTGGAGGGGCGCGAGCGCATTCGCAAGGTGGTGACCGGTGTGACCGCCAGCCAGGCCCTGATCGATGCGGCCGTGGCCGCCGATGCCGACGCCATCCTGGTTCACCACGGCTACTTCTGGAGCGGCGAGCCGGCCCAGATCACCGGCATGAAACAGCGCCGCCTCAAAACCCTGCTGACCCACGACATCAACCTGTTCGCCTATCACCTGCCCCTGGACGTGCACCCCGAGGTGGGCAACAACGCCCAGCTCGCCAGGCTGCTCGGCATCAAGGTGCGTCGCGGCCTCGAACCCTGGAACAGCAAGAGCGTCGCCATGGTGGGCAAGCTGGAAGAGCCCATAAGCGGGGCCGACTTTGCCAGGCTCATCGCCGAGCGCCTCGGCCGCGAGCCGCTCCATTGCGGCGACAGCGGGCCCGAGCTCATCCGTTCCGTGGCCTGGTGCACCGGTGGCGGCCAGAGCTACATCAGCCAAGCGGCGGAGCAGGGCATAGACGCCTTCATCTCCGGCGAAGCCTCGGAGCAGACCATCCACACCGCCCGCGAGATGGGCATGCACTTCTACGCCGCCGGTCACCATGCCACCGAGCGTTATGGCGTCAAGGCGCTGGGGGAGTGGCTCGCCACGGTGCACGGGCTGGAAGTGACCTTTATCGATATCGACAATCCGGTGTAGGGCCGATTAGCCGCGCAGCGGCGTAATCGGACGTGATGGCAGCAATTGCGCTGGTCGATAGAAATGACAAGGGAGGCCTAAGCCTCCCTTGTTGTGTCTTACTACTGCTAGCGGTTACTCGCTGGCATAGCCTGCCAGGCCAAGCTGCTTGCCATCGAGGAAGGCAGACCCTTCTCGCATCTGCAAGCGCCCCTCGCAGAACCACTGCACCACCAGGGGGTAGATGCAGTGCTCCTGGACCTGGACCCGGGCAGCGACCTCGTCGGCGCTGTCCCCCTCGAAGATGGGCACGCGAGCCTGCAGGATCACCGGGCCGCCGTCGAGCTCCTCGGTGACGAAGTGGACGCTGGCGCCGTGCTCGTCGTCACCGGCCTCGATGGCACGCTGGTGGGTGTGCAGTCCCTGGTACTTCGGCAGCAGGGAGGGGTGGATGTTGATCATCCGTCCGGCGAAGTGGCGCACCAGATCGCCGCTCAGGATCCGCATAAAGCCGGCCAGCACCACCAGATCCGGCTGGTAGTCCTGCATCAGGGCCAGCAGGGCGGCATCATACTCCTCCCGGCTGGCGAACTGCTGCTGGGCCAGGATGGCGGTGGCCACCCCCGCCTCTTTGGCGCGAACCAGGCCATAGGCATCGGCCCTGTTGCTGATGACGCCCACCACCTGGCCCGCAATCTTGCCGCTGGCACAGCCGTCGAGGATCGCCTGCAGGTTGCTGCCGCTGCCGGAGATCAGAACCAGGATCCGCATCATTTGATGATGACCTGCTCCTCGCCATCGGCCGCCTTGGCGATGTGGCCAATGTGCCAGGCGTTCTCGCCTTCCGCCTTGAGCAGGGCCAGCGCCTTGTCCAGCTGATCCGCCGGCAGGGCGATGATCATGCCGACGCCGCAGTTGAAGGTGCGGTACATCTCGTGGCGGGTGACGTTGCCGGCCTGCTGCAGCCAGCTGAACACCGCCGGCCACTGCCAGCTCTGCTCGTCGATCACCGCCTGGGTATTGGCGGGCAGCACGCGGGGGATGTTCTCCCAGAAGCCGCCGCCTGTGATGTGGGACAGGGCGTGGATCTCGCACTCCTCGATGAGCTTGAGCACCGGCTTCACATAGATGCGGGTCGGCTCCAGCAGGGCGTTGGCCAGGGTGGTGTCACCCAGCGGTTGGTGGACGTCTGCCTTGGAGACTTCCAGGATCTTGCGAATGAGGGAGAAGCCGTTGGAGTGGGGGCCGCTCGCGGCCAGGGCGATCAGGGCATCCCCTTCGCCGACCTTGCTGCCGTCGATGATCTCGCTCTTCTCCACCACGCCGACGCAGAAACCGGCGATGTCGTAGTCTTCCCCTTCATACATGCCGGGCATCTCGGCGGTCTCGCCACCCACCAGGGCGCAGCCGGACTGCTCGCAGCCGACGCCGATGCCGGTGACCACGGCAGCGGCGGTGTCCACGTCCAGCTTGCCGGTGGCATAGTAGTCGAGGAAGAAGAGGGGCTCGGCGCCCTGGACGATGAGGTCGTTGACGCACATGGCCACCAGATCGATCCCCACGGTGTCATGCTTCTTCAGATCGATGGCCAGACGCAGCTTGGTGCCCACCCCGTCGGTACCGGAGACCAGTACCGGTTCCTTGTAGCCTGCAGGGATTTGACACAGGGCCCCAAAGCCGCCAAGACCACCAAGGACTTCAGGACGACGAGTGCGCTTTGACACGCCCTTGATACGTTCAACCAGTGCATTGCCGGCATCGATATCCACGCCAGCATCCTTGTAGCTCAGTGAGGTTTTGTCAGTCACGCGTATTCCCCGTCATATAAAGAAGTGGAGGGTAAAATTCGGGGCGTATTCTATCAGTGGGCAGGGAAAAGCAGAAAGAAAATCGTTTGCGCGTTTTTGGATGGAAAAGCTCTACAAGGGGCGGCTTTTGTTGTATGATTCCGCGATTTTTTTGGCGGCAGTTAGAGGAGATAATAATGAAAGTCGTTGAAGTCAAACACCCCCTGGTCAAGCACAAGATCGGCCTGATGCGCGAAGGCGACATCAGCACCAAGCGTTTCCGTGAACTGGCCAAGGAAGTGGGCAGTTTGTTGACCTACGAAGCGACCTCTGACTTCGAAACCGAGAAAGTTACCATCGATGGCTGGAACGGGCCAGTGGAAGTTGACCAGATCAAGGGCAAGAAGGTCACCGTCGTGCCCATCCTGCGTGCCGGCCTCGGCATGATGGACGGCGTGCTGGAACACATGCCGAGCGCCCGCGTCAGCGTGGTCGGCATCTACCGCGACGAAGAGACCCTGCAACCCGTCCCCTATTTCGAGAAGATCGTCAGCAACATCGAAGAGCGTCTGGCCCTGGTCATCGACCCCATGCTTGCCACAGGCGGCTCCATGATCGCCACCATTGATCTGCTGAAGAAGAAGGGCTGCCAGTCCATCAAGGTGCTGGTGCTGGTTGCCGCCCCCGAAGGGATCAAGGCGCTGGAAGCGGCCCACCCGGACGTGGAGCTCTACTGCGCCGCCGTCGATCAGGGCCTGAACGAGAAGGGCTACATTGTCCCGGGTCTGGGCGATGCCGGTGACAAGATCTTCGGCACCAAATAAGTCCTGATGTCATCGGCGCTCTTTCAAAAAGAGCGCAAGCGAAGCCGGCCTATCGCCGGCTTCGTGGTTTATGCCCCCCGCCGGCTTGCTGCCACCTGGGCCTTGCCGCTACCATAAGCACCATCCCCCATTTCGAGAATCTTCTTTATGCTGAAACGCTTAGCGATGCTCTTCTGCTGCTGTCTGCCATTCGTGGCGTCGGCCGCCCAGGTGACCGACCTCTATCAGGGCAAGGCACCCACCAGCGGCGACATGACGGCCGCTCAGGCTCAGGCCCTGGGGGATGTGCTCGTCAAGGTGACGGGCAAGCGGGACATCCTGACCCAGCCGGACGTGGTCAAGGCGCTGGCCGCGCCCGGTGACTATGTGCAGCATTACGGCTATCAGGACGTGGGGCCGGTGAAGTTTCTCAAGGCCGATTTCGACGTGGCCAAGGTCAACGCCCTGGTCGCCCAGAGCAAGTTTGCCCTGCTGGGCCCCGTGCGCCCTCAGTTGGGCGTCTGGCTGGTTGTCGACGAAGGGGAGCGCCGCATCCTGCCGGATCAGTCCGGCGATGGCTGGGCCGCCGCCCTGCGTACCCAGGCCCAGGCCATGGGGCTGCCCATCAGCATCCCGCTGATGGATCTCGACGACAACATGGCGGTCAACGCCACCGACGTCTGGGGTCGCTTCGCCGATCCCGTGCTCAAGGCGAGCCAGCGTTATGGCGCCGAAATGGTGGTGCTGGGCAAGCTGACGCCGGAGGGAGAGAGCTGGAGCATCGACTGGGGCCTCTATGGCGTCAAGCCGGGTGCCCAGGCGGGGGAGCTGACCGAACTGACCAAGGGGTCTGGCTCGGGGTCCCAGACCGAGGTGGCCAAGGGGTTTGCCGATGCCCTGGCCGGCTGGCTGGTGCAGCAGTACGGCACCCGCCTCTCCGGGGTCGCCTCCAGCCAGACCCTGGTGGTGGAGGGGTTGTCCGACATCGACGGCATGATCCAGATACAGAAGATGCTGCAAGGCATGGCCAGCGTCACCAAGGTGGCGATCGGCAAGCTGGAGGGAGACAAGGTCACCTTCAATCTCTCGCTGCAGGGGGACAAGGCGGAGCTGGTGCGGGGTCTGCAGCTTGAGAGCCGCCTGCGCCAGGTGGAAGACAACGAGAGCGGCCTGCGCTACCAATGGTCGCAGCCCTGAGCTCAGGGGATGTTCCAGACCGCCCGGCATGACCCGGGCGGTTCTCTATCTGCCGCTCTGGTGATACACTTGCCCGCAAATATCACAGTCAAAGCCCAACGAGTGAAGCAACCGGCCCAACTGTCTCTCGCCGTACAACTACCGGATGATGAAACCTTCGTCAGTTTTTATCCCGGCAACAATGCCCATCTGATCACCGCCCTCAAGAACGCGGCCATCGGTCAGGGCTCGCCCTTCCTCTATTTCTGGGGAGCCAAAGGCTCGGGCCGCTCCCATCTGCTGCACGCCACCTGCGCCGAGGTCAACGCCCGCGACGCCGCCGCTGCCTATCTCTCCCTCGATCAGTTCGAACAGCTCGACCCCAGCATGCTGGATGCCCTGGAGAGCCTGCCCCTGGTCTGCCTCGACAGCCTGGAGGCGATCGCCGGCAACGCCCTGTGGGAGCGGGCCCTGTTCGACTTCTACAACCGCTGGAAGGAGAAGGGAGAGGGGACCCTGGTGGTCACCGGCTGCAGCGCGCCGCGCAAGCTGGGGCTGCAGCTGCCGGATCTCGCCTCCCGCCTCGACTGGGGGGTGAGCTTCCACCTCGACGAGCTGGACGATGAGGGCAAGCTCAGTGCCCTGCAACTGCGCGCCGAGCTGCGGGGCTTCAAGCTGCCTATCGACGTGGGCCGCTTCCTGCTCAACCGGCTGTCGCGCGACATGCGCACCCTGCTCGCCACCCTCAACCGGCTCGACAACGCCTCCTTCCGCGCCAAGCGCAAGCTGACCATCCCCTTTGTCAAAGAGATACTCGAGCTCTGAGCCCGTCAAGCTGGTTTGAGGCTCGGCGACGCCGAGGCCACGGATAAAAAGCAACCCCGGCCACTGGCCGGGGTTTTGCTATCTCAAGGGATTCTGCTTATCAGTGGAACTGATTTTCTTCGGTCGAGCCGGTCAGCGCGGTCACCGAGGATTGCCCACCCTGGATAGCTGGCTGAAAGGGTCACCTGGTCGGCGCCATTCTAGCCATCACCTTAGTGGAACTGGTCCTCTTCGGTGGAGCCCGTTAAAGCGGTCACCGAAGATTGCCCGCCCTGGATGACGGTGGTCACCTTGTCGAAGTAACCGGTGCCCACCTCCTGCTGGTGCGCCACGAAGGTGTAGCCCCGCTCGGCGGCCGCGAACTCCGGCTGCTGCACCATCTCGACGTAGTGCTTCATGCCCTCGCCGCGGGCGTACTGGTAGGCCAGCTCGTACATGTGGAACCACATGTTGTGGATGCCCGCGAGAGTGATGAACTGGTACTTGTAGCCCATGTCGGAGAGCTCCTGCTGGAAGCGGGCGATGGTGGCATCGTCCAGGTTCTTCTTCCAGTTGAAGCTCGGGGAGCAGTTGTAGGCCAGGATCTTGTCCGGGTACTGGGCCTTGATGGCTTCGGCAAACTGGCGCGCCTCGTCCAGATCAGGCTTGGCGGTCTCGCACCACACCATGTCGGCGTAGGGAGCGTAGGCCAGGCCACGGGAGATGGCCTGCTCGATGCCGGCCTGCACCTTGTAGAAGCCCTCGCTGGTGCGCTCACCGGTCAGGAAGCCGGCGTCGTAGGGGTCCGCATCCGTGGTCAGCAGATCCGCCGCGTTGGCGTCGGTGCGGGCGATCACCAGGGTGGTGGTGCCGCAGACGTCCGCCGCCAGACGGGCCGCGATGAGTTTCTGCACCGCTTCCTGGGTCGGGACCAGCACCTTGCCGCCCATGTGGCCGCACTTCTTCACTGAGGCCAGCTGATCCTCGAAGTGGACGCCGGCGGCGCCCGCCTCGATCATCCCCTTCATCAGCTCGAAGGCGTTCAGCACGCCGCCGAAGCCGGCTTCCGCATCCGCGACGATGGGCAGGAAGTAGTCGATGAAGCCCTTGTCCTGCGGGCCCACCTTGTTGGCCCACTGGATCTGGTCGGCACGGGCGAAGGAGTTGTTGATGCGCTCCACCACCGAGGGCACCGAGTTGGCCGGGTAGAGGGACTGATCCGGGTACATGGTGGAGGAGAGGTTGTTGTCCGCCGCCACCTGCCAGCCGGAGAGGTAGATGGCCTCGATGCCGGCCTTGGCCTGCTGCACCGCCTGACCACCAGTCAGGGCGCCGAGGCAGTTCACATAGCCTTTCTTGGCGCCGCCGTGGATCAGTTCCCACAGCTTGTCGGCACCGCGTTGGGCCAGGGTGTGTGCCGGCTGCAGGCTGCCGCGCAGGTTCACCACGTCTTCGGCGCTGTAGCCGCGCTTGATCCCTTTCCAGCGGGGGTTTTCTGCCCAGTCTTTCTCGATAGCCTGGATCTGTTGCTCACGGGTCAGTGCCATATCAGTTCCCTCTTTCATTGATTTCACGTTTCCATTGACTTGTTATGGGGGCCGTCACCGGCCCGGGTTTCACAGCCGCTCGTAGCCGGGCAGCGTCAGAAAATCGATGAGTGTGTCGGCGCAGGTTATCTCTTCCATCAGGGCGTTCGCCTCGGCAAAGCGACCGGCCTGCCAGCGGGCCTCGCCCACTTCGCGTCTGACCACCTCCTGCTCCTCGGCCAGCATCTGGCGGAACAGCGCCTTGGTTACCACCTGACCGTTGGAGAGGGTCTTGCCGTGGCGGATCCACTGCCAGATGGAGGTGCGGGAGATCTCGGCGGTCGCCGCATCTTCCATCAGACCGTAGATGGGCACGCAGCCGTTGCCGTTGATCCAGGCTTCCAGGTATTGCAGCGCCACCCGGATATTGGTGCGCATGCCAGACTCGGTGCGCTCCCCCTCGCAGGGGGCCAGCAGATCGGTGGCGGTGATGGGGGCATCCTGCTCGCGCAGCACATGGATCTGGTTGCTGGTGCCGGCCGGGATGGCGGCGTTGAAGACCGCCATGGCGGTATCGGCGAGGCCGGGGTGGGCCACCCAGGTGCCGTCGTGGCCGTTGTTTGCCTCACGCTCCTTGTCTGCCTTCACCTTGGCGAATACCTCGGCATTGACCGCCGGATCCTTGGCCGGGATAAAGGCGGCCATGCCGCCCATGGCCAGGGCACCGCGCTTGTGGCAGGTCTTGATGAGCAGCCGCGAATAGGCGGAGAGGAACGGCTTGTCCATGGTGACCACCTGGCGGTCCGGCAGGACGCGATCCGGGTGGTTCTTCAAGGTCTTGATATAGCTGAAGATATAGTCCCAGCGACCGCAGTTGAGCGCGACTATGTGATCCTTCATCTGATAGAGCAGCTCGTCCATCTCGAACACCGCCGGCAGGGTTTCGATGAGCACGGTCGCCTTGATGGTGCCGCGGGGCAGGCCGAACCTGTCTTCGGTCCAGGCAAACACCTCGCTCCACCAGCGCCCCTCCAGATGGCTCTGCAGCTTGGGCACGTAGAAGTAGGGGCCGGATCCCTTGGCCAGCAGCGCCTTGTGGTTGTGCAGGAAGTAGAGCGCGAAGTCGAACAGGCCGCCGGGGATGGGCTCGCCGTCGAAGGTGATGTGCTTCTCCGGCAGGTGCAGGCCGCGTACCCGGCAGACGAGAACGGCCGGATCGGAACTCAGGGTATAGACCTTCCCCTCCGGGCTCTGGTAGGCAATGGTGCCGTTGACGGCGTCGCGCAGGTTGATCTGACCCTCGATCACCTTGCTCCAGGACGGCGCCAGAGAGTCTTCGAAGTCGGCCATGAACACCTTGACGTTGGCGTTGAGGGCGTTGATCACCATCTTGCGCTCGACCGGGCCGGTGATCTCCACACGCCTGTCCTGCAGGTCGGCGGGGATGCCACGAATGGTCCAGTCGCCGTCGCGGATGTGAGCGGTTTCGGGCAGGAAGTCCGGCAGCTCACCTGCGTCGATGCGGGCCTGACGGGCGACCCGTTGTTTGAGCAGTTCGTTGCGCTGGGGAGCGAAGCGTTCCACCAGCTCGGATACCAGGGCCACCGCATCCGGCGTCAGGATCTGCGCGTAATCGGGAAGCATCTCGCCTTGGATGTGCAGGCGGGGGCTGCTGATGGTCTGGGCCGGTGCCGACATAGGGTTCACTCCTTTGAAAGTTACATTTTGAACTTACTAACTACGACTAACGTCTATGTTCGTTTCTCTTAAACTCCCCATAACAGCGGGGTAACACGACTCATAAGGTGCAAAAGAATGGGGGATTCGTCAACTTGATTTTTAAAACAGGTGTTTTGGTGTGGTTGTTAAGATGATGTTTTAAAAGGATTTATGTGATTAGCATAAAAGCTCTATACAGATAGTTATGCTCTTGGCTGCGCCGCCCCTCAGGGAGGATGAACGGGCCGTCAATTGGGTGTCGAAAATGTAATTAATTACGTAATAAAATTACAAATGCAAAAAGAAATCCCGACCTTACTCCAGGCTTGGAAAAAACATCTGTATGAAATGCATCCTTTCAATGCAGCTTTCATCTGGCCTGCAAGGAGACTGGTTGATGAACTATTGTTTAAAACCGAATCAGGAAAAGATGTGAAGAGGGAGGGGAAACGGGGAGAGCAGGGAAATGACGCGCAATAACGTAGGTTTGTATCAGGGAACGGGAGCCCGAGGGAGGGATGTGCATCGTTATCTGCTAGTGAATAAAACCAGATTTTTATCTTTTTATGGCATTTTATCGTTATTTGTGAGGGCGGTGTCTCGTCAGGGTTAGAAGGCGGTGCCGGACAGCAAAACCGGCGTCTTGAACCGCAACATGGGGCCTGTTCGTCTCAGTAATCTTCATCCGGGGCGGCGAGATCGATCACATCGAGATGCACTGAACCGCCGAATTCGTGCTCCGCGGGATCGAGATCGGCGGGGGAGAGCAGGGGCTGAACGGGCTGAGTGTCAACTGCTTGGGTCATGGATGCTTGCCTCATTGATTGCAAGCCGGTCGGTGAGTCCATCACCCTAACGCCCACCTCCCTGTTTTCTGGCCGGCGGAAAAGTTGCGTATCCTAGCGGCACTTTGTAAAAGCTTCAAGTGGTTCTGTATAAAATCTATGCCGGCGGGGGGGCGGATGGAGGGGGATGACGCGAGAGACACAGGTGGAAAGCGAAGCAAAAAAATAGCCCAGTCGTTTGACTGGGCTATCTTCGGGGAATTTGGTCGGTGTGAGAGGATTCGAACCTCCGACCCTCTACACCCCATGCAGATGCGCTACCTGGCTGCGCTACACACCGACGGAGTCAGCTCGGCTGACGGGGAAGGAGTCTAATAGGATGGCCTGACGGGTGCAACTCCTTTTTTATCAGGGAGATGCCGATTGCTTCTTTATTGTTCAACCAAGATGCGGCTTGGGCCTGGGCAGCAGTTTTGGCATAATCGCCGCCCCCCCGGCGGGCATCTCATGTCGGGGGATGCCGATTGTGGCGGGGCCGTCGCCCCTGTCCCCGTCGAGCATGATCTACCGTCATCAGTCTGCCGCCATCAACCAACCAGAGAGGAGCAGGGCGTGAAACCATCGGAAGTCGCAGCACAGGCCAGCCAGAGCGAGCAGGACGAACGCTGGATGCGCCACGCCATGGCGCTGGCGGCCAGGGCGGAGGGGATAGGCGAGATCCCGGTCGGTGCCGTGCTGGTGCTGGGGGACGAGATCCTGGGGGAGGGCTGGAACCGCTCCATCAGCGACCACGATGCCTGTGCCCATGCGGAGATCATGGCGCTGCGCGAGGCCGGCAAGAGGCTGGAAAACTACCGGCTGATCGACACCACCCTCTATGTGACCCTGGAGCCCTGCTGCATGTGCGCCGGGGCCCTCATCCACAGCCGGGTCAAGCGGGTGGTCTACGGCGCCCGGGATCTCAAGACGGGGGCGGCAGGGTCCGTGTTCGATATCCTGCTGGACCCGCGCCACAACCACAGGGTGGCGTTGACGGGGGAGGTGCTCGCCGACGCTTGCTCGGCCCAGTTGTCGGATTTTTTCAAGCGGCGCCGCGCCGAGAAGAAGGCGGCCAGAGAGGCGCTGAAACAAAGTGGTGGCCCCGCCCTCTGAGGCGGACGGGGGCATCATCTTGCCCCTGCTCTGAATTTCTTCAAATATTCTCATATAAAACATAGGGTTGGCATTGCCTCTTGCCCTCATTCTCCCGCCTGGTTCCCCTTCGAAATAACCTCTTCACAGAGGCTCTCGATGTAACAAAACTGTCATGCAACCGCCATATAATGCCGCCAAGCCTAGCTCACATTGAGGTCTTGCATGTCATCGGAATCGTTAAATCTGGTCATGGCGGGCAGTCGAAAACGCCGGATCAAGGATAAATTGGCCAAATATGGCGTCACCACAGGGGGAGCCCTGGTGCTGGTGGCGCTGCTGCTTATCTTCTTCTATCTGCTCTATGTGGTGAAGCCCATCTTCAATGGCGCCAGCATGGAGGCGACGTCCTCCTTCGAGCTGCCGACCCAGGGCAAGACCGCCTGGCTCGGTGTCGAGGAGCAGAACGAGATAGGCTATCGCTTCAGCGATCTCGGCAAGGTCAAGTTTTTTGCCGTTCAGGCGGATGGCGACATCAAGGTGGGTCAGGTGATCGGCGATGCGCAGGTCTCCGGTGACATCACTGCGGTGGCGCCCCCTGCACCTGGCCAGAAGCTCATCGCCTATGGCTTTGCCGATGGTAAGGCCCAGGTGGTGCAGCCCTATTTCAAGGTCTCCTATCCCAACGACGTGCGCGTCATCGACCCCAGCCTGCAATATCCCTTCGGCGAAGAGCCTGTGGTGATCGATCCCCAAGGCAAGGCGCTGACCCGCATGGTCTTCGAGGCCACCAAGGACAAGATGGCCACCGCCGCCGTGACCGAAGATGGCCGCGGCGTGCTGATGGTGATGAGCGGCGAGGAGAACTTCCTCTCCGGGGAAGTCGAGTGGAGCAGCGAGAACTACGCCATTCCGTCCCTGCCGCGCCACGTGGATCAGATGCTGCTGACCCCGAACCTGCGCATCCTGTTCGTGCGCGAGGGCAACCGTCTCTCCGTCTACGACATCCACAACCTCAATGACATCTCCCTGCGCGACGTCATGGAGATCAATGCCCCCAACGCCAACGTGACCCAGGTGGCTTTGCTCTCCGGCGCCTCTTCCCTGCTGGTGGGCAACGACAACGGCGTCATCTCCCAGTGGTTCGAAGTGGCTCAGGATGGCAAGCGCCAGTTCACCCAGATCCGTGACTTCAAGGGTGACGGCCCGGTCGCGCTGCTGACCCCGGAGCACTTCCGCAAGGGCTTTATCAGCGCCAGTCAAGATGGTGCGATCAACTTCTTCCATGCCACCGGGGAGGCCAAGCTGCTCGGCGAGAAGATCGAGGGGGGCAGCCTCGCGGCCGTCGCCATCTCTCCCCGCCACAACCTGTTGCTGACCCAGCAGGGGGACGACTTCAAGGTCTTTGACGTGGAGAACGATCACCCCGAGGTGACCTGGTCTGCCCTGTGGCAGCAGGTGTGGTATGAAGGCTATCCCGAGCCCCAGTACGTGTGGCAGTCCACCTCAGCGAGCAACGACTTCGAAGCCAAGCTGAGCCTGGTGCCCCTGGTATTCGGTACCCTCAAGGCCTCCTTCTACGCCATGGTGTTCGCGGTGCCCCTCGGCGTCGCCGGCGCCATCTACACCGCCTACTTCATGTCGGCGGGGCTGCGCAAGTACGTCAAGCCGACGGTGGAGATCATGGCGGCGCTGCCGACCGTCATCCTCGGCTTCCTGGCGGGTCTCTGGCTCGCGCCCATCATAGAGGGGGCCCTGCCCGGGGTGATCCTGCTGCTGATCCTGCTGCCCATGGGCATGCTGCTGACGGCGCTGGTCTGGAACTATCTGCCGGAGCGTGGCCGTACCTGGCTGCCGGAAGGCTGGCACGCCATCCTGCTCATTCCGGTGCTGCTGTTCATCGGCTGGGGGGCCTTCGCCTTGAGCCCCATCATAGAGAACGCCTTCATGCACGGGGATTCCCGCATCTGGCTGACCCACGACATGGGCATCAAGTTCGACCAGCGCAACTCCCTGGTGGTCGGCATCGCCATGGGCTTTGCGGTGATCCCCACCATCTTCTCCATCGCCGAAGACGCCGTCTTCTCGGTGCCCAAGCACCTGACCCAGGGCTCCCTGGCCCTGGGCGCCACCCCGTGGCAGACCCTGAGCCGCGTCGTGATCCTGACCGCGAGCCCGGGCATCTTCTCGGCGGTGATGATGGGCCTGGGCCGCGCCGTGGGCGAGACCATGATAGTGCTGATGGCCACCGGCAACACCCCCATCATGGACTTCTCCATGTTCCAGGGGCTGCGCACCCTGGCGGCGAACATCGCGGTGGAGATGCCGGAATCGGAAGTGGGCAGCTCCCACTACCGCGTGCTCTTCCTCGCCGCCTTCGTGCTGTTTGTGTTCACCTTCATGTTCAATACCCTGGCCGAATTCGTCCGCCAGCGGTTGCGTGAAAAGTACAGCTCTCTGTAAGGACTAAGGAATCGACAATGGGTAAGTGGTTTAAATCGGGGGCCCCCTGGATCTGGATGACGGGGGGCGCCGTCAGCCTGAGTCTGGTGGCCGTACTGGGTCTGTTGTTGCTGATCGGCTGGCGTGGTCTGGTCTATTTCTGGCCGCACCCCATCTATGAGTGGCAGTTGAGCGATGCAAACGGCAACAAGAGCGTGCTGATCGGCGAGATCAACGATCGCGAGCTGGTGCCGGTGGAGCGGCTGCGGGCCTCCGGTCTTCAGCTTGCAGGGGAGGAGCGCGAGGAGCTGACCCGTTACCTGGTCAAGACCGGCAACCGGGAGTTCGTCGATCTGGACTTCCGCTGGGTACTGGAGACCGACATCGTATCGCGCACCCAGCCGGCGGAGCTCGCCATGGTGGAGCGCGCCACCAACGGCAACTTCTACGGCTACATAGTGGGAGTGAAGGAGGATGGTCGCGAGCTGACCCAGGATCTGCATCCCGCGCTGCAACGGGTGCTGGCCCGCGCCAACGACCTCTCAAGCCAGGCCAACGAGCTGCAGAAGGGCGACATCGGCAGCATCAACTACCAGCTGGAGCGGCTGCGCCTCAAAGAGCGCAAGGCGGAGCTGGACGACAAGCTGACCGACGAGCTCAAGGCCCAGCTGGCGAGCGAGCGCCAGGCCCTGAACGATCGCTACCTGGTGCTGGAGAAGGAGCTCTTCTCCCTGCGCAGCCAGGCGGACAGAGACAGCATCACGGTCAAGGACATGCGTGGCGAGCTGGTGACCATGCCCATGTCCAGGGTGCTGGACGTGGTCTGGCCCAACGACATGAGCCTGATGGCCAAGATGGGGCACTGGTTCCACCAGATCGGCAAGTTCGTCTCCGATGAGCCCCGCGAGGCCAACACCGAGGGGGGCGTGTTCCCGGCCATCTTCGGCACCGTCTTCATGGTGATCCTGATGGCCATCATAGTGACGCCCCTCGGGGTGGTGGCGGCGGTCTACCTGCACGAGTACGCGGGCAAGAATAGCCTGACCAAGATCATCCGCATCGCGGTGATCAACCTGGCGGGCGTGCCCTCCATCGTGTACGGCGTGTTCGGCCTGGGCTTCTTCGTCTATACCCTGGGGGGATCGCTGGACCGACTCTTCTATCCGGAAGCGCTGCCGAGCCCCACCTTCGGCTCCCCCGGCGTCATCTGGTCGGCCCTGACCCTGGCCATCCTGACCCTGCCGGTGGTGATCGTCTCCACCGAAGAGGGGCTGGCCCGGATCCCGAGCACCATTCGCCAGGGCTCGCTGGCCCTGGGGGCCACCCAGGCCGAGACCCTGTGGCGCATCGTGCTGCCCATGGCGAGCCCGGCCATCATGACCGGCCTCATCCTGGCCATCGCCCGTGCGGCTGGTGAAGTGGCGCCCCTGATGCTGGTGGGGGTGGTGAAGCTTGCCCCCACGTTGCCGATGGACGGCAACTTCCCGTACCTGCACGTGGAGCGCAAGTTCATGCACCTGGGCTTCCACATCTATGATGTGGGCTTCCAGAGTCCGAACGTCGAGGCGGCGCGTCCCCTGGTCTATGCCACCTCCTTCCTGCTGGTGACGGTGATCGTCGGCCTCAACCTGACGGCCATCGGCATCCGCAACCACTTGCGCGAGAAGTTCCGTTCTTTGGAGCATTGATGATGAAGCTGACGGGCATCGCGGGTATTCGCCACCTGCGTGAAACATTCCGGTCGCTGGCGCATTAATCCAGCCACCCAGACTGATGCGAGGCAAGTGATGGGCAGTTGCCCCCTTGCCAGCCAAGCATTCCGGCCGCGGACAATGAGAGTGCCCGCCGCCACCGACAGATTTGAGGTAAACAGATGATCAACGTAACACCGAGTTCGACCCAGCACACCGCCACCGATCTGCTGAACCTGACCCCGGAGCAGACCGCCCTCGAGGTCAAGGATCTCAACCTGTACTACGGCAGCAAGCAGGCGCTGTTCAACGTCAACATGAAGATCCCCAAGGGGCAGGTCACCGCCTTTATCGGCCCCTCCGGCTGCGGCAAGTCCACCCTGCTGCGCTGCATCAACCGGATGAACGATCTGGTGGAGATCTGCCGCATCGAGGGGGAGATCCAGCTGCACGGCCACAACATCTACGACAAGAGCGTGGATGTCTCCGCCCTGCGCCGCCAGGTGGGCATGGTGTTCCAGCGCCCGAATCCCTTCCCCAAGTCCATCTACGAGAACGTGGTCTATGGCCTGCGCCTGCAGGGCATCAACGACCGCCGTACCCTGGACGAGGCCGCCGAGCGCTCCCTGCGCGGTGCGGCGCTCTGGGACGAGGTGAAGGATCGCCTGCACGACAACGCCTTCGGCCTCTCCGGCGGCCAGCAGCAGCGTCTGGTGATCGCCCGTGCCATCGCCATCGAGCCGGAAGTGCTGCTGCTCGATGAACCGACCTCGGCGCTGGACCCCATCTCCACCCTCACCATCGAGGAGCTGATCAACGAGCTCAAGAGCCAGTTCACCGTGGTGATCGTGACCCACAACATGCAGCAGGCGGCGCGGGTCTCGGATCAGACCGCCTTCATGTACATGGGCGAGCTCATCGAGTACTCGAACACCAACACCATCTTCACCACCCCGGCCAAGAAGAAGACCGAAGACTACATCACCGGTCGTTACGGCTAAGGCATGTTGGTGCAACAGGGGTTATTGAGATGAACAAGATGAGCATCAACAAACAGATTGGCAGTCGGTTCCACGACTAAGGCATACTCGGAGCAACAAGGATTATTTGTATGGACAATATGAACCTCAACAAACACATCTCCGGTCAGTTCAATGCCGAGCTCGAGAGCGTGCGCAACCAGGTGCTGGTGATGGGGGGGCTGGTGGAGAAGCAGCTCACCGACGCCATCGCCGCCATTCATGGCCAGGATCTGGATGCGGCGCGCAAGATCGTCGCCAACGACCACAAGGTCAACGCCATGGAAGTGGCGATCGACGAGGAGTGCACCCGCATCATTGCCAAGCGTCAGCCCACCGCGTCTGACCTGCGGCTGGTGATGGCCATCATCAAGACCATCACGGATCTGGAGCGCATCGGCGACGTGGCGGACAAGATCGCCCGCATGCTGACCGACAACGCCAACAAGCCCCAGCCGCCGCTGGTGTCGCTGGAGAACATGGGTCGCCGCACCATCAAGATGCTGCACGACGTGCTCGACGCCTTCGCCCGCATGGATCTGGACGCGGCGCTCGCGGTCTACAAGGAAGATGACAAGGTGGACCGGGAGTACGAGTCCATCATCCGCGAGCTGATGACCTACATGATGGAAGACCCCCGCACCATCCCCCAGGTGCTCAACGTGCTGTGGGCGGCGCGGGCCATCGAGCGGGTCGGCGATCGCTGCCAGCACATCTGCGAGTACATCGTCTATTACGTCAAGGGCAAGGACGTGCGCCACACCAAGGCGGACGAATTGAACGATCTGCTGGGCAAACACTGATCCCGACATGAATAAAAAGGCGCGTAAAGCGCCTTTTTTTGTTGCATCCAGGGGCATCTTAAGATAACGCCCCCCAACGGGGGCTTTTCTGCTAGAATGTGGCCCCTGTGTGAGTCCCGGATGGAGTCACGGTCCGGTTTCCCGGGCCCAGTTTGCCGTCTTGTGTCAAGGCGGCTGTCGCAATAGGTCAATCATGAGTTTTGCCGATAGTTTGTTCTTTCTGATGCTGCTGGTCGCCGGCAGCGTGTTCTTCTCGCTCTCCGAGATCTCCCTCGCCGCCTCCCGCAAGATCAAGTTGCAGGTGATGGCCGACGAGGGCAACCGCCATGCCGATAAGGTACTGGCGCTGCAGGCCCAGCCTGGCAATTTCTTCACCGTGGTGCAGATAGGCCTCAATACCGTCGCCATCCTGGGCGGCATCCTGGGCGAGTCCGCCCTGAATCCGGCCATCAAGGCGTTCATCTCCGAGTTCTATCAGGGGCCCTGGCTCGGCGAGATCAGCTCGGCGGCCTCCTTCGTGTTCGTCACCGGCATGTTCATCCTGATCGCGGATCTCATGCCCAAGCGCCTCGCCATGACCATGCCCGAGCGGATCGCCGTGGTGGTGGTGCGCCCCATGCTGCTGTGCGTCACCCTGCTGATGCCGCTGGTGTGGCTGTTCAACGGCATGGCCAACGGCCTGTTTCGCCTGCTGCGCATCTCCATGGTGCGCAACGACGAGATCACCTCGGACGACATCTATGCGGTGATGGATGCGGGGGCCGAGGCCGGCGTCATCCAGCGCGAGGAGCACCAGCTCATCGAGAACGTGTTCGAGCTGCAGTCCCTCGGCGTCACCTCCGCCATGACGGCGCGGGAGAGTCTCATCTACTTCACCCTGCAGGAGGGGGAGGAGAGCATCAAGGCCAAGATCGCCGAGCACCCCCACAACAAGTTCCTGGTGTGCGACCACAACCTCGACAGCATCAAGGGCTTCGTCGACGCCAAGGAGCTGCTGATCCGGGTCATCGGCGGCCAGAGCATCGATCTCAACAGCGGCTCCCTGGTGCAGAACGTCATCATCATCCCCGACACCCTGAACCTCTACGAGGCGATGGAGTACTTCAAGAACCATCGCGGCGACTTCGCCGTGGTGATGAACGAGTATGCCCTGGTGGTGGGCATAGTCACCATGAACGACCTGATGAGCACCGTCATGGGGGAGTGGGCCACCCACGTGGTGGAGGAGCAGATAGTGCAGCGGGACGAGAACTCCTGGCTGGTGGACGGGGTCACCCCCATCTCCGACGTGATGCGCGCCTTCGACATCGAGGAGTTCCCGGAAAACCAGAACTACGAGACCATCGCCGGCTTCATCATGTACATGCTGCGCAAGATCCCCAAGCGGACCGACTCGGTCAAATACGCCGGTTACAAGTTCGAAGTCGTCGACATCGACAGCTACAAGATTGACCAGCTGCTGGTCACCCGGGTCGAGCCCGTCCCGGCCGACAAGCCCGTTCAGGAAGAGTGATAGGAGTTAACAAGGAACCATGAAGATGTCGTCTCATTCCAGAGCGCTGGCCTGTGTGGCGCTCGCCCTCGTGCTCGGCGCCTGCAGCCAGAGCGCTCCGCGCAAGGCCACCACAGTCGCCAAACCGGCAGCCCCCAAGGCCGCCGTGGTCGTGCCGCAGCCGGATCCCGATGCGGTGGTGCAGAGCGCCGTGGCGGAGCCCAGCCCTGTGTTCGACGAGGAGTATCACGGCCCGGATCAGGGGTCGCTCGAGTCGGTGACCGCCCTGTTTGCCCGCGGCTACATCGAGTCCGCCATGCGCGAGACCATGCTGGCGGCGGTGCACAGCGACTATCCCCTGCTCGGCATGCGGGACGTGCGCCTGACCGATCCCGTCTCCAAGTTCCTCACCTCGGCCCAGGCGCGCACCACGGCCCACGACTACCTCTACGCCGGGGTACAGCGCCGCCTGGGTCGTCCGCTCAGCCCCGCCCAGTGGGAGCAGATCTGGCAGGGATACCCCCAGCAGGGCCGGGTCTCCGACTGGGTCAAGCAGACCAAGCGGGTGCTGGCCGGGCGCTGAGCCGCCAGTTCATCTGTCGCCACAAGAGGCCACCTTCGGGTGGCCTCTTGCCGTTTCTCACCCTGGGGCTGAGGCCTCAGCGGTCAGGACGCCCCCTTCCTTTGCCGCTATCCCCCTGAGCTTGCCCGAATTTGTTCGTAGCGCCCGATTGCCTCTTCCTCTACTTTGGGTCATGATGCAAAAAGCATTCTAGCCGTCTAGATGTTTTGATGGCTTTATGTGATTCCACACAATAAACACCCGTCACGACGGGGACACGCAGAGAGACAGAGATGAATACAAAGGATTTGTGGGTACTGGATGGTGGCATGGGGCGCGAGCTGGCACGGCGGGGGGCGCCGTTTCGCCAGCCGGAGTGGTCGGCGCTGGCCCTGATGGAGGCACCCGAGACGGTGCGCGAGGTGCATCAGGCCTATGTGGCGAGCGGCGCCCGGGTCATCACCACCAACAGCTATGCCCTGGTGCCGTTCCATATCGGCGAGGCGCGCTTTGCCGCCCAAGGGGAGGGGCTGGCGGCCCTGGCCGGGCAACTGGCCCGGGAGGTGGCCGACGAGCAGCCGGGCTCCGTGCAGGTGGCCGGCTCCTTGCCGCCGCTCTTTGGCTCCTATCGCGCCGATCTGTATCAAGCCGAGCGGGTGAGCGAGCTGGCAGCCCCGCTGATCCGGGCGCTTTCCCCCCACGTGGATCTCTGGCTGGCGGAGACCATGAGCCTCATCGCCGAGCCGTTGGCCCTCAAGGCCCTGCTGCCCGATGATGGCAAGCCGTTCTGGGTCTCCTTCACCCTGGAAGACGAGGCGCCGGGCAGCGAACCGACCCTGCGCTCCGGGGAGCGGGTAGCCGATGCCGTGGCCGCGTTGGCGTCGGCCGGGGTGGATGCCATCCTGTTCAACTGCTGCCAGCCCGAGGTGATCGAAGGGGCGATCAAGGTAGCCGGCGCCGGGTTGCAGGTCCTGGGTCGCACCGAGGTTCGCCTCGGCGCCTATGCCAACGCCTTCCCGCCCCAGCCCAAGGAGGCCACAGCCAACGACGGTCTGGACGAGATCCGCGGCGATCTGGGGCCGCTGGATTACCTCGGCTGGGCCGAGCGCTGGCGCACAGCCGGGGCAAACCTCATCGGCGGCTGCTGCGGCATAGGCCCGGAACACATAGAGGCGCTGGCCAGCCGGCTGCGTTAAGGAGAACCGATGAAAGAGAGCAAGATCGGCCTCTGGTCCCTCACCGCCCTGGTGTTCAGCTCCATGGTGGGGGCCGGCATCTTCAGCCTGCCCCAGAACATGGCCGAGGTGGCGGGGGCCCGCGCCGTGCTGATCGGCTGGGCCGTCACCGGGGTCGGCATACTGGCGCTGGCCGCGAGTTTCCTCTATCTGTCGCGACTCAGACCCGAGCTCGACGGCGGCATCTACAGCTATGCCCGGGCCGGCTTCGGCGATCTGGTGGGCTTCTTCTCCGCCTGGGGCTATTGGCTCTGTGCCACCATAGGCGTGGTGGGCTATCTGGTGATCGCCTTCGCGGCGCTGGGCAGTTTCGTCGATACCCCTGACAGTGTCTGGTTCGGCGAGGGCAACACCTTGGGCGCCTTCATCGGCGAGTCCTGCATCCTCTGGGCGGTGCATCTGCTGGTGGCGCGCGGCGTGCAGCAGGCGGCCCTGTTCAATCTGGTGGCAACCCTGGCCAAGAGCCTGCCGTTGCTGCTGTTCATCCTGTTCGCCTGCTACTGGTTCGATCCGGTCACCTTTGCGGCGGATCAGCAGGGCAGCACGCTGGCGGTGCCGGTCTCCGAGCAGGTGCGCAACACCATGCTCATCACCCTCTGGGTCTTCACCGGCATAGAGGGGGCGGCGGTGCTGTCGGCCCGGGCGAGAAACAAGCGGGACGTGGGCACGGCCACCGTGCTTGGGGTGGTGCTGGCGCTGCTGCTCTATGTGCTCATCTCGGTGCTGGCGCTCGGGATCCTGAGCCGCCCCGAGCTCGCGGCCCTGCCCAACCCCTCCATGGCGGGGCTGATGGCCCAGATGACCGGCTCCTGGGGCAAGCTGCTCATCAGCGCCGGCCTCATCGTATCGGTGCTCGCCTCCTACGTGAGCTGGACCCTGTTCTCGGCCGAGGTGCCGTTCAGCGCGGCGCGCCACGGGGCCTTCCCGGCCATCTTCCGGCGCCAGAACCGCAACGGCACCCCCATAGCGTCGCTCTGGCTCACCAGCCTGACGGTGCAGGGCTGTCTGCTGCTGGTGTGGCTGCTCGGCAAGGGCTACACCAACCTGCTGCTTATCTCCACCTCCATGATCCTGGTGCCCTACCTGCTGATAGGCCTCTTCCTGCTCAAGCTCTCCTTGCGTGGCGAGGGCAATGGCCTGATGCGCGCGGTGGCGCTGGTGTCGAGCGGTTACGGCCTCTGGCTGCTCTATGCCGCCGGGGTGGAGTACCTGCTGCTCTCCTTGCTGCTCTACGGGCCGGGTCTGCTGCTGTTTCTCTACAGCCGCCGCCAGCTCGGGGCGGAGCGGCGGCTCAGCGGGCGCGAGCGGCTGCTGGCCGGGGTGACGCTGCTGAGCCTCATTCCCGCCGTCTGGTCCTTTGCCCACGTCTGAGTGAGTAAGCCAATGAAGAGAGCGCCCAGAGGCGCTCTTTTTTTGTCCGCGGGTTGTCTGCCGGGCGTGCTCAGCGGCTGGCGGGACCGGCCGGCTTGCCAAACAGCACCGCGAGCTTCTGCCGCCAGGGGAGGCTACGGGCCTCTTGCAGCATGTCGCGCCACTCGTGGAAGGTGAGGGTGAGGGGGTTGAAGCTGTGGACGGGCTTGGTGATGCCGAAGCGGCACGGCTCGGCCGGGTCTTCCTCGACGAAGGTGCCGAACAGCCTGTCCCAGATGATGAGCACCCCGGCGAAGTTGCGATCGATATATTTGGGGTTGCTGGCGTGGTGCACCCTGTGGTGGGAAGGGGTATTGAGGATCCACTCCAATTTGCCGAGCTTGCCCACCACCTGGGTATGGACGAAGAACTGGAAGCCCAAGCTCACGAGCACGGTGGCCACCACCGCCTCGGGCGGGAAGCCGATGAGGATCATGGGGATCCAGAACAGCCACATGCCGGAGACCGGATACATCAGGCTCTGACGAAAGGCAGTGGAGAGGTTGAGCCGCTCCGAGCTGTGGTGCACCACGTGGGAGGCCCAGAGCCAGCGCACGTGGTGGCTCGCGAAGTGGAACAGCCAGTAGCAGAGATCCTGCAGCAGGAACAGCAGCAAGAGGCTCCAGAGGTTGAGATCGATATCGAATAGCCGCCAGCCCCAGAGGGTGTCGTAGAGGTAGGCGATGGCGACGGCCGCCAGGGCATCGCCCCCCTGATGCATCAGCGCCAGGGTGGCGTTGGCGAAGAGATCCTTCCACTGGTAGCCGGCGGTGGGATAGGCGGCGCCGTGTCTTCGCAGGTAGAGCATCTCCCAGCCGATAAAGGCCAGAAAGAGGGGGGAGAGGTAGAGCAGGAGCAGTTGCACATCCATATGAGCCATCCGGTTGGACCAGTTGGATGTCAGCATACCGGATGGATTTAAAATTTCATTAACATCCTTGCTCCATCCGGGTGGTGAACAACCCGATGGCGAAAGACTGCGGCAAGGAGATGATCTGGGGGTGGATGAGGAAGGTCAGCATAGAAGAGGGAGCCATGGGCTCCCTCTTCGTGTTTGTGCATCGCGGGTTATAACACCTGGCTCAGGAACCGGCGCAGGCGGGGGACGCGATGGATGGTCGAAGCCACAGCGGTTGTCATAACACCCGGCTTATAGCACCTGGCTCAGGAACTGGCGCAGGCGGGGGCGCGATGGATTGTCGAAGCCACAGCGGTTGTCATAACACCCGGCTTATAGCACCTGGCTCAGGAACTGGCGCAGGCGGGGAGAGGGCGGATTGTCAAAGAAATCCGCCGGCTTCTCGTCCACCAGCAGCTCGCCGCTCTCCATGAAGAGCACCCGATCCGCCACCTCCCGGGCGAAGCCCATCTCGTGGGTCACCACCACCATGGTCATGCCTTCCCGGGCCAGCCCCTTCATGACGTCCAGCACTTCCCCCACCATCTCGGGGTCGAGGGCACTGGTGGGCTCGTCAAACAGCATAATGCGCGGCTGCATGGCGAGCGCCCGGGCGATGGCCACCCGCTGCTGCTGACCGCCGGAGAGCTGGGAGGGGTAGCTCTGCGCCTTGTTGGAGAGCCCCACCTTGAGCAGCAGCGCCTTGGCCCTGTCTTCCGCCTCCTTGCGAGATAGTCCCCGCACCTTCTGGGGCGCCAGGGTGATGTTGTCCAGTACCGTCAGGTGGGGGAAGAGGTTGAAGGACTGGAATACCATGCCCACCTCTTCCCGCAGCTTGTTGACGTCGCCGGGCTCGGTGAGGCTGATGCCGTCGACCAGGATGTGACCGTCGTTGATGGTTTCCAGCTGGTTGAGGGTGCGCAGGAAGGTGGACTTGCCCGAGCCGCTCGGCCCCACGATCACCACCACTTCCCCCTCGGCCACCTGGGTGCTGACGTTCTTGAGGGCGTGCACCTCGGTGCCGTAGAACTTCTCCACTGAGCTTGCCTTGATAATTGGATCAGTTGCTGCGCGCATATTTCACCTCCAGACGACGGACCGGGAAGGGGCAGGGGGTGCCGGTGATGGCAGAACGTCTCGACAACGGTTGGGCCTTGATAACGGGATCAGTTGCTGCGCGCATCATGTTGTACCTCCAGACGACGCACCGGGAAGGGGCAGTGAGTGCCGGTGATGGCAGAACGTCTCGACACCGGTTGGGCCTTGATAACGGGATCAGTTGCTGCGCGCATATTTCACCTCCAGACGACGCACCAGGAAGGAGAGGGTGCCGGTGAGCACCAGATAGAGCAGGGCCACGGTGAACCATACCTCGAACGGGCTGAAGGTGGAGCTCACCACCTCGCGCCCCGCCTTGGTGAGGTCCGTGATGGAGATGACCGACACCAGCGACGAATCCTTGATAAGGTTGATGAACTGGCCCGCCAGCGGCGGCAGGACGCGCTTGAACGCCTGGGGCAGGATGACGTAGCGCATGGTCTGGGCCGAGGTCATGCCAAGGCTCCTGCCCGCCTCCATCTGCCCCTTGTGGATGGAGCTGATGCCGGCGCGCACGATTTCCGCCACGTAGGCGCCGGTGAAGACCGCCAGCGCCGCCACCCCGGCGGTGAAGCGATCCAGATTGAGTACAGTGCCGATAAAGAAATAGACGATGAAGATCTGCACCAGCAACGGGGTGCCGCGGATAAGCTCCACATAGGTCACTGCCAGGTTGCGCAGGGCCGGATTGGGGGAGAGGCGGGCGAGCCCGGCCAGGGTGCCGAGCAGGATGGCGAAGACCCCGGCCACCAGGGATAGCTTGACCGTGACCCAGACGCCCCAGGCGATGGGGCCGGCGGTCCAGCTCAGTTGCACATCCAGGGTGTCGCCGAGGAAGACGGTGTCCCCTTCGGCCAGCTGGGCGCCCTGGGCGGCGATGGCCTGACGACGGCTGGGGTCGAGATCGTCCTGCAGGAAGAGCTGCCCCTTCTCCGCCACCACGGTGCCGTCAAATTCGGCGTAGTGCTTCTGCTCCGCCTGATAGGCGATGTACTGGGGAATGCGCTCCCAGCGCCAGGTGTAGTCCACCGCCTGCACGGCCTTGTAGATGCCGAAAATGGCGGCCAGCACCAGCAGCAGGAAGACCCCGTGCCAGAGCAGCTGATTGGGCTGTTTTTCCATCTGTCTTGTGATTTTGGGGTTGATCACTGTCACAACCTCTTTTGTCGTTATTGTGGGGGGTCTGCGTGAAGGGGCGGCATGCCGCCCCTTTGGGAGGTTACTTGAGCTGGTCCAGCCAGGCGGTGGACTCGAACCACTTCTTGTAGAGACGGTCGTAGCTGCCGTCGCCCTTGATCTGGCGCAGGTAGTTGTTCAGCCAGTTGAGGGTGTCCTGATCCCCCTTGCGGATGGCCCAGGCCAGCGGCTCGAAGGTGAACGGCTTGTCGAGGTGCACCACGGCGCCCTGGTTCTGGGAGGCGAAGATGGCGTTGTAGGGCAGGTCGTAGACGAAGGCGTCGACCTTGCCGTTGATCACTTCCAGCTTGGCGTCGTCCTGGGTTTCAAACTGCAGCAGGGTGGCCTTGGGGATCATGCGCTTGACCGCCTGCTCGCCCGTGGTGCCGAGCTTGACCGCGATCTTGTACTTGGGATCGTTCAGATCCTGGAAGGACTTGATCTCCCCCGCCTTGTCCTTGCGCAGGACTATGGTCTGGCCGACGACGATGTAGGGATCGGCGAAGTTCACGCGCAGGTTGCGCTGGGGGGTGACCGTCATGCCACCCATGATGACGTCGAACTTGTCGGTCAAGAGGGCCGGGATGATGCCGTCCCAGGCGGTGTTGACGAACTCCACCTTCACGCCCATCTCCTTGGCGACCATCTTGGCCAGGTCCACGTCGAAGCCGATGTACTGGCCCTGCTTGTTGGTCATCTCGAAGGGTTGGTAGCCGGCGTCGAAGCCGACCCGCAGCACACCGCGCTCCAACACGGCATCCAGGGTGGAGCTGGGGGCAGCATTGGCCAGCCCGCACAGCAGCAAGGTAGAGAGAATGAGTTTTTTGATCATAAGTGACGTCTCTGTCGAAAGTGTGTTCGGCCTTGAACCTGCTCCCGTGCGACTCCGTGGCACAAGAGACTGCTGCATCCGGCAGCAGGCAAGACAGGATTATTGTCTTGGTCGGGGCAAAAGCCCCATATGAGATTCTATGAATGGTCCGTTGAGTGAAAAATGTACCAAAATCTGATTGTGCCAGAAGACTCAATAAGTTATGGGCACTTTTCCCGCTCGTGGCGACTCATAAAACCACACGAAAACAACATATCTATCTAATGGCGCGGGTTCAAGTGCAAAAATCTCCGGCGTTCATGTCGCAGGAGGGTTTGGGGTCGAACGACGCTCAACTCTGGCCTTAAGCGCGGGGACGGGGCAGGCCGGAGAATTATTTTTGCCATGCCAGAAGGCTCCCTCTGTGTCTTGTCATGGGCTTCCCATATACTCAGCCATCCCCATTGGAAGGTTCGGCAATGGACGCCTCAATTCTGCTCAATCTGGATGTCTTCACGCTGATGCTCATGGCCCTCGGGGGCTACAGCCTGGGATTCATCACCCTCTCCATCATCTGGTCCACCCACAGGGAGATCCCGGGCCTCGGGCTCTGGTGGTGGTCCAGCCTCTGCGCCCTGGCGGCCCAGTCGCTGTTCTTCCTGCAGGCGTTCGCACCCCACATGGCGGGGATCTGGCTCGCCAACCTGCTCATCACCCTCTGCATCGCCCTGATGCCACTCGCTATCCAGCGCTTCTTCGGCGAGCCGCCAAACTGGCGTGCCTTCGCGCTCTTCATGGTCATCTATGTGCCGATCCTCTGCTGGAGCGTACTGTTCAACGATCACATGGCCCCCAAGGTGCTGCTGGCCTGCCTGAGCTACATGGTGCTGGGGGCGGTGATCGTCTTTCTCATCTGGCGGCACGGCTATCCCGCCTACCTGCCGGCCGTGCTGGTGTTCACCGTGGTCAACATCCTGCTCTACGGCTTCAACCTGGTGCGCATGGGCTCCCTGCTCAGCGGCGAGGCGCGGGTGCTGATGGATCAGCACGTGGTCAACGTGCTGCCCTTCCTCTCCATGCTGATGGGCAACTATCTCTCCACCTTCGGGGTGTTGCTGCTCTGCACCCAGTACCGGGCGCTGGCCCTGCGCCGGCAGGCGAGCCAGGATCCCCTGACCGGCCTCCTGAACCGGCGCGGCTTTATGGAGCACTGCGCCAGGGCGCCGAAGCAGGGGGCCCTGGTGGTGCTGGATCTGGACGACTTCAAGCAGATCAACGATCGCCACGGTCACGAGGCGGGGGACAGGGTGCTGGCGGCGGTGGGACGCTATCTGGCGGCGCAGGGGGATCTGGTGGCCAGTCGCTTCGGCGGCGAGGAGTTCGTGCTGCTGCTGCCAGAGGGGGATGCCTTGGCTCAGCAGGCCCGTTGCGAGCAGATCCGCCAGGCCATTGCCACACTGCCCCTGGCGGGGATCCAGGTCACCGCCAGCCTGGGGCTGGTACCCGGCGCCCGCGAATGGCACTTCGACACCCTGTTCAGCCAGGCCGATCGCGCCCTCTACCGGGCCAAGCGCAGCGGCAAGAACCGGGTCTGTCTGCCGGCCTGAGCCGACGGGGTTCAGCCCGGCTCGGTGGCCCGCGGCTCCGACCGGGCAAAGGAGTGCCGGATCAGCCACCTGGTAGCATCAGACCTGGATGGCCGTCTGGCAGCCCGTCAGCGGTGCAGCTCGCCCGCGCGCTCCGGCTGATAGACCACCTCCAGGATCTCCACCTGGATGGTGCGACCGGCCGGGCCGGGCCAGGCGATGCTGTCACCCACCTTGAGCCCCAGCAGGGCACTGCCGACGGGCGCCAGCACGGAGATCTTCGATTCGTCCCCCTGCACGTCCTTCGGGTAGACCAGGGTCAGGCAGAAGTCGTTGCCACTGCTTTGCATCTTGAAGCGCACCGTGCTGTTCATGGTCACCACGTCCGGCGGCATGTCGGCGGGTTCGCGGATCTCGGCGCGATCCAGCTCCTCCTGCAGGGCCAGGTGCTGCGGGTGGCTGCCGAGCAGCTGTTCGATACGATCCAGATCCAGGCTGGAGATGACGAGATGAGGCTGTTGCATGGGGTATTCCTTATCAATGGCTGACGAGACCAGGATGACGGGCAGGCTGGTCGACAATGGGTTCGAAGGGTGAGAATAGATCGCAAGCGCGATGCCCCCGAGCGACTCGCGCAGCGGGGCGAGGGCGGGGGCTCAGCGGGGTGTGAGCGTACTTGAAGAAATCATGATTGCTTTCATGGGGATACCATAACCATTCTGAATGGCTTTGGCAATTCAGGGCGCCTGATAATCATACTGGTGCAGGATGCGGGCGAGGCTGCCATCCTCCCGCATCCCCTGGATGGCCTGGCGCCAGCGCAGCGCCTCGCTGCGGGAGAAGCGGTGGCTGGCAGCCAGGTAGAGGGTACTCTGTTGCAGGGTCTGGCCCCGCACCAGATCCGGGAGCGGCAGGCCGGCCCGCTGCTGGTTGTAGCGGGCGGTGTTCCAGGCCACGGCCCAGGCCTGGATGCGGCCGCGCGCCAGCTTGCTGGCGTTGCCCACCTCCTCGCCGACCTGCTCCTGTGCCACGCCCGCCAGCGGCAGGAGCAGGCTCTGGCCATGGGAGCCCCGCAATACGCCTACGGTGAGGCCGGGCAGATCCGCCACGGTGAGGCCGGGCAGATCCGCCACGGTGAGGGGGGTCGGGTGATGGTTGCGGTGGCTGACCAGCACGAATGCCTCCTCCAGGAGGGGGGCAATCCAGAGAAACTGGGATTCGCGCTGGGGATTTCTGGCCGGCGGCAGCAGCAGGACGTCTGGCCGGTGGCGGGTCTGGCTGAGGGCGCGGGCCAGCGGCATCAGCTCGATCTCCAGCGTCTCCCCGAGGCGGCGAGCCGCCTCCTCCAGCACCTCGATGGCCATGCCGCTCGGTGCCCCCTGATGGGAGCGAATGACATAGGGGGGAATGTCAGCGGCCACGACGACCACGGCGTGGGCCCGGGGGACCCACAGGAACGGGGAGCAGAGCAACAGGAGCAGGATGACGAGGCGCATGGAAAGTCAGGTCCGGGATGAATGCACAGAGTGTAACATCCCGTTACCCGATGTCAGCCTGCCCATGGTGACCGGGGCGGGTTCAGTCGAAGAAATCCCGCAGATCCAGGGTCTGGTACCCTTCCAGCCGTTGCCAGGGCAGGGCTTTGGGCAGGGGCTTCAGGGTGACCTCCATGCGGTAGCTGCGATAGCCGTCGAGGCTCGCCGATTCCACCACCAGAGGGATCTGCCAGCGGCCGGACCAGAGGATGCGGGTGCGCTGCCTGCCCTCGCGTTTCTCGTACCAGCGGGCCTGTTCGGGGGCCGCCTCGTCGAGGGGGGTCATGCCTTGCAGCAGGGCGGGGTCCACCAGGTGGCGAAGTTTGTCCCAGTGGGGGGTGAAGGCCACCTGGCCATACTCCTCGGGCGGTACCTCCACCAGCTGGTTGTGCCAGGCATCGGCGTAGCGCAGTTGCAGGTCTCCCCCGTCATCCAGGGTGACCCAGCGCGCCGCCATCTGGTGGGTGAAGTGCTTGTGACCGGGGTTGGCGTCGTGGGTGGCGTGATAGGCTCGCGCCAGGGGGAGGGGAATGAGCCGCTGGCTCCACACCTGGTTGCCGACCCGCAGCCACTTCTCCTGCCACTGGCTCTCCCGAGTGATGCCATCGCTGCCGGTGACCCTGTCCTGATAGCGGATGCGGGCGGCCAGATCGGGTACCTCGTCGGCCAGGAGGGGGAAGGAGAGGGCGCTGCCCAGCAGCCATAAAGAAAACAGCGTTTTCATCATCGTCTGTCGCTCGAACGGGCAGGGCCCGGCGCGGTGCCGGGCCCCGTCGGTCACAGGCCGAGCGCCTCCCTGAGCTTGCCGAACACACGGGTGTTGTCCAGCGTTCCCTTGAAGCGGTCGCTGCCGGCGCCGTCCGCAAACAGCATCACATCGCCGCCGCCGTGGGTCTCGGAGCCGAGCTTGACACCGGTCTCCTGCAGGTAGTCGTCCGCCATCACCTGATCGCTGGTGAGGCTGGGGCGCAGGTCCTGACGGTTTGGGCCGTTGCCGAACACCAGGGTAGTGAACGGCTTGCCGTCGACGTCGTTCTGGGTGGAGCCATCGGCGTTCTTGACCAGGTCCAGCACAGGGTTGCCCTTGGCGGAATAGCCGTTGATGGTCATGGTGTGGTCGTGGTCGGCGGTGACCACGATCAGGGTATCGCTCAGGTCCACCTTGCCGAGGGCCGTCTTGACCGCCTCGTCCAGCGCCACCGCATCGGTCAGCGATCGCTTGGCGTTGGTGGCGTGCAGGGCGTGGTCGATACGGCCCCCCTCCACCATCAGGAAGTAGCCCTGGTCGTTCTGGCTGAGCAGATCGATCGCCTTGGCGGTCATCTCGGAGAGGGATGGCTGGGTGCTGGCCGCCCCCTTGGCGACGCGGTCCAGCTCGTAGTCGAGGTGGGACTTGGCACTGAACAGGCCCAGCACCTTGCCGCTCTCGACCTTGGCCAGATCACTTTTGGTGGTGACGTACTGATAGCCCTGGGCCGTCAGCTCGGCGGTGAGATCCCGGCCGTCGGCTCGGCCGCCCTTGTTGCTGGCGCTGTTGTACGGTGTCCAGTGGTTGGCGCCGCCCCCCATCAGCACGTCGACCCCGTCCCCCAGCGCCGGGTTGAAACCGGCGCCGCCCGGCACCGCCTGCTCGGCGATGGCGTAGGCGGCGTCCCGGTGACAGATGTGGGCGTAGGTGGCCGCCGGGGTGGCATGGGTCAGCTCCGTGGTGGTGACGGCTCCCACCGACTTGCCCGCCGCCTTGGCCAGTTCGAGTATGGTGGGCACCGGGGTGCCGTTGTCGCTGGTGCAGTGGTTGACGCCCTTGTTGCCGTTGGCATCCTTGCCGGGGGCGACGGCCTGGGTGTCGCTGCTCATGGCGATCACCTCGTTGTTCATCTTGACCCCCGTGGTGTAGGCCGCCATGGAGGGGGCCGAGTCGGTGGTCTGGGCATCGTGGGAGAAGGTCTTGATGCGCGCGCTTCGGGGCAGCTTCATCATCTCCAGATCCCCCGCTTCCCCCACCTTGTAGAGGCGGGTGGCGGTGAGTACCGTGGGGCCCATGCCGTCACCGATAAAGAGGATGACGTTCTTGGCGTCGGCGGCCTGTGCCTGGGAGAGGCCGCCCTGAGTGCCGCAAAGGGCGCCGAGCAGAGCGGTGCAGACCAGCGTCTTTTTCATGGTGTTATTCATCCTGATAGTCCCTTACAGCTTGGCCGCAGCCTTGATCTTGCCGAACACGGCGGTGTTGTCGAGGGAGCCGTGGAAGCTCTCCGCCCCCTGGCCGATGGCGCCGAGGAAGACGTCCGTGCCGCCGTGGGTCTCGTTGCCGAGCTCGCCCACCTTGACCACCACCTCCTGGTGATAGTCGTCGGCGGAGACGGTGGCGTCGTCGAGGGCCGCCACGCTGCTGCGCGGACCGTCCACCCGGTTGTAGCCGTTGCCAAAGCCGATGATGGTGTAGGGCATGCCATCGCTGTCCTTGCTCGGCTCGCCGGTCTCGTAGTTCTTCACCAGCCCGAGCACGCCCGGATTGCCTGACGTGGTCTTGCCGGTGCGCTTGGCATAACCATTCAGGACGAGCGTGTGGTCATGGTCGGCGGTGACCACGATCAGGGTGTTCTTGAGCTCGGGGTCTGTCTTCTTCACCTCAAGGATGGCGGCCTGGATGGCGCCGTCGAAGGCCAGGGTGTCCTGCAGGGCGCGCTTGGCGTTAGTGTCGTGCAGGGCGTGATCGATGCGCCCCCCCTCCACCATCAGGAAATAGCCCTTCTCTTTATCCTTGAGCTGCTTGATGGCGGCCAGGGTCATCTGGGCCAGAGACGGCTCGCTGGCCGGCCTGTCCAGGTCGTACTTCATGTGGCTGGCGCCGAACAGCCCCAGCAGCGGCTTGCCCGCCTCGGCCCGGTTCAGCTCGTCCAGATTGCTGGCGAACTGGTAGCCCTTGGCCTGCATCTCGGCGATGAGGTTGCGGCCATCGGTACGCTTGCCCTTGTCGGCGGTGGGCAGGAAGAAGCCGCTGCCGCCCCCCAGCACCACGTCCAGCCCCTCTTTCAGGGCCGAGTTGTAGCCAGAACCGCCCGGTACCAGCTGGACGGCGATGTCCGCCTCCAGATCCCGGTTGCAGATATGGGCATAGGTGGCGGCCGGGGTGGCGTGGGTCACCCGGGTACTGGTGACCACGCCGGTACCGCGGCCGTCGGCCTTGGCCAGCTCCAGCAAGGTGGTGACCGGCTTGCCGCCACTCTGGCTGCAGTCGCTCTCCTGGGTGGCGTCGCCGTCCATGCTGATGACGCCGTTGTTGCTCTTGACCCCGGTCATGTAGGCCGCCATGGAGGGGGCCGAGTCGGTCACCTGGGCATCGTGGGAGAAGGTCTTGATGAAGGCCGTTTCCGGCAGGGTGTCGATGGTGAGGCTGCCCTCTTCCCCGACGCCGTAGATCCGGGCGGCGGTCAGGGTGTTGAGGCCCATGCCGTCCCCGAGGAAGAAGATCACGTTCCTGGCGCTGGGCTCGGGGGTGGTGCTGTCGTTGTTGGAGTTGCAGCCGGCGGCCAGGGCGGCGCCTATCATCACTGCAAGTCCTGCCATCTTTCTCATTGGGGTTCGCTCCTTGTGAAACCTGAGCGCAGCCTAGAGGTCACAGATGACACTTTTAGTGAAGCGGGATGACAATACGATGAAGCTATCATCCAAATGTTATGTTGTATCAATCACTTATTGATGAGGCGTCACCCGGTGGCGGACGAGCCCCGGGGACGGACCCGCTTGCCCATTCCCTCGGGGGAGTGCGTCCAACCGGCCAGAATGGCCTGTCAAATCGGGGCCGCAGCAGGTAAAATGCGCCCCCTTGCGATGAGTGCCCGCGGTCTGGCGCCTCACCACGCGCCTGCAGCCCGAGAGGGGACCGCCCCCTATGAGAGAGTAACGGATATGTCCATCAACTGGTTCCCCGGCCACATGCACAAGGCCCGCAAAGAGATTGCCGAGGTCATGCCCCAGGTCGATGTCATCATGGAGATGCTCGACGCCCGCATCCCCTTCTCCAGCGAGAACCCCCTGGTGCCGGAGCTGCGCGGGGATACCCCTGTGATCAAGGTGTTGAACAAGGCCGATCTCGCCGACCCCGAGATCACCGCACTCTGGGTGGCGCACATGGAGCAGGAGAAGGGGATCAAGGCATTGCCCCTGACCCAGCAGGAGCCGGAGAAGATCAAGCAACTGCTGACCCTGTGCCACGAGATGCTCCCTGAGCGCAACTTCGAGCTGCGCGGGGTGCGCGCCATGATCATGGGCATTCCCAACGTGGGCAAGTCCACCCTGATCAACACCCTGGCCGGGCGCATCATCGCCAAGACCGGCAACGAGGCGGGGGTGACCAAGTCCCAGCAGCGGATCAAGCTGGACAACCACGTCATCCTGACCGATACCCCGGGGTTCCTCTGGCCCAAGCTCAACCCGCCCTCCTGCGGCTACCGGCTGGCGATCACCGCCGCCATCAAGGACACCGTCTTCGACTACGCGGACATCGCCATGTTTGCCGCCGACTACTTCATCAAGGCCTATCCGGAGCGCATCAGGGCGCGTTACCAGCTGAGCGAGCTGCCCGAGACCGAGATCGAGCTGCTGGATCTCATCGCCCGCCAGCGCGGCTTCATGCGCAAGGGCGGCCTGGCTGATCTGCACAAGGCCTCGGAAATTCTGGTCAATGAATTCCGGTCCGGCATGTTGGGGCGGATCTCCCTGGAGACCCCGGAGATGGTGGCCGTCGAGATAGTGGAAGCGGATGCCGAGGCCGAACAGAAGGCGAAGGAGAAGGCGGAGCGGGAAGAGGAGCGCCAGGCGCGCGCCCGCCGCAAGTACGCCAAGAAGCGTCAGAGATGACCCCCTGCTGTCAGCGTACAGATGTGCAGAAGCGGCGAC
>NZ_JBFODA010000061.1:0-26691 GCF_040908055.1 Aeromonas sp. R7-4
GTAACGGTTCACCCAGACCAGTTGACAGGTAAAAAATGAGACGATCGTCCGGTGATCCACTATTGCCTCTTGCGTGATCCTGTCAGCTTGGCACCATCAGGGGCATGAGCACATCCATGACCCCACCGGCCGCTTCGCCGCTGACCCTTGAGCAGGCTAATGAACTTATTCAGAAGCTGATGGCGCGCATCGCCGAGCTAGAAGACCGACTCAACCAGCACAGCGGCAATTCCTCCAAGCCTCCTTCCAGTGATGGGCCAGGCTCACCACCACCTGCTCGGCCGCGCCTTGCCTCAGGTAAAAAACGCGGCGCCCAACCGGGCCACAAAGGCGCTCGGCGTGAGCGTCATCCAGCGGATGAACGGCTGACGGTAATACCCCATTACCCTGCCAGACAGTGCGCCTGCTGTGGGGGCAATGTGGTATTTCATGACAAACCCTACCGCGTCCATCAGGTCTTTGACCTGCCCGAGGTCAGCTACAGGGTGACCGAACATCAGCTCTTTAGCGGCACCTGTTGTCATTGCATCGAGACCAGCCCGGCTCCGTTGCCCGAGACGGTGAGCAGCAGCCAGATGGGGACCAACCTGCTGAGCTACATCGCCCTGCAAAGTGGTCTGTTTCACCAGAGCATTAGCCAGATACAACAACAGCTTAAACAGCACTTCGGCCTGAGCTTCAGTCGCGGCGCCATCAGCGAGGCGCAAGGGCGAGTCAGTGCCATGTTGACCCCGACGCACCAGGCCATCAAACAACAAGTGCAATCAGCCTCCTGTATCCATGCCGATGAAACACGGCATCAGCGTGGTGGTGAGCGGCGCTGGATGTGGCTGGCACTGAGCAAGGTGGCCGTCTGTTTCATGACGGCGTTTGGCCGGGGTCAGGATGCGGCCAAACGGCTGCTGGGCTCAGAATTGGATGGCGTGTTGGTGACAGACCAGTACGCAGGATACCGTTTCATCGACAGCAGCCAGCGTCAGCTGTGCTGGGCCCATGTACTGCGCAATGTGGCAGCGATTGCCGACAGCGGCGAAAAGGTCAATCAGCCCATTGGGGCCCGACTGGTGCTTCTCGCAAATAGCGTATTCAGGGTTCGACATGGCTATGAACAAGGCGTGTTGAGCCAGAAACAATATCAGCGAAGGCTTGAGCGATGTCGGCAAAGCTGGCGAAAAGAGCTGGGGCGAGGCAGTTTGCTGTGCAGCAAGCGCTACCGAGGTCGCTGTCGGCTACTGCTCAAGGATGATGAAATGCTGTGGCGTTTTCTGGAAAACGACGAGATAGCCTTGACCAATAATGAGGCGGAACGGGCGCTACGCGGGTATGTGCTGTGGCGCAAGGGGAGCTATGGCGTTTGGTCACATCGGGGAGAGCTGTTTCGGCAGCGCATCTTGTCTTTGATAGAGACAGCCAAGCGGTTAGGTCGCTGTCCGCAGGAATGGCTGAGGGCCGTGGTCGGTGCCTGCATAGAGAAAACAGACTACCCGCTCCCGGAAGAGTTGTTGTCAACATCCTCCCGGTGAACGGTTACGCTGATAGAAGCTCTCCTTGGGGCCTTGTTGATCGGCGCGGCGGTAGAAGATGAGCTCGCCGGCCGAGGGGGAAAAGGTTCGCAGCTTCAGACGACCGGCGTCACAGCGAAAGAAGGAGTCATCCTGCTCGATCTCGACGGGGCCCTGATCGGCGATGGCGAGTGCCTTGGGGAGTAGATCATCTATCCGCTCTATGCTGGCTTTGATCTCGATATTTCGGGGCATGGCAGGTTTATCTATCAGGGTTTGAAGGAGTCCACCCTAGCACGGATTGCGTCCCTGCATAGCCATCTGTCGAGACGGATATCGGCTGAAGACTTGGTAGTTTTTCGTGACCCACGGCACAACCTGTTGCCGAGTCATGATAAATCAACAGGATTCACTAAAGTCTGCTCATCATACTGCCGATAGATCTACCAAGATGGGGGTATTTCCGACCCCCGGCTACCACAAGGATTCGTTGTCATGACTCTCTCGTTGCGCGGCAAGTTGCTCGCGGCCAGCCTGGGGGTAGTGCTGCTGATGGCAGCCCTGCTCGGTATCGTCGCCTTCCACACCCTCAAATCCCGCACCCTGGGCGCCATCCAGAGCGAGGCGGTCAACTACGGCCACGCCCACTCGGTGGCCATCGGCAACTGGCTGGCGGATCGCAAGCACGCGGTCGATGCCCTGGCCGCCGTGATTGCCGACAATCCCGAGACGACCCTGGTGCCGCACCTGCTGCAGACCCGCACCTCGGGCGGCTTTGGTCTGACCTACTTCGGCTCGGAGCAGGGAGAGATGACCCGCCACGATCCCTCCCTCAACACCGCCAACTACGACCCCAGGGTGCGTCCCTGGTATCAGAACGCCAGCAAGGCGGGCCGACTCATCGTCACCGCTCCCTATGTCAGCGTGACCATGCAGCAGATGGTGGTGACCCTGGCCGAGCCGGTGAGCCACCAGGGCCGGGTGATCGGGGTCGCCGGGGCGGATCTCTCCCTCGATGCCCTGATCGACGAGGTGCTGGCCATGAAGGTACAGGGGGAGGGCTACGCCATGCTGCTCGATCGTGCCGGCCTCATCGTCGGCCACCCGAACAAGGAGCTGGCGCTCAAGCAGGTGGCGGAGCTGGATCCCGGCCTCACGGGGGCTGCGCTGGATGCGTGGAGCCGGGACGGCGAGCTGCACGGCGCCAACCTGAACGGGCGCGAGGTGCTGCTCTCGGTGCAGGGGGTGCCCGGCACCGACTGGCTGCTCGCCATGGTGATGTACAAGGACGTGCTGGAAGCCCCGCTCGCCACCCTGCTGTGGCAACTGGTGGGGCTGACCCTGGTGCTGCTGCTGGTGTTCGGCGCCCTGCTCATCGCCATGTTCAACTACCTGTTCGCCGATCTCGGCCGGGTGTCGAAGGCGCTTGCCGCCATCGCCCACGGCGAGGGGGATCTCACGGTGCAGATCGCCACCAGCAGCAAGGACGAGGTGGGACTGCTGGCCCAGAACTTCAACCTGTTCGTGACCCGGCTGCACGGCATCGTCAGCCGGTTGCGGGACGTCACCATAGAGCTGGCGGCCCAGTCCAGGACCCAGGCGGCAGGGGCCGAGGCACGCAGCCAGCGGGTGCGCCAGCAGCAGGACGAGATCGTCATGGTAGCGACCGCGGTGACCGAGATGGCCTCCGCCACCCAGGAGATCGCCGGCAACGCCGAGTTTGCCGCCACCACCGCCGGGGAGGCGGTCAGCCTGGCCGTCGCCGGCCAGTCCCAGGTCGGCCAGAGCCAGCGCAGCATCACGGGGCTGGCGGACGAGGTGTCCGACGCGAGCCAGACCATTCACGAGCTGGATGGCCATGCCCAGCAGATCAGCGGCATCCTGGCCACCATCAGCGGCATCGCCGAGCAGACCAATTTGCTGGCGCTCAACGCCGCCATCGAGGCGGCCCGGGCCGGGGAGCAGGGGCGGGGCTTCGCCGTGGTGGCGGACGAGGTGCGGGTGCTGTCGCGCCGCACCCACGACTCCACCGCCGAGATCCAGCAGATGATCGAGGCCCTGCAGCAGACCACCCGCCGCGCCGTGGGCGGCATGGAGACCAGCCGTCGGCTCGCGGGCACCAGCGTGGAGGATGCGGAATCCGCCAACCAGAGCCTGGCGCGGATCAACGAGGCCATCGGCTCCATCAGCGACATGGCGACCCAGATAGCGGCGGCGGCCGAGGAGCAGACCTCGGTGACCGGCGAGATCAGCCGCAACACCGAGAACATCCGCCACGTCTCCCAGGCGCTGGCGGAGCAGGCCGGGGAGGAAGCGGCTCAGGCCGCCGAGCTCAAGTCACTGACCGAGCGGCTGGAGCAGGAGATAGGACGCTTCCGGCTCTGATCCTCCCGTCATTCAGCCACGAGAAAGGGCAGCCCGCGGGCTGCCCTTGTGTGTTGCCGGCTCAGGGGGTCTGACTGACCCGGATCAGCTGGTCGGTGGCAAAGCCGAGCGCCCTGGCTTGCGCGATCAGGGCCTGCACCTTCTCCTCGGGCGGGTTGGGGGTTCGCGAGAGGATCCAGAGGTACTGGAGGTTGTAGCTACTCACCAGGGAGAGCTCGTAGTCGGTCGCCAGCACGTTGTAGCTGCCGTAGAAGGGGCCGAAGAAGCTCACCTTTAGGCGTCCCTCGTCGCGCTCGCCCACGAAGTAGGCGCACCCCTCGGCCTCGCGCCACTGGCCGTCCTCGTCCTGGCCCCGGTTCAGCACCCTGACGCCGCCGTCGTCCCTCAGGCTGTAGCTGGCGGTGACCCGGTTCAGGCCGCGCTCGAAACCGTGATCGAGGCGGGCCACCTCGTACCAGGTGCCCAGGTAACGGTCGAGCTGGAAGGGCTTGACCACCTGATGTCCCGGTGGAATGCCGGTGCAGGCGGTGGCCAGCAGGGTCAGAACGAGCAGGATCAGTGTGCGCATGTCATCCCTCCACGATACGCAGTTGTCCCGAGCGGAAGCGTGCCGCGTGTTCGCTCGGGGTGTTGCCAAAGAAGCGTTTGTATTCGCGGCTGAACTGGGAGCCGCTCTCGTAGCCTACCTTGTCCGCCGCCACCCCGGCCTTGAGGCCGTCGTGCAGCATCATCAACCGCGCCCGGTGCAGGCGCAGGGTCTTGATGTACTGCAGGGGCGAGGTGGCGGTGGCCGCCTTGAAGTGGTGGTGGAAGGCCGAGACGCTCATGTTCGCCTCCCGGGCCAGCTCCTCCACCGTCAGGTTCTCGGTAAAGCGCTGCTCCATGATACGCAGCACTCGGGCTATCTGGCTCACCTGACTGTGACGGCTGGCCATGGCCAGCAGGGCGGGGGCCCCCCCTTCGTGCAGGGCGTGGAACAGGATCTCGCGCACGATCTGGGGCCCCAGCACCCGGGCGTGGAGCGGCTTGTCCATCACGTCGATGAGGCGCTCCACCGCGCAGAGCATGGTCTCGGAGAGGGGCACGGAGACCACGCCGCGACCCGGCTCCGCCGGGGCGGGGGCCGCGTCCCCCATCTCCAGCAGCAGGGCCTGCAGCGCCGCCACGTCGATCTCCACCGAGAGCCCAACCAGGGGGGATTCGGGGGAGGCGAAGCACTCGCACTCGCAGGGCAGCGGCAGGGTCATCATCAGGTAGTGCTCGGGGTCGTAGCGGAAGGTGAAGTCCGAGAGGTAGCCCACCTTGTGCCCCTGCAGGATGATGATCATGCGCGGGCGGTAGAGCACCGGGATGCGGTCGTGATGCTCCGTGGTGTAGATGAGGTGCACGCCGGGCACGGGGGCGGCGGTGATCCCCGGGTGCGGCGCCAGGGCGGCGAGCCGGGAGGCGAGGGCGGACTGGTGGGTCGCCGCGATGGGCTGATTTGTATTCATTTATCCAGACTCAGTAGAAATAGGCAAGAAATCGGCAGAAAGCTCCCTTGATGGTAGGGGGTTATAAGAGAAAAATGCAACCCATACCTTACCGACTACGACCACCCCGGGAGATCCCATGAACAACTTCATCCTGCACACCCCCACCAAGGTGCTGTTCGGCAAGGGCCAGGTGGCCCAGCTGCGCGGCCAGATCCCCAGCGACGCCCGCATCCTCGTCACCTACGGCGGTGGCAGCGTGGTGCGCAGCGGCCTGCTGGACCAGATCCGCAGCGAGCTGGCCGGCCTGACCCTGTTTGAGTTTGGCGGCATCGAGCCCAACCCCACCTACGAGACCCTGATGGGTGCCGTCGAACTGGCCCGCGCCGAGAAGGTCGACTTCCTGCTCGCGGTCGGTGGCGGCTCCGTGCTGGACGGCTCCAAGTTCATCGCCGCGGCCGCTCACTACGATCCGGCCAGGGATCCCTGGCACATCCTCGAGACCGTGGGTGGCGAGGTGGCCTCCGCCATTCCCCTGGGCAGCGTGCTGACCCTGCCGGCCACCGGTTCCGAGATGAACATGGGCGCCGTCATCACTCGCAAGAGCACTGGGGACAAGCAGCACTTCTTCTCGCCCTTCGTGATGCCGCGCTTCGCCGTGCTCGACCCCGTGCTCACCTACACCCTGCCCGCCCGTCAGGTGGCCAACGGGGTGGTGGATGCCTTCATCCACACCCTGGAGCAGTACCTCACCTACCCGGTGGATGCCAAGGTGCAGGATCGCTTCGCAGAAGGGCTGCTGCTGACCCTGGCGGAAGAGGGGCCCAAGGCGCTGGTGGAGCCGGAAAACTACGACGTGCGCGCCAACATCATGTGGAGCGCCACCCTGGCACTGAACGGCCTGATCGGAGCTGGCGTGCCCCAGGACTGGGCCACCCACATGCTGGGCCACGAGATCACCGCCCTGCACGGTCTGGATCACGCCCAGACCCTGGCGGTGGTGCTGCCCGCCCTGCTCAATGCCAAGCGCGAGCAGAAGCGCGCCAAGCTGCTGCAATACGCCGAGCGGGTCTGGGATCTGCGCAGCGGCAGTGACGAGGCGCGTATCGACGGTGCCATCGCCGCCACCCGCGACTTCTTCGAGCGGATGGGGATCAAGACCCGGCTGCGGGATTACGTGGCCGACGCCCGGATCGACGCCCTGCTGGCCAAGCTCGAAGAGCACGGCATGACCGCCCTGGGTGAGCACGGCGACATCGACCTGGCCCAGAGCCGGCATATTTATGAGGCCGCCTGGTAAGCAGAGCGTGCCTGAAACGGGCCGCAGGCCCGGTTGCATCAGGGGGCCCGAACCCGCCAGCAGGCGGGGACGCGGCCCCCTGATCGTTGCAAAATGGTTACTTTTTCCCTTTTCATCTCATCAGATGAGCCAACGGCAGATTTCGTAAGAACAAAAAACGCTAAGGTAGAGGCCGGGTTAAACATTTTTTTTGACTGGTTGGATCACTTTTTTTAGCGCTTTTTGCTGGTATAAGCCCCTAATTTGGTTTGTTTTTTTTAATCATGGTCCGGGATGGGCTGAATTCTGTACCCGCCCGCCCGGGGCCGTGGTTGTAATAAAACTCCAAAATTTGATACTAATCACCCTCGCGCCTGAAAAGCGGGGGCCTGACCGTGACAGGAGGTCGAGGTGAAGCCTGCTGATTTTCATAACAAAGGGCCCGTGACCTGCACTTTGATCATGCCTTGTCCCCTCAGACATGAGAGACTTGGCGATGATTGTTTATTAACCATCAGGGAATAGTCATGCAGATTGGAATACCGAGAGAGAGTCTCGCCGGTGAGACCCGGGTCGCAGCGACCCCGGCCACTGTCGAGCAGCTGAAAAAGCTCGGCTTCGAGGTTGCCATCGAGGCCGGTGCCGGCCTGCGAGCCAGCTTCGATGATGCCGCCTTCGAGGCTGCCGGTGCCAGCGTGGTACCGAACGTCTGGCAAGCCGACCTTGTCTTCAAGGTCAACGCGCCGACCGAGGCCGAAATCGCACAAATTAAGGATGGTGCCACCCTGGTGAGCTTCATCTGGCCCGCCCAGAACCCCGAGCTGGTCAAGAAGCTTTCCGAGCGCAACATCAATGTGATGGCGATGGACATGGTGCCGCGGATCTCCCGTGCCCAGTCCCTCGACGCCCTCTCTTCCATGGCCAACATCGGTGGCTATCGCGCCGTCGTGGAAGCCGCGCACCAGTTCGGTCGCTTCTTCACCGGCCAGATCACCGCCGCCGGTAAAGTTCCGCCCGCCAAGGTGCTGGTCATCGGTGCCGGTGTGGCCGGTCTGGCCGCCATCGGGACCGCCGGTTCCCTCGGTGCCATCGTGCGTGCCTTCGATACCCGTCTGGAAGTGGCCGAGCAGATCGAGTCCATGGGTGGGGAATTCCTCAAGCTGGACTTCGGCGGCGAAGATGGCGCTTCCAGCGACGGTTACGCCAAGGTGATGAGCGAAGAGTTCATCAAGGCCGAGATGGAGCTGTTCGCCCAGCAGGCCAAGGAAGTGGACATCATCATCACTACCGCCCTGATCCCGGGCAAGCCGGCACCCAAGCTGATCACCAAGGAAATGGTGGACAGCATGAAGCCGGGCTCCGTCATCGTGGACATGGCGGCCCAGGCCGGCGGCAACTGCGAATACACGGTACCGGGTGAACTGCATGTCACCGACAACGGCGTCAAGGTGATCGGTTACACCGATCTGCCGGGCCGCCTGCCTGCCCAATCCTCCCAGCTCTACGGCACCAACCTGGTGAACCTGATGAAGCTGATGTGCAAGGAGAAGGACGGCAACGTCGCCATCGACTTCGAAGACGTGGTGCAGCGCAACATGACGGTGATCCAGGCCGGTGAAGTGACCTTCCCGCCCCCCGCCATCTCCGTCTCTGCCGCCCCGCAGAAGCCCGCTGCCGCCAAACCGGCCGCCAAGAAAGAAGAGAGCAAGCCCTCCAACAAGAAGTTCGTGTTCGGTGCCCTCGGCATCGCCGCCTTCGGTTGGGTGGCCGCCGTGGCGCCTGCCGCCTTCCTCTCCCACTTCACCGTCTTCATCCTGGCCTGCGTGGTCGGTTACTACGTGGTGTGGAACGTCTCTCACGCCCTGCACACGCCGCTGATGTCGGTCACCAATGCCATCTCCGGCATCATAGTGGTCGGTGCGCTGTTGCAGATTGGACAAGGGTCGACCCTGGTCACCGTGCTGGCCTTTGTCGCCGTGCTGATTGCCAGTATCAACATCTTCGGTGGCTTCACCGTCACTCAGCGCATGCTGAAGATGTTCCGTAAGGATTAAGGGGGTTTAACGTGTCTCAAGGACTGGTAACAGCATCCTATATCGTTGCCGCCGTGCTCTTCATCCTCAGTCTCGCGGGACTGTCGAAGCAAGAAACGGCCAAGCATGGCAACCTGTTCGGTATCGCGGGGATGGCCATCGCCCTGCTCGCCACCGTCTTCAACCCGGAAACCAGTGGCGTCCACTGGATCATCCTGGCCATGGCCATCGGTGGCGCCATCGGCGTGCGTCTGGCCCTCAAGGTCGAGATGACCGAGATGCCCGAGCTGGTGGCCGTGCTGCACAGCTTCGTGGGCATGGCAGCGGTGCTGGTGGGCTTCAACAGCTTCATCGATCTGCACCCCTCCGCCCCCGCTGAAGTGGTGGTCTCCGTCGGCTCCAACCTGGATGCGACCCTGGCAGCCGCCCGGGCGGCGTTCGAGCAGGCGGCAAGCGTCGCCCAGGTCGAGCACCTCTCCGGCGCCATGCTGAACATCCACCTGGTGGAAGTGTTCCTGGGCGTCTTCATCGGTGCCGTGACCTTCACCGGTTCCGTGGTGGCGTTCGGCAAGCTGCGTGGCCTCATCTCTTCCAAGCCGCTGATGCTGCCGCACCGCCACAAGCTGAACCTGCTGGCCGTGGTGGTCTCCATCGCGCTGATGATCCACTTCGTCAACGCCGGTGGCTCCACCTTCGCCCTGCTGGTGATGACCCTGATCGCCTTCGCCTTCGGCTGGCACCTGGTCGCCTCCATCGGTGGTGCGGACATGCCGGTGGTGGTCTCCATGCTGAACTCCTACTCCGGTTGGGCGGCGGCGGCGGCGGGCTTCATGCTCTCCAATGACCTGCTGATCGTCACCGGTGCCCTGGTGGGTTCCTCCGGTGCCATCCTTTCCTACATCATGTGCAAGGCGATGAACCGCTCCTTCATCTCCGTGATCGCAGGAGGCTTTGGCTCCGACGGCGTGGCCTCCACCGCCGAGCAGGAGCTGGGCGAATACCGCGAGACCAACGCCGAAGACGTGGCCGACATGCTGAAGAACGCCAGCTCCGTCATCATCACCCCAGGCTACGGCATGGCGGTGGCGCAGGCCCAGTACCCGGTGGCCGAGATCACCCAGAAGCTGCGTGATCGTGGCGTCAAGGTGCGCTTCGGCATCCACCCGGTGGCCGGTCGTCTGCCTGGTCACATGAACGTGCTGCTGGCGGAAGCGAAAGTCCCCTATGACATCGTGCTGGAAATGGACGAGATCAACGATGACTTCGCCGACACCGACGTGGTGCTGGTGATCGGTGCCAACGACACCGTCAACCCGGCCGCCATGGAAGATCCGGGCAGCCCCATCGCCGGCATGCCGGTGCTGGAAGTGTGGAAGGCGCAGAACGTCATCGGCTTCAAGCGCTCCATGAACACCGGCTACGCCGGGGTCCAGAACCCGCTGTTCTTCAAGGAGAACACCCAGATGCTGTTTGGCGATGCCAAGGCCAGCGTCGAGGCCATCCTGAAGGCGCTCTAAGGGTCGATGGGATGAGACAAGAGGAGGCTTCGGCCTCCTTTTTTATTGCCTGTTTTTTTACCGGGGCCAAGGCATTGATGGCAAAGAGATTCGCCGGGATGGCGGGGCGCGCGTGCCGGCGGCAGCGCAGCAATCCGGTGACCTTGCCCCTGCGGGAAGGCATAATGGCGGCAAAAGGGGAGCGGGCTCAATTTTATTTGATATCCGCCCCGTTAGAATCAAATTAAGTTGCATGAACAGGGTGGCCCGGCGGGCCACCCCGAGGCGTGACCCGACACCGTCATGGGATGACCGCGGTACAGTGAACCAGAGAAACCACAGATGAAAGCACAATGGACCGACTTTATTACCCTGCTCAAGCGTGAAGTGGTGCCGGCCCTGGGCTGCACCGAACCCATGTCGGTGGCCCTGGCGGCGGCCAACTGCCGCAGGCTGCTGGGGCAGGTGCCGACCCGGGTGAGCGTCTGGGTCAGCGGCAACCTGTTCAAGAACGGCATGGGGGTGGGGGTGCCGGGCACCGGCATGATAGGCCTGCCGGTGGCGGCGGCCGTCGGCCTCACGGGGGGCAACCCGGACGCCGGGCTGGAGGTACTCAAGGCCCTGACGCCGGCCCAGGTGGAGGCCGCCAAGGGGCTGCTGCCCATCATCCAGGTGGATGTGAAGGACGTGCCTGACGTGCTCTACGCCGAGGTGCTGGCAGAGGTGGACGGCCACAGCGCCCGGGTGGTGATCTGCACCGACCACACCCGCATCGTGCTGATGGAGAAGGATGGCGAGGTGCTGCTGGCGCAGGACAGCGCCCCGGGCGTGCAGATCCAGCCCCCAGGTTCGACAAGCCCGCCATGACCCTGCGGGAGATCGTCGACTTCGCCCTGCAGGCGCCCCTGGCCGAGATAGACTTCATCCGCGAGGCGGCCAGCATGAACCAGGCGCTGGCGGACGAGGGGCTGCAGGGCTATGGCCTGCGCATCGGCAAGATCCTGACGGAACAGGTGGAGCGCAAGCTGCTGTCCGACGATCTGATGACGCTGGCCATGCGCCTGTCGTCTGCGGCCTCCGATGCGCGGATGGACGGCGCCATGCTGCCCGCCATGTCGAACTCGGGTTCCGGCAACCAGGGCATCGCCGCCACCATGCCGGTGGTGGCGGCCGCCCGTTTCCTCAAGGCCGATGACGAGCAGCTGGCCCGCGCCCTGGTGATGAGCCACCTGGTGGCCATCTACATCAAGATGTACCAGAACAAGCTCTCCGCCCTGTGCGCCGCCAGCACCGCCGCCATGGGATCGGGGGCCGCCATCACCTGGCTGCTCGGCGGCCAGTTCGAGCAGATCAGCCACTGCATCAACAACATGATTGGTGACGTCTCCGGCATCATCTGCGACGGCGCCGGCAGCGCCTGCTCCATGAAGGTCTCCACCTCCACCTCGGCGGCGGTGAAATCCTCGCTGATGGCCATCAACAACCTGCGGGTGCCCCAGAGCGAGGGGATCGTCTCCGACGACGTGGATCAGACCATCGCCAACCTGGGGCGCCTCTCCAAGCAGGGGATGCTGGACACCGACATCGAGATCATCAACATCATGCGGGCCAAGCAGCAGGGTAAGGCCAGCTGACGAGCCGCAAGCCGGCATAGACCCATAAAAAAACCGGAGCCACTGGCTCCGGTTTTTCATTGTCCGTTGAACGCTCAGCCGCGGCCGAGGCGATTGTCCGGGTAGTTCTTGGCCAGCACTTCGCGGGCGTGGCGGGCCAGGGTCGGCATCTTGAGGGTGTCGTAGGCGTTGACCATGATCTCCAGCGCCTTCTCGGTTTCCGCCGTGTCGGGGTAGGTCTCGACGACCAGCTTGGCGCGGTTGGCGGCGGCGATCAGGGCGTCACGCTTGACGTAGTACTCGGCCACCCCTAGGTCGTAACGGGCGAGGCGGTTCTTCAGGCCGATCATGCGGGCGCGGGCGTCGGCTGCATACTGGCTGTTGGGGTAGTTCTGCAGCAGGGTCTTGAAGTCCTGGAAGGCCTGACGGGCGTAGGAGGGGTCCTTGTCATCCCGATCGATGCCCAGGAAGTCCTGGAAGAAGTTGTAGTCTGCCGCCATGTTGGTCAGACCGCGCATGTAGAAGACGTAATCGATGTTCTTGTGCGCCGGATTGAGGCGGATGAAACGGTCGATGTTGGCGACCGCCTGGGCGGTGTCGTCCTGCTTGTAGTAGGCGTAGATGAGGTCGAGCTGTACCTGGTTGGAATAGGCACCGAACGGGTAGCGGGAATCCAGCGCCTCCAGCAACTCGATGGCATTCAGGTAGTTGCCTGCATCCAGCTTGAGCCGGGCTTTATGGTACAGGACTTCCGGCGGTTCGTCGGGAACCTTGGGTTTGGTGCTGGAACAGCCAGTGATCAGGGTGGCAACCAAGGCGAGCGACATCAGCAGGTGAGACTTCTTTCCCATCAACAACATCCGGTCCATTTCCACGAAATTGGCAAAGTATCCGTTATGCTTGGCTAAAAGAAAAGCTAGAATACCCGGATTATTTTGAATTGATACCCCCGCTCAAGAGACCATACATGAGCCAGCATATTGAACTGACAGGCGAATTTCAGGATCACCAATTCGGGCAGCGACTCGACCAGGCCCTGGCCGAATTGTTTCCCGACTACTCCCGCACCCGCATCAAGGAGTGGATTTTACAGGACAGAGTGACCCTGGACGGTCAGGTTGCCAATACCCCGCGCGAGAAAGTGGTGGCCGGGCAGCAGGTGCATGTGAATGTGGAACTGGCAGACGACACCCGCTGGGATGCCCAGAACATCGAGCTCAACATCGTCTATGAAGACGAACACATCCTGGTGATCGACAAGCCGGCCGGCCTGGTGGTCCACCCGGGCGCCGGCACGCCGGACGGCACAGTGCTCAACGCCCTGCTGCACCGCTACCCCGGCATCGCCGAGGTGCCTCGTGCCGGCATAGTGCACCGTCTGGACAAGGACACCACCGGCCTGATGGTGGTGGCCAAGACCATTCCGGCCCAGACCCACCTGGTGGAGGCGCTGCAGGCGCGCCAGATCACCCGTGAGTACGAGGCCATCGCCATCGGTCACATGACTGCGGGCGGCACCGTCGATGCCCCCATCGGCCGTCATCCGACCCAGCGTACCCACATGGCCGTGGTGCCCAATGGGCGCGAGTCCGTCACCCACTACCGGGTGCACGAGAAATTCCGTGGTCACACCCGCCTGCGGCTGCGGCTGGAGACCGGTCGCACCCACCAGATCCGCGTGCACATGGCCCACATCAAGCATCCCCTGGTGGGGGATCCCGCCTACGGCGGCCGTCTGCGTCTGCTGCGCAACGCCACCCCAGAGCTGACCGAGGCCCTGCGCAACTTCCATCGCCAGGCACTGCACGCCACCATGCTGAAGCTGGCCCACCCCATCACGGGTGAGGTGATGGAGTGGCACTCCCCCACGCCGCAGGACATGGTGGATCTGATGGAGGTGCTGCGGGCGGATACCCTGGCCAACCCGGACGATCTGGTCTGGAACTGAGACAGCGGCAGTTCTGCGACGATTCCTGCCGCAACCTGCCCAGCATGATCTGACACGGGGCCCCTTGACTGGTTGCAGCCAAGGGGCCCCGCTTTATATGACCGAAAGGAGCCACAGATGAACTGGATCGAACCCGACTGGCCCGCGCCGGGCAACGTCAGGGCCCTGTCGACCACCCGAAACGGGGGCCTGAGCGAGGGGGTCTTTGCCGGCCTGAACCTGGGGGCTCACGTGGGAGACGAGCCGGCCAGGGTCGAGGCCAACCGCACCTTGCTGCAAGAGGCCGCAGGGATCCCCGGCCCTCTCAACTGGCTCAACCAGGTGCATGGCACCGCCGTGCATCCCGTGAGTCGCGAGTATGGGGGGGCGCCGGAGGCCGATGCGGCCTGTGCCCGCGAGGCCGGGCTGGGCTGCATAGTGATGACCGCCGACTGCCTGCCGGTGCTGTTCTGCGATCGGGCCGGTACCGTAGTGGCGGCCGCCCATGCCGGCTGGCGCGGGCTGCAGGGGGGCGTGCTGGAGGAGAGCATCGCGGCCATGGGCTGCGAGCCGGGGGGGATCCTCGCCTGGCTGGGCCCGGCCATAGGCCCCACGGCCTTTGAGGTGGGCGGCGAGGTGCGCGACGTCTTTATGGCGGAGCAGGCGGAAGCGGCGGCTGCGTTCGTCCCTTCGTCCAGCGAAGGGAAATGGCTGGCGGATATCTATCAGCTGGCCCGGCTGCGGCTGGCCCGTGCCGGCGTCACCGCCGTTTATGGCGGCGAGCACTGTACCTTCAGCGATTCCGAGCGTTTCTACTCCTACCGCCGCGATGGCCAGACCGGTCGCATGGCCTCCATCGTCTGGCTGGCTCCCTAACCTCTTCCCCCGCCCTGCATCTTGCCGGGCGGGGGATGCTGCCTCCTTCCCGCCTTGCAGAAAAAATAACCAGGCCTGCCCCTTGAAATAGCCCGTACGGGCCTCATCTTTCATCTCAGAAAGTTATGTTGTTTGCCGCGCAAGCGGCGTCTGTCTTGAAGGGGGAGTGCAATGCGCCTCGATCGCCTGACCAGCAAATTCCAGATTGCCATTTCCGATGCCCAGTCTCTTGCACTGGGTCGTGACCACCAATTCATCGAACCCGTCCACCTGATGAGCGCCCTGCTCAATCAGGACGGCGGCTCCATTCGTCCGTTGCTCGCCCTGACCGGGCTCGACATCAATGCCCTGCGCTCGCGCCTCGGTGAGGAGCTCGATCGCCTGCCCCGCGTCAGCGGCGTGGAGGGGGACGTTCAGCTCTCCAACGGCCTCGGCCGGCTGCTCAACGTCTGCGACAAGCTGGCCCAGCAGCGCAAGGATCAGTTCATCTCGTCCGAGCTGTTCGTGCTGGCGGCCCTGGACGAGAAGGGGACCCTCGGCGAGCTGCTGCGCGCCCAGGGGCTGACCAAGGAAAAACTCGACGCGGCCATCGACAAGGTGCGCGGCGGCAAGAAGGTGGAGGATGCCAACGCCGAGGAGAACCGCCAGGCGCTGGAGAAGTACACCATAGATCTCACCGAGCGGGCCGAACTCGGCAAGCTCGACCCGGTGATCGGCCGGGATGACGAGATCCGCCGCACCATCCAGGTGCTGCAGCGCCGCACCAAGAACAACCCCGTGCTGATCGGCGCCCCCGGTGTCGGCAAGACCGCCATCGTCGAGGGGCTGGCCCAGCGCATCATCAACGGCGAGGTGCCGGAAGGGCTCAAGAACAAGCGGGTGCTCTCCCTCGACATGGGGGCCCTGGTGGCCGGAGCCAAGTATCGCGGCGAGTTCGAGGAGCGGCTCAAGGCGGTGCTCAGCGATCTGGCCAAGGAGGAGGGCAACGTCATCCTGTTCGTGGACGAGCTGCACACCATGGTCGGCGCCGGCAAGGGCGAGGGGGCCATGGACGCGGGCAACATGCTCAAACCCGCCCTGGCCCGTGGCGAGCTGCACTGCGTCGGCGCCACCACCCTCGATGAGTATCGCCAGTATGTGGAGAAGGATGCCGCCCTGGAGCGCCGCTTCCAGAAGGTGCTGGTGGAGGAGCCCTCGGTAGAGGACACCATCGCTATCCTGCGCGGCCTGAAGGAGCGCTACGAGCTGCACCACCACGTGCAGATCACCGACCCCGCCATCGTCGCGGCGGCCCAGCTGTCCCACCGCTACATCGCGGATCGCCAGCTGCCCGACAAGGCCATCGACCTCATCGACGAGGCGGCGGCCAGCATCCGGCTGCAGATCGACTCCAAGCCGGAATCCCTGGACCGCCTCGAGCGGCGCATCATCCAGTTGAAACTGGAGCAGCAGGCGCTGATGAAGGAGGACGACGACGCCAGCCGCAAGCGCCTCGATCTGCTCAATCAGGAGCTGAGTGAAAAAGAGCGGGAATACAACGAGCTGGAAGAGGTGTGGAAGGCCGAGAAGGCCGCCCTCGCCGGTACCCAGCACATCAAGGCGGCGCTGGAGCAGGCCCGTCAGGATCTCGAGGTGGCGCGTCGCGCAGGCGACCTGGGCCGCATGTCCGAGCTGCAGTATGGCCGCATCCCCGAGCTTGAGAAACAGCTCGACCTCGCCACCCAGGCGGAGATGCAGGAGACCAGCCTGCTGCGCAACCGGGTCACCGACGTGGAGATTGCAGACGTCCTGGCGCGCTGGACCGGCATTCCGGTGGCGCGGATGCTGGAGGGGGAGCGGGAGAAGCTGCTGCGGATGGAAGATCAGCTGCACAGCCGGGTGATCGGCCAGGAGGAGGCGGTGGACGCCGTCTCCAACGCCATTCGTCGCTCCCGTGCCGGGCTGTCCGACCCGAACCGCCCCATCGGCTCCTTCCTGTTCCTGGGCCCCACCGGGGTGGGCAAGACCGAGCTGTGCAAGGCGCTGGCGGAGTTCCTGTTCGATACCCAGGACGCCATGGTGCGCATCGACATGTCCGAATTCATGGAGAAACACAGCGTGGCCCGTCTGGTGGGGGCGCCTCCGGGATACGTGGGTTACGAGGAGGGGGGCTATCTCACCGAGGCGGTGCGCCGTCGCCCCTACTCGGTGATCCTGCTGGACGAGGTGGAGAAGGCGCACCCGGACGTGTTCAACATCCTGTTGCAGGTGCTGGACGACGGCCGACTGACCGATGGTCAGGGCCGCACCGTGGACTTCCGCAACACCGTGGTCATCATGACCTCCAACCTCGGTTCGGATCTCATCCAGGAGCACCACTCCGAGAAGGATTACGACGAGATGAAGGCCATGCTGATGGAGGTGCTGACCCGCAGCTTCCGCCCGGAGTTCATCAACCGGATCGACGAGACCGTGGTGTTCCACCCGCTCGGCGAGGAGCACATCAAGTCCATCGCCCGCATCCAGCTCAAGAGCCTGATGAGCCGTCTGGAGTCCCAGGGCTTCGAGGTGGAGGTGAGCGAGGAGCTGCTGACCAAGCTGGTGCACGCGGGCTTCGACCCCGTCTACGGGGCGCGGCCCCTCAAGCGGGCCATTCAGCACAAGGTGGAGAACCCGCTGGCCCAGGCTCTGCTCTCGGGTCGGGTCATCCCCGGCAAGCGGCTGCTGCTCGGGGCGGACAGCAACGGTCTCACCATGACCCAGTAACCGGTTGGTCGATAAAAAACGCAGGCTCAGTGCCTGCGTTTTGTTTTGAGGGAAAATCTGATGCTCACCTTTTCCGTGCTGGTGGATGACGATGTTTATCGGCCAGGCTGTCTGCCCGAGCGGGGATTGGCGCTGCTGCTGGAGTGCGACGGCCTCAGGGTGCTGTTCGACAGCGGCCGTGGCCGGGCTTTGCGTCACAACGCCACCGTGATGGGGATCGATCTCGCCTCCCTCACCCACGTGGTGCTCTCCCACGGTCATTACGACCATGTGGGCGGGGTCGGCTCGCTGCCCCGCTATGCCACGCCCATCCCGCTGATCGCCTGTCCGGATGTGTTCAATGAGCGGGGCTACTTCCTGCCAATCCCCTTCTGGCGATGCAACCTCTATCGCCTGTCGGGGGTGCTGGCTCAGGAGTCGCTGGCGGCCAAAGGTTTGCTCCCCCACTGCTCGGCCGATCCGGTGTGGATCTCTGATCGTCTGGTGTTCCTCGGCAGCATTGTGCGGCGCGACAGGGCCGCCCCCTCGCTGCTCGGCTACATAGTGCGGGGCGGACGGGTGGAGAAAGACCTTATCAGCGACGACTCGGCACTGGCCTACAAGAGCGAGCAGGGGCTGATCGTCTTTATCGGCTGCGGTCACGCCGGGGTCGAGAACATCATAGCGCGGGCCAGGGAGGTGTGTGGCGAGGAGCGGAGCCACGCCGTCATCGGCGGCCTGCATCTGAAGTTTTCCGGTCCGCAGCGGGCGGCGGCGCTCGGCGCCTATTTGGAAGAGGAAGCGGTGGAGAAGCTGTTTGCCTGTCACTGTACCGGCAGCAGAAAGGCGAGACTGCCGCGTCAGCACCCGATCGGGGCCGGTTTCGAGTACAGTTTTCCGACATAAAAAACGGCAATCCGAAGATTGCCGGGAGGAATGTATTCAATGCGACCTGGCGTGGGTCGAGCGGGTCGCAGGGGCAAGCCCCGTTTTCGCAGAGGGCCGTCGAAGATGGCCTCCTGCTTACAGCCTGTCCGGACTGCGCTCGCTCAGTCCGCACTGCCACACTTGCTGGCGTCCGGCGGGCATGCCGCCGGGCGCCATCCGTTCGTTACAGCATGCCGGGGATGCGCTCCTTCATCTCGGCCGGCCAGACGCCCACCTGCACCTGACCGATATGCTCTTTTTGCAGCAGCAGCATGGCCAGACGGGATTGGCCGATGCCGCCGCCTATGGTCTGGGGCATGCGCGCTGCCAGCAGATCCTGATGCCAGTCGTACTGCAGGCGATCCTCGTCCCCCGTAATGGCGAGCTGGCGGCGCAGCGCCTCGGCGTCAACCCGGATCCCCATGGAGGAGATCTCGAAGCTGTCTTCCAGCACCGGGTTCCACACCAGGATGTCGCCGTTCAGGCCGGCCAGCCCCAGCTCGCTCTCGCTGCTCCAGTCGTCGTAGTCCGGGGCGCGCACGTCGTGGCGCTCACCGTGGGACAGGGCACCGCCGATACCGATGAGGAAGACGGCGCCCAGCTCTTTGGCGATGGCGCGCTCGCGCCCCTTGGCGTCGAGATCCGGGTAGCGGGTCAGCAACTCTTCGCTGTGGAGGAACTGGATCTCGGCCGGCAGGAAGGGAGTCAGCGCGTGCTCGGCGCAGACCGCGCGCTCTGTGGCCTTGATGGCGGACCAGATGCCGCGCACGGTTTCCTGCAGGTAGGCGAGATCCCGGCGCTCGCTCGGCATCACCTTCTCCCAGTCCCACTGGTCCACGTAGACGGAGTGGATGGGGGTGAGGCGATCCTCGTCCGGACGCAGCGCCTTCATGTGGGTGTAGATGCCTTCGCCCGGGCCGAAACCGAAGCGACCCAGGGTCTGGCGCTTCCACTTGGCCAGCGAATGCACCACTTCGTAGCTGTGCTGCGGCAGGGTCTTCACCTTGACCTGCACCGCATTCTCGTGGCCGGACAGGTTGTCCTGAGTGCCATCACCGACCCGGCTCAGGATGGGGGCTTGTACCTCCATCAGGCCCAGTTGCAGGGCGAGTTGGCGGGAGAACATCTCTTTGACGAAGCTGATCTGTTGTTGGCTGCGAATGTAGTGCTGTTTCATGCTGAATGACCTGTCTTGAACCCGTTGAATGCGGTGATTCTTCAACAGATGGTGCAAGCAATTCAATATTCGATAATAGAAATAGGCTTTATCTATTTTTTTCATCAAAATATGCGTGTAATTAATGAGGTATCGTTAACGGGAGTGCGAAAAAGTGTCAGAAAATTATCGGATCGATAATCTCGATCAGGCCATCCTCACCGCCCTGATGGAGAATGCGCGTATCCCCTATGCGGAGCTGGCCAAGCAGCTGGCGGTCAGCCCGGGGACCATCCACGTGCGGGTGGAGAAGATGAAGCAGGCGGGGATCATCGAGGGGACCAGGGTGCAGGTGAACCCCAAGAAGCTGGGTTACGACGTCTGCTGCTTTATCGGCATCAATCTGAAGAGCGCCAAGGATTATCCCTCGGCCCTGGCCAAGCTGCAGGCGCTGGACGAGGTGGTGGAGGCCTACTACACCACGGGTCACTACAGCATCTTCATGAAGGTGATGACCCGCTCCATCGACGAGCTGCAGACGGTGCTGATCCACAAGATCCAGACCATAGACGAGATCCAGTCCACCGAAACCCTGATCTCCCTGCAAAACCCCATCTTGAGAGATGTGAAACCCTGAGCGAGGTGGGAGATCCCTCTCCCGTGCGAGCCCCGGATTAGGGCTGTTGGCCGGCCTCAGGGCTCGAGATAGGGAATGCCGTACTTGTCGTAGAGGGCCTTGAGGCGCCCATCCTGCTTCATGTGCAGCAGTTCGGTGTCATAGGCCGCCATCAGGGCCGGGGTGTCGGCATCGGCCCGGGTGCGGGTCCAGACATTGAAGTAGGGGCTGGTCTTGAGGGGCTTTGGTAGGTAGTCGAGCCTGCCCTCCAGCCCCTCTTCCCTTATCTGGGCGAAGGCGGTGACCAGGGACATGGGGACCACATCGATGCGCCCGGCGATCAGCTTGCGCAGTTGCAGCTGGTTGATGGGGATCTCCTGGAAGCGGTAGGCAGGGTCGGCCATGGCTGCCGCGAGCTCGGGGGTGTAGGAGAAGTCACGGGTGACACCGATGCGCCAGGGCTTGAGATCCGCCAGATGGTCGTAGTGGATCTGCCCCACGGACTCCTTGCGTATGAAGAAGTGCCAGCTGTGGAGGATGTGGGCCTGCTTGGGGTAGAGCAGGTAGGCCTCCCGCTCCGGCTTGTAGGAGTGGGTCAGCAGCAGATCATAGAGGCCGCCCTCGGCATTGCGGGTGAGCCTGGCCCCGGAATCGATCAGCTCTATCTTGATGGGGACCCGGAGGGTGCCGAAGATGGCGCTGACCAGATCCACGTCCAGCCCCCTGGGGTGGCCGCCTTCATCCAGCCACTTCAGGGGCGGCTCAAGGATGCCGCCAATGATCAGCTCCCTGGCCGACAGCCAGCAGGGCAGCAGCAAGCAGAACACGAGCAAGCTTCGCACGTTACATCTCCTGAGCACGCGGGACGAGGTCACGCATGCCGGATGCGGTGGCCGTCAGATATCTAACTAGAGACGACCCCGGATGGCAAACCCTGAAATGGGGAGGGGACAAAAGAATGGCACCGGGGAAGGGGCGTGGCACTGCATCGGCAGGCCGCCCTGTGGCAGAGTCGGGAGGGGGGGACCAGCCGCTCGTTGTTGTGCAGGGGAAGTTTGCAGGAGCCCGCCCCCTGCGTGGAACGTGCCTGGGGGCAGCGTCGCCTCAGGTCGCCTGACATTGCTTCAACTGGGTGTTGAGGGCCTGCATCACCCGGCGCCGGCTGATGAGGCCGATCACCCTGTCCCCCTCCATCACCGGATAGAGCCTGGGCTTGGCCCCGGTCATCTGGCGGGCGAGATCCAGGATGCTGTCGTCCGGGCCGACGAACAGCGGTGTCCGGCTCATCAGATCCTCGACCCGGGTGCGGCTGTCGCAGTGATAGCTGCCGGTGAGCAGGGCGGGAATGCAATCCTGCTCGGAGAGGAATCCGATGAGCCGTCTCTGGTCGTCCAGCACCGGCAGGCCGCCGAGATCGGCCAGGTGCAGCCTGTCCATGGCCTCGGCCAGGCCGAGCTCGGGGCTGAGTGAGTGGGTCAATGGCTGCATATGATCGCGAACTTGTAGCATGATGGTGGCTCCAACAGGGTCGATGGTGTCACTATGCCCGGTCGGCCCGGCGTGGGGCCAATGGGTTTGGTCTCGGACATTGATAGGCCATTCACGAAGCAGAGGCCCTTCGCGGGATCCGGTATGGGTCGGGCAGGGCGACAACCACAAGGAGAGGGTATGCGTGCATTGGTAACGGGCTGTGGCCGCCGACTGGGATTCTATCTGTGCGAGCAGCTGGTGGCGGCGGGTTGGCAGGTCACGGGCAGCTATCGCAGCGAGCGGCCCGAGTTGGCCCGCCTGCGGGCGTTGGGGGTGGAGCTGGTGCAGGCGGACTTCGCCGTGGAGGAGGAGGTCGCCCGCTTGGTCAGGGCGCTGGGTGTCCATGAGGATCTGGCGCTGATCATCCACAACGCCTCGGCCTTCGAGCCAGAAGCCGATGAGCAGGCGGCCCAGCTGGCCCAGTTCGATCAGTTCTACCGGGTGCACATGGCGGCACCCTTCCAGCTCAACCGGTCCCTGGCCCCCGTGCTGGCGCGCAATGCCAACGCCAGCATCATCCATATCACCGATATCTATATCCACGCCCCGGCGCCCCAGTTTGCCAGCTATGTGGCCACCAAGGCGGGGGCCCACTCGCTGGCCATGAGCTTTGCCCGGGAGCTGGCGCCCGCCGTGCGGGTCAACACCATAGAGCCCGGGCCCATCCTGTTTCTCGACGAACACGGCGACGAGTGGCGCCAGCAGGTGCTGGCAAAGACGCCGCTGGCGCGGGAAGGGGGGCTAGCGCCCATCTGGCAGGCGGTGCAGTTGCTGATGCAGAACGACTATATGACCGGGGCCAGCATACGGGTGGACGGGGGGAGGGCCCTGGCCGTCATCTAGGAGGCATGATGACGCGAGGCGCCCCTGGGCGCCTCGCGGTTTTGCGCGGGGGCTAGTGGTGGCGGATGGTCGCGTGATGGGACGCCCTGTCCGGCGGCGTGCCGCCGAGGCCCCTGTGCTCCTCGGGCAGCAGGAGATCGACGGGGGAGTGGCCGAAGTGCTGGCGTGCAAATACCTTGCTGCCAGGCAGGCTCAGCACCACCTTGCCGGCCTCGATGCGCCCGCCCAGATACATCTCGGCCAGCAGCTCGCCGAGGTAGGCATCCACCCCGACGGCGGCGAAGTCATCCCGCTCGTCCCAGGCCAGGATGTCGATGTCGAGCGGCCTGTCCGCCAACTTGCACAGAGGGTGGTTGCGATCCCGGCCGTGGGCCAGCTCCATGGTGACAAACTCGGCCTTGAGCTGGGCGGTGGAGAGTTCGCTCTGGACGACGAACAGGCAGTTGAGAAAGTCGTGGTGCGAGTGCATGCCGACCGGTTTGGTCCGGATCACCGAGCTCAGGCGCAGGTGACCGAAGCGTGCCAGCAATTCCTCAACGGCCTGACAGACATGCAGGCCGGGGTCGAGATTGGATCCAATGCTGCAGAGATAAAACATGCGTACCCTTCCTTGGTTTGGGCTCGTCTGAAATATATACGCGGCTCACGGTTATTGGATTCACTATGAATTAACATATCGTTATCTGTTGTGATCCAACTCTGATTGGCAGAAAGGAGGTTTGCATGAGCGTGGAGATGAAATGGGCACTGTTGACCGCCGCGGGGGCCCTGGCCGTGATCATGATCATCTGTCTGGCGTCCGTCGGTCTGGCGTGATCCCGGGCCCCTGGTGCAATCAAACCGGCCTCCTGGCCGGTTTTGCTTTTTGGTGCAGTGCGGATATGCTGGCCCACCCATGACGACTCGAGACCGCAGAAGATGACCAAGGTTCGCCCCCGTTCCCTGCTCCAGGTGGTATTGATGGGCTTCGTGCTGGTGCTGATGCCCCTGGGGGGCATGATCTGGCACGACAGTCAGGCGCTCTCCCACCTGGGGCAGCTGACCAGCGACGAGATGGAGCGGGCGGTGCGGGATACCCGTCGGGCGACCCTGCTCACTACCCAGGCCACCGATCTGGAGCGCACCCTGCGCCGCTACGCGGTGCTGGGGGACGAGCGCATCCTGGCCAGCTATCAGCAGCAGCTGGCCCGTTATCGGGAACTGCTCGGCACCCATCAGCAGTCCATACCGGATGCCGAGGTCTATGGGGATCTCGAGGCCGCGCTGACCTGGTTGGACGGCCTGCAGGATCTGCGCAAGGCCAGGCAGGAGGCGAACAGCCCCCATTTCACCGAGTTCAACGAACTGAACCAGCAGCTGGAGATCGTCACCCGGGGTCAGGTCGACGAGCACGTGACCCGGATGCGGGCCGCCATCGCGGAGCTGAGGAAGGAGATCTGGTGGGTCAGCGGCTTCGTGGTCGGGCTCAGCCTGTTGCTGGTGCTGCTGTTTACCTACCTCATCATTCACCCCGTACGTCAGATTGAGTCGCGGATCCTGAGCCTGGGGGCCGGGGTCGAGCCGGACACGCGCCCGGTGGACGGCCCGGCTGAGCTGGTGCTGCTGGGAGAGCGGATCGGCTGGTTGCACGACAAGCTCAAGGAGCTGGAACAGCAGAAGTACCAGTTCCTGCGCCACGTCTCCCACGAGCTGAAGACCCCCCTCGCCGTGCTGAGGGAGGGGGCGGATCTGCTCTCCGAACAGCTGGTGGGACCCCTCAACGGGGATCAGCAGGAGATCTGCCAGATGCTGGAGGAGAACAGCCGCCGGCTGCAGACCCTGATCGAGCGCCTGCTCGACTTCAACCGCCTCAGCCAGCAGGAGGTGTTCAGCCTGACGGCGGTCCCCCTGGCGCCCCTGCTGTCAGACTTGTCCGAAGAGTACCGGCTGGCGCTGGAATCCAAGCAAATCAGTGTACACTTGCCGCCCGAGCCCATCAGTCTGCAGGCCGAGCCCTATCGCCTGCGACTCATCCTCGACAACCTGTTTTCCAACGCGGTCAGCTACGGCGCCAAAGGGGGCCAGATCTGGATCCGGGCCGGTCAGGGGGAAAACGGGGGCTGGCTGGAGGTGGCCAACGAGGGGCCCGTCATCCCGCTGGCCGAGCGGGAACGGATCTTCGAACCCTTCGAGCAGGGCAGCATAGTGCGCCAGGGATTGTTGAAAGGGTCCGGGATGGGCCTCTCCATCGCCCGCGAGTCGGCGATGAGCCTGGGCGGCGAGCTCAGGCTCATCGAGGATGAGCAGGCGGATGTCTGCTTCCGGCTGGATTTGAAAGAGCGCCCGGCATGACGGGATCTGCCGTGTCGGCGATCGCCCGGCGCACCCTTGCAACCGAATATTGAGACGAACAGGCGGACGCCTGTTTTCCCTTGGATCTGAAGTGACGTTCAAGATGAAACGATTTGTTGTTCCCGTGTTGATGATGGGCCTGCTCGCGGGCTGTTCCCTGCTGCCATCCCCCAGCCTCACCGAGCCTTCTCAGGAGGCGATCGCCAGGCGGATGGAGTTTGCCAACAAGGAGATGCAGGTGCGCCTGCAGTACTCGGACTGGCTGCTGGCCAGCCACCCCCAGCAACGGGCACAGGAGCGCCAGCGGCTGGCGGGTGCCACCGATCTCGAGAGCCGGGTCAGCCTGGCCATGGTCAATACCCACCCGTCCGAATCGGTGGCCAGCCGTCGGGCCGGGCTGGACAAGCTCAAATCCCTGCTGCCCGAGCTCGGCCTGGATGCCCAGGCCTTCCTGCGCAGCTGGATAGCCCTCGGCGAGGAGCTGCTGGTGCGCGACAGCCGTCGCGACGACCAGAGTCAGGAGGTACAGCGTCTGCGCCGCCAGATAGAACAGCTCTCCGCCATCGACGAACAGCTCAACGAGCGTAAGCTCAATGGAGGGGGCCAGCCATGACACGCCGGTCCTGTGCCGGGGCTATCCCCCCGGTTCTTCACACAGAGGGAGTGAGAGCATGAGCCGCATTCTGCTGGTGGACGACGATGCCAGCCTGCTCAAGCTGATGAGCATGCGCCTGCGCAGCCAGGGCTACGAGGTGGATACCGCCGACAGCGCCGAGGGGGCGCTGGACAGGCTGCGTCAGCAGCGGGCCGACCTGGTGCTGAGCGATCTGCGGATGGGGGGCATGGACGGACTGGCGCTGTTCGAGCGGATCCAGTCCCAGTGGCTCGGCATGCCGGTGATCATCATGACCGCCCACGGCACCATTCCCGACGCCATCCAGGCGACCCGCTCCGGGGTGTTCAGCTTCCTCACCAAGCCCATCGACAAGGACGAGCTGCTGGTCACCATAGAACACGCCCTGAGCCTGACCCGCCCGAAGCAGCAGCAGGAGTGGCAGTCTCTCATCCAGACCCGCAACCCGCAGATGGAGCAGTTGCTGATCCAGGCGAGCAGCATCGCCACCATGGACGTGCCCGTGCTGATCCTGGGGCCTTCCGGCTCCGGCAAGGGGGTCATGACCCAGGCGCTGCATCAGGCCAGCCATCGTCGCGACAAGCCGCTGTACACCATCAACTGCGCCGCCCTGCCCTGGGCGGCGCTGGACCTGCAGCTGTTTGGGGAGGACGGCCAGTCCGGCCTGTTTGCCGAGGCCAAAGGGGGGACCCTCTTCCTCGACGAGATCGGGGATCTGTCGGAGTCGCTGCAGGCCAAGCTGCTGCAGGTGCTGGCGGAGTATGGCCAGGGGGCCCCCGAGGTGCGGGTCATCAGTTCCAGCCACCAGGATCTGGTGGCGGCCATGGAGGAGGGGCGCTTTCGCGAGGATCTCTTCTATCGCCTCAACGTGGCGAACATCACCCTGCCGCCCCTCAGTGCCCGCAGCGAGGACATTCCGCTGCTGGCGCGCCAGGCGCTGGACGATTACCGCAGCCGTCACCCCGATTGTGCCGCCCTCGGCTTCTCGCCGGAGGCGCTGGCTCTGCTGGCCGCGGCGGCCTGGCCCGGCAACGTGCGCCAGCTCTGCGGGGTGGTGGAACAGCTCGCCAGCCTCTGCTGCAGCCCGGTGATAGGCGCGGCCATGGTGGAGTCGGCCCTGAGTGGCGGCGGTGGCGGTATTCCCTCGTTCAACGAGGCGCGGGCCGAGTTCGAGAAGGAGTATCTGATCCGCCTGCTGCGCACCACGGAGGGGAACGTGACCCTGGCGGCCAACATGGCGGGGAGAAACCGCACCGACTTCTACAAGCTATTGAATCGGCACGGTATCGAGGCGGCAAACTTCAAGTCGAAGGGGTAAATGACAGAGGGGCGGCCCGTCGATGACGG
>NZ_JBFODA010000062.1:0-34910 GCF_040908055.1 Aeromonas sp. R7-4
GTAACGGTTCACCCAGACCAGTTGACAGGTAAAAAATGAGACGATCGTCCGGTGATCCACTATTGCCTCTTGCGTGATCCTGTCAGCTTGGCACCATCAGGGGCATGAGCACATCCATGACCCCACCGGCCGCTTCGCCGCTGACCCTTGAGCAGGCTAATGAACTTATTCAGAAGCTGATGGCGCGCATCGCCGAGCTAGAAGACCGACTCAACCAGCACAGCGGCAATTCCTCCAAGCCTCCTTCCAGTGATGGGCCAGGCTCACCACCACCTGCTCGGCCGCGCCTTGCCTCAGGTAAAAAACGCGGCGCCCAACCGGGCCACAAAGGCGCTCGGCGTGAGCGTCATCCAGCGGATGAACGGCTGACGGTAATACCCCATTACCCTGCCAGACAGTGCGCCTGCTGTGGGGGCAATGTGGTATTTCATGACAAACCCTACCGCGTCCATCAGGTCTTTGACCTGCCCGAGGTCAGCTACAGGGTGACCGAACATCAGCTCTTTAGCGGCACCTGTTGTCATTGCATCGAGACCAGCCCGGCTCCGTTGCCCGAGACGGTGAGCAGCAGCCAGATGGGGACCAACCTGCTGAGCTACATCGCCCTGCAAAGTGGTCTGTTTCACCAGAGCATTAGCCAGATACAACAACAGCTTAAACAGCACTTCGGCCTGAGCTTCAGTCGCGGCGCCATCAGCGAGGCGCAAGGGCGAGTCAGTGCCATGTTGACCCCGACGCACCAGGCCATCAAACAACAAGTGCAATCAGCCTCCTGTATCCATGCCGATGAAACACGGCATCAGCGTGGTGGTGAGCGGCGCTGGATGTGGCTGGCACTGAGCAAGGTGGCCGTCTGTTTCATGACGGCGTTTGGCCGGGGTCAGGATGCGGCCAAACGGCTGCTGGGCTCAGAATTGGATGGCGTGTTGGTGACAGACCAGTACGCAGGATACCGTTTCATCGACAGCAGCCAGCGTCAGCTGTGCTGGGCCCATGTACTGCGCAATGTGGCAGCGATTGCCGACAGCGGCGAAAAGGTCAATCAGCCCATTGGGGCCCGACTGGTGCTTCTCGCAAATAGCGTATTCAGGGTTCGACATGGCTATGAACAAGGCGTGTTGAGCCAGAAACAATATCAGCGAAGGCTTGAGCGATGTCGGCAAAGCTGGCGAAAAGAGCTGGGGCGAGGCAGTTTGCTGTGCAGCAAGCGCTACCGAGGTCGCTGTCGGCTACTGCTCAAGGATGATGAAATGCTGTGGCGTTTTCTGGAAAACGACGAGATAGCCTTGACCAATAATGAGGCGGAACGGGCGCTACGCGGGTATGTGCTGTGGCGCAAGGGGAGCTATGGCGTTTGGTCACATCGGGGAGAGCTGTTTCGGCAGCGCATCTTGTCTTTGATAGAGACAGCCAAGCGGTTAGGTCGCTGTCCGCAGGAATGGCTGAGGGCCGTGGTCGGTGCCTGCATAGAGAAAACAGACTACCCGCTCCCGGAAGAGTTGTTGTCAACATCCTCCCGGTGAACGGTTACGTCGTCATGTCATGGTCCAGTAAGAAAATGTGTGGAAGAAGTGTGTGATGGCTCGCAACGCCTGAGCGTCCATGAGCGGGGCTGGCGATGAGCACAACCACTCCCCTGAGTGCGGCCAATGCCCACAGCCCGTCGTTGCCGCTATCATGGGCCGAGCCAGTCAGGGCAGGGCGGCACGGTGGCCCGGCCTGAAGCCATGCTGGCGGGATGACCAGACGATGGACAGGCCCAGCAGCGCCAATGCCGCCATCGTCCAAGAGAAGGATGCAGCGCCCAGGTGTTCCAGCAGCATGCCACCCAGTACCCCCCCTCCCGCCACGGCGAGATTGAACATGGTCACCAGCATGGATTGGGCTACGTCGGCCTCGTCGCCCGCCCTATCCGAGAGCGCGGTCTGCAACAGGGTCGGCGCACCGCCAAAGGTCAGCCCCCACAGCGTGATGCCTAGCAGCACGGCCCATGGCGATGAACAGGAGAAGCCAAGCATCAACGCGGCTGTGGTGAATACGGCCAGGCTCAGCAGCGTCAGTGTGCGCAGCAAGCGATCCACCAGCAGGCCGGTGAGCCAGATCCCCACGATGGACGCGACGCCAAACAGCAGCAGCATGGCATCGACCCATTCCCCCAGGCCAACCGATGCGAGGAAGGGGGCTATGTAGGTATAGAGAATGTTGTGCGCCAGTATCCAGACGAACAGAGCCAGCAGGACCGGGCGAATGCCTGGCATCCGGAAGATGTGTCGGATGGGGACTCGCTGCCTGGCCGACTGGCCCGCAAAGCCCGGTACCGACAGCCATACCCAGAGAAACAGCAGTAATGACAGCGCCGACATGATCCAGAAGACGCCGCGCCAGTCAGACCAGGTGCCCAACCAGGTTCCTAATGGCACACCAATGGCCAGGGCGATGGGCTGGCCGACACCGACGACAGCCAGGGCACGACCCTGCAGGTGCGCCGGCACCATGCGTCTCGCATACCCGGCCAGCAAGCCCCACACTACCCCTGCCGCCATGCCAGCGACAAAGCGTGCCCCCAGGGTCAGGCCGTAGTGACTGGACAAGGCGGTGAGGGTGTTGAACACCAGCAGTCCGCCGAGCGTCAGCAGGAATAGCGGTTTGCGGTTCCAGTTGCGAGTGGCGGCCACAATCGGAATGGCCGCCAGGACGGAACCCAGTGCGTAGAGCGTCACCAGCTGACCCGCGATGGAGCCGGATACGCCCAACCCCTGGCCGATCTGCGGCAACAGCCCGGCAGGCATGGTCTCTGTCATGATGGCGAGGAAGCCCGCCGTGGTGAATGCCAGCAGTTTCCCGATTGGCAGACCCTCTGCGTCCGCAATCGCCTTGGGTGTCGGACTCTCACGATATTCGCTCTTCATATGGTACTCATCACCTCAGGCGAGATAGGACGCGGCCATGTCTTTGTCGCCGTGCCCGGCCTCCAGCGCCCGCTCAAAACGCCAGAGGCCGGCCTTTGCCGTATCGAGTCGCACACCTGCGTGCTCAGCGGCCTCGATGATCAGACGGGCATCTTTCACTGCATTGGCGATCGTGAAGCTTGCCGAGTAGTTGTCAGCCAGGATGGCGGCGGCCTTGGCCTGAAAATAGCCGCTGTCCATCGGTCCTCCCGTGACCACATCCATGAGCAGAGCGGGATTGACGCCCATCCCCTTGGCCAGGGCCATGCTCTCGGCCAGACCGTGAGTGAGGGAAAAGGCCCAGTGGTTCAGGGCAAGCTTGAGACGGCTGCTGGCGCCTGCTTGTTCCGACACCCACAGGGTCCGTTTGCCAATGGCGTCGAAGGCTGCCTGGGCGGCTGCTCGCTGTGCGACTGGACCTGATGCCAGAACGATGAGCTGGGCCAGTTCAGCCGGTTGCCGAGTGCCCTGCACCGGGGCATCGTAGAACACCAGCCCTTGCTGTGCGGCCAGTGCCACCAGGGTGTCAATGCCCTCTATGCCGACAGTGCTCAACTGCAACCAGATGGCCCCCTTTTTCAAAGCCGGAGCGGCGCTCAGCATGACCTGCTCAACGCTGGGACCATCCTTGAGGACTGTCACTATGAGGTCGGCGTCACGCACGGCATCTGCAGGGGTGTCAAACACCAGGATACCGTCAGAGGCCAGTGCCTGGGCCTTGGGGGCGGTGCGATTCCAGGCATGAACCTTAAACCCCCGCCTGTGAAAATGTCGTGCGATCGGTGCACCGATCAGACCGGTACCGAGTATGGCCAAGGTGACATGTCGATGTGCGTTCATGGGGACTCCTCTGATGATGAATTTAACTGGAACGATCATTCCAGTTTTAGTTAAATCAATATCCGGCCCCCAGGCCCACGTCTGCCAGGATGCCGGTGGATAAAGGACCTACAGCGTATCCAGAGCCGTGTCGATCACGTCAAGCAGGCACTGGCGTCGCTGCTCTGAGGGGCTGCCCTTGCCCAGCACACGCAGGCCCTGAATGGTATTGACGAAGAACCAGGCCAGCGCCCGCGGGCTCTTTCCGGGGGGGATGTCGCCCGATTGTTGCCCTCGCCGGATCAGTCTTTCCAATGCCTTTTGCAAGCGCTGAAAGTTGTGTGCCACCAGCCTGGCGATGGCTTCATCCTGGCCTGCGAGTTCCAAGGAGGCATTGGCCACCAGGCAACCTCGTCGTTGTCGGTCACCCAGTTCGTCCTCCAGGATGCGCATCAGCAACTGTCGGATCAGATCCTTGGCATCACCAGAACTGTCCAGCAGCGCGACATTGGATGCGGTGACGGCCTGATAGCGGATCAGCGCTTGCTGATACAACCCTTGCTTGCTCTCAAAGGTGCTGTAGAGACTGCTGCGGGACAGACCCGTGCCTTCGACAAGATCCTGAACCGAGGTCGCCGCATAGCCACGTCGCCAGAAGACCTCCATGGCGGCATCGGCAATCTCGTCGGGTTCGAACGTCTTGGTGCGCATGGCATTCACCTATCTGGAATGGTCGTTCCTGTAAATCTACGATCTGGCCTGACAAGCGTCAAGAACTATCGTGGCGCCTATCGTCGGGCGGTATGGTGAAAGGGGGCTCGACCCCGCACCTGGGCGTGCAGCTTGCCTGCAACAGTTTGCATAGGGTGCCAAGGAGGCATGGGACGAATGAGGCACAGTGGGACTGGCGCGCGTGAGTGGACCTATGAAGGAGGTGATAGCGCAGTGGTGGAGGCTCGCCGATGACCCTTCACAAGCCTGTGATGGGCTATGTGCGACGACAAACAAAAAAGCCCAGCAGGCGAGGCCTGCTGGGCTGTTGGTCGGCGTAAGCCTGACTTACTTCTTGATGCGGATTACCGGGGTCTCGCCCACGGTCACGGCGCCAGTCATCTTCACCAGCTCTTTGATCTCGTCCATGTTGGAGATGACCACTGGCGTCAGGGTGGATTTTGCTTTGGCTTCCAGCACGGCCAGATCGAACTCGATGATGGTGTCACCGCGCTTGACCTGTTGACCTTCCTGAGCGATACGGGTGAAGCCTTCGCCCTTCAGCTCGACGGTGTCGATACCGAAGTGAACGAACAGCTCGATACCAGAGTCGGATTCCAGAGAGAACGCGTGGTTGGTCTCGAAGATCTTGCCGATGGTGCCGTCGCACGGAGCCACCATCTTGTTGCCAGCCGGCTTGATGGCGATGCCGTCGCCGACGATCTTCTCGGCGAAGACGACGTCGGGTACATCTTCGATGGGCACGATTTCGCCAGACAGGGGAGCAAAGATTTCGATGCCGCCGGTGTCAGAACTGTCGTCGGAAACCAGTTTCTTCAGTTTATCAAACAGACCCATAGTAAAAGCTCCTAGAGATGATTGTCGCTGTTTGCAGCCGATCTTAGCAGACTGCCTTCTGCTTAATAAAGTTATCTACACAGGCTTCGATTTCGGCGGCGGTCGCATAGCTCAGGGCCTGGTCTGCCATTGCCTTCACATCTTCGAAGTTGGTGTTGCGGATAAGCTTCTTGATACGCGGTACAGAGATGGCGCTCATGGAGAACTCATCCAGACCCATACCCAGCAGCAGCAGGGTGGCACGTTCGTCACCAGCCAGTTCACCGCACATACCGGTCCACTTGCCATTGTCATGGGAAGCGTCGATCACCATCTTGATCAGGGTCAGGACGGAGGGTGACAGCGGGTTGTACATGGCGGAAATCATCTCGTTACCACGGTCGACGGCCAGGGTGTACTGGGTCAGGTCGTTGGTACCGATACTGAAGAAATCCACTTCCTTGGCAAGATGATGAGCCATGACGGCCGCGGCCGGGGTCTCGATCATGATACCCACTTCGATGGATTCATCAAAGGCTTTGCCTTCGGCACGCAGTTCGGCTTTCAGCGTCTCCACGGTGGCCTTGAGGCTGCGGAACTCTTCGACGGAGATGATCATCGGGAACATGATGCGCAGCTTGCCAAAGGCGGAGGCGCGCAGGATGGCCCGCAGCTGGGCGTTCATGATGTCGGCACGATCGAAGAAGATCCGCACGGCACGCCAGCCCAGGAAGGGGTTCATCTCCTTCGGGAAATTCATGTAGGGCAGTTCTTTGTCGCCGCCGATGTCCATGGTGCGGACGATGATCGGCTGGTCCGGCATGGCCTCTGCCACTTCTTTGTAGGCCTTGAACTGCTCGTCTTCGGTCGGCAGCGCGTCACGGTCCATGAAGAGGAACTCGGTACGGTACAGACCCACGCCCTCGGCGCCGTTGCGGATGGCACCCTCGGTATCCTTGACGGTCCCGATGTTGGCGCACACTTCGACCTGATGGCCGTCCAGGGTGATGGCAGGCAGGTCTTTGAGCTTGGCCAGCTCATCCTTCTCGGCCTGGAACTGGGCCTGGAACTTCTTGGCCTCGGCCAGCTGTTCTGCGGTCGGATTGATGATGACCTGGTTGTTGATCGCATCCAGCACCAGCATGTCGCCGTTCTTGACGCGCTCGGTGATGTCGTTGGTGCCCACGACGGCCGGCAGCTCCAGGGAGCGGGCCATGATGGAGGTGTGGGAGGTACGGCCACCGATGTCGGTGACGAAGCCCAGCACGTATTTCAGGTTGATTTGAGCGGTTTCGGATGGGGTCAGGTCTTTGGCGACCAGGATGACCTCTTCGTCTATGGTGCTCAGGTTGACGACGGCGATGCCCAGTACGTTCTTGACCAGACGGGTACCGATGTCACGGAAGTCGGTGGCACGCTCGCGCAGATAAGGGTCGTCCAGCTCGGCCATCATCTTGGCGTACTGTTCGATCACCTCGAAGATGGCTCTGTCGGCGGATGCCTTGTTGTCTTTGATGAAGGATCTGATATCCCCTTCCAGCTCTTCATCTTCGAGCAGCATGATGTGGCCTTCGAAGATGGCCTCTTTTTCTTCACCGAAGGTGCGACCGGCCATCTCTTTGATGGCTTCCAGCTGTGCGGCTGACTTGGTGCGGGCTTCGAGGAAGCGGTTGATCTCGGCATCAATCTGTTCGGCAGGGATCTTGCCCTGATTGATAACGATTTCATCTTCTTTCAGAAGAAGCGCCTTGCCGAATGCGATACCGGGGGACGCAAGAATGCCAGATATCATAATCCTTCCTATTAAAACGACTGTGGGGGAGGAGTAAAGCTGGATTACTCCAGCTCGTCCATCAGGGCAACCAGCTTCTCAACGGCTTTCTGAGCGTCCGGGCCGTCGGCCTGGATGGTCACGTTGGTGCCCTTGGTCAGACCCAGGGTCTGCAGCTTGAACAGGCTCTTGGCGCTGGCGGACTTGCCACCGGAGACCACAGTGATCTCGCTTTGGAATTCTTTGGCTTCTTTCACGAACTGAGCTGCAGGACGGGTGTGCAGGCCGTTTTCAGCAGTAATAACAACAGACTTCTCGTACATGGTTTCACCCCATATTATTGATATTGTGTGGAGAGATGGTCGCTAATGAGGCTTCCTGTCTCACCGTGTCAGTATGGATATGTTGTAAAGTAACGAAATCAGACCTGCAATGGTTTAATCCAGGTCAATTTTCTGTGCAGTATTCGGCGTTGTGGCCAGGTCTTTTTTCGTTATCGCGCTACAAGCCGCGTCAGGACTGGTCTGAAATTATTTTATAACGAAAAATAACACTTTGTTACCTTGTGATACCTGGCCGGTAAACACCTCGTGACGCCGCACAGGATATGAGATTTATCACAGAATGTCTGCTTTTTTTGTCATGTCCGAGTTTGTTATTTTACCCCAAAAAATAAGGGGCCGACTGACACTGATGGCTACTGAGTTTAGCGCATAATGAAAACGGCGCTCCGAGGAGCGCCGTCGTTTTGATGTAAGCCGATCAACTACTGTTGCAGCTCTTGCTCGCTGAACACGCCGGCGAAGAGGGCGCTGGAGAGGTAACGCTCGGCGGCGCTCGGCAGGATGACGACTATGGTCTTGCCCTCGAACTCCGGCAGCTCGGCCAGACGGTTGGCGGCGACCACGGCGGCGCCAGAGCTGATCCCGGCCAGGATCCCTTCCTCTTCCATCAGGCGGCGAGCCATCTCGATGGCTTCGTCGCTGCTCACCTGCTCGACGCGGTCCAGCAGGCTCAGGTCCAGGTTGCCCGGAATGAAGCCGGCACCGATGCCCTGGATCTTGTGCGGACCCGGTTTGATCTCTTCACCGGCCAGCTTCTGGCTGATGACGGGGGATTCGCTGGGCTCGACCGCCACAGAGACGATGGCCTTGCCCTTGGTCTGCTTGATGTAGCGGGAGACACCCGTGATGGTGCCGCCGGTGCCGACGCCCGCCACGAACACGTCCACTTCACCGTCGGTGGCGTCCCAGATCTCGGGGCCCGTGGTCTGCTCGTGGATTTCCGGGTTCGCCGGGTTCTCGAACTGCTGCAGCAGCACGTACTTGCCCGGTTCGGATTCCAGGATCTCGTTGGCCTTGGCGATGGCGCCTTTCATGCCGAGCGGTCCCTCGGTCAGCACCAGGTTGGCACCCAGGGCCTTGAGCAGCTTGCGACGCTCCAGGCTCATGGTGGCCGGCATGGTCAATGTGATGGGATAGCCACGGGCCGCAGCCACGAAAGCCAGGGCAATGCCCGTGTTGCCGCTGGTAGGCTCGATGATCTCCTTGCCCTTGGTCAGCAAGCCGCGTTTCTCGGCATCCCAGATGAGATTGGCACCGATCCGGCACTTGACGCTGAAGCTCGGGTTGCGGCTCTCGATCTTGGCCAGCACGCGGCCCTTGGTAACACGGTTGAGACGAACCAGCGGGGTGTTGCCTATGGTCTGGCTGTTGTCCTCAAAAATTTTGCTCATGGTGCTATCCCTGTGTTTGTTAAGGCGATGAAACAAGATTACCCTGTGGTTTCTGAATGAGAAGTGACGAATCGTTATAACAATATGTTATTACAACATATAGAACTTATTCTTTATTACCGAGGCCCAGGGCGGGCCTTGTGCTACCAAGGGAACGGACGCCATGGGATTTGCAGGAAGCGATCGCTATCTCGCATCAAAGTCACTGAGTATGGCCGTCAATGCCGCCATAGTGCTGGAGAAGCCGCTGCTGATCAAAGGTGAGCCGGGCACCGGCAAGACGGTGCTGGCTGAGGCGGTCGCCGAGTCGCTCGGTGCCAACCTCATCAGCTGGCACATCAAGTCCACCACCAAGGCCCAGCAGGGGCTCTATGAATATGATGCGGTGGCCCGGCTGCGGGACTCCCAGCTCGGGGATCCCCGGGTGGGGGAGATCCACCACTACATTCGCCGGGGCAAGCTGTGGCAGGCCTTCGCCGCCGAGCGGCGACCCGTGCTCCTCATCGACGAGATCGACAAGGCGGACATCGAGTTTCCCAACGATCTGCTGCTGGAGCTGGATCGGATGGAGTTCGACGTCTACGAGACCGGCGAGCGGGTCAGGGCGCGCCAGCGCCCCGTTGTCCTCATCACCTCCAACAACGAGAAAGAGCTGCCGGACGCCTTCCTGCGCCGCTGCTTCTTCCACTACATCCGCTTCCCCGACAAGGCCGAGATGCAGGCCATCGTCCAGCTGCACTATCCGGATCTCAAGGAGAGCCTGCTCGCTGAGGCGATGGATCTCTTCTTCGAGCTGCGTAACGTGGAGGGGCTGCGTAAGAAACCCTCCACCTCAGAGCTCTTGGACTGGATCCGCCTGCTGCTGGCCGATGACATAGCCCCCGAGGCGCTGCGCAGCCGGGAGCCGGGCAAGCTGGTGCCCGCCCTCTATGGCGCCCTGCTCAAGACGGAGCAGGACTTGCATCTCTTTGAGAAGCTGGCCTTCTTGGCGCGGCGCGGCGGCTGAATGCTGATCGACTTCTTCACCCATCTGCGTCGTCACAAGCTGCCCTGCAGCCTGCGCGAGTTGCTGGATCTCCATGGGGCCCTGGCGGCCGGACTCGCCAGCGTGGACATGGACGACTTCTACCGCTTGTCCCGCTGCCTGCTGGTGAAGGACGAGGCTCACCTCGATCGCTTCGATCGCGCCTTCGCCGAGTATTACGAGGGGCTGGAGGCCATCCCACTGCTGCCGGAGACGCTGCCGGATGACTGGCTGCGCCAGGAGTTCGAGCGGCTATTGAGTGAGGAAGAGAAAGCCTTGCTCAGATCTCTGGGCGGTCTCGACAAGCTGCTGGAGACCCTCAACCAGCGCCTGCGCGAGCAAAAGGAACGTCACGCCGGCGGCAACAAGTGGGTGGGCACCGGGGGCAGCAGTCCCTTCGGCCATGGCGGTTATCACCCCGAGGGGATCCGGATGGGGGGAGAGGTCCGGCATGGCAGGGCGACCAAGGTGTGGGAGGCGCGCCACTATCGCAACTTCAGTGACGAGAGCGTCCTCGGCCAGCGCGCCATCCAGCTCGCTCTGCGCAAGCTCAGGCGCTGGGTTCGCAAGGGCAGCCCCTCGGAGCTGGATCTTGACGACACCATCCAAAGCTCGGCCCGCCAGGGCTGGCTCGATGTGAAGCTGAGGCCAGAGCGCCACAACGGCGTCAAGCTGTTGGTGTTCTTCGACGTGGGAGGCTCCATGGATGCCCACGTGGCCGAGGTGCAGCGGCTCTTCTCGGCCCTGCGCCACGAGTTCAAACACCTAGTGTTCTTCTACTTCCACAACTGTCTCTACGACTTCGTCTGGCAGGACAACGCCCGCCGTTTCGAGGAGCGTTTCGATACCCTGCGGCTGCTGCGCACCTACGGCAGCGACTACAGGGTGATTTTTGTGGGGGACGCCAAGATGGGCCCCTATGAGATCACCTGGCCTGGGGGCAGCGTGGAGTACTGGAACGAGGAGCCGGGGCAGGTGTGGCTCGAGCGTTTGCAGCACCACTTCCCCAGGATGGTGTGGATCAACCCTCTGCCCAGGCAGGAGTGGCTCTGGCACCCCTCCATCAAGTTGATGAATGAATTGGTTGGCGGGCGCATGCACCCGCTGACGCTGGCTGGTCTCGCCGGTGCGATCGATCGGCTGTGACCCTCTGACCCTAAAAACAGACAAGCCGGGATTGCACCCGGCCAGGAGCAAAGATGACCCCTATCGTAATCAGTGGCTCGGGCCTCTATACCCCGTCCCATGCCGTCAGCAACGAAGAGCTGGTGGCCGCCTTCAACCAGTACGTGGATCTCTACAACGAAGAGAACGCCTCCGCCATCGATGCGGGCCAGCTCGATGCCAAACAGCATTCGAGCTGCGAGTTCATCGAGAAGGCCTCCGGCATCAAGAGTCGCTATCTGGTGAGCCGCGAAGGAGTGCTGGATCCCGACATCATGCAGCCGCTCATGGCGGAGCGGCCCGACGATCAGCCCTCCATCATGGTGGAGATGGCGGTCGCCGCCGCCGAGCAGGCGCTGATCGCCGCCGGCCGCGAGCCGGGGGAGATCGATCTGGTGATAGTGGCGGCTTCCAACATGCCGCGCCCCTATCCGGCGCTCTCCATCGAGCTGCAACACTACCTGGGGGCGGGCGGCATGGCGTTCGACATGAACGTGGCCTGCTCCTCCGCCACCTTCGGCATCAAGACGGCGGCGGACATGCTGGCGGCGGGCACGGCGAAGCTGGCGCTGGTGGTAAACCCGGAGATCTGCTCGGGGCACCTCAACTTTAGAGATAGAGATAGCCACTTTATCTTCGGTGACGCCTGCACCGCCGTGCTGCTGGAGCGGGCAGAAGATTGCAAGGTCGCGGCCCCCTGGCAGCTGGTGGCGAGCAAGCTGGTGACCCAGTACTCCAACAACATCCGCAACAACTTCGGCTTCCTGAACCGCTTCAGCCCGCGCACCCGCTACGGGGACGACAAGCTGTTCCGCCAGCAGGGGCGCAAGGTGTTCAAGGAGGTGCTGCCCCTGGTGTGCGATCAGATTGCCGCCCAGCTCGAAGAGCAGGGCTGGGCGGCGGATGACTTGAGCCGGCTCTGGCTCCATCAGGCCAACCTCACCATGAACCAGTTCATCGGGCGCAAGCTGCTGGGCCACGATGCCAGCCAGCAGGAGGCGCCGGTCATCCTCGACCGCTACGGCAACACCAGCTCGGCGGGCTCCGTCATCGCCTTCCACCTGTTCAACCAGGACTTGCCGAGCGGGGCCCGCGGGGTGCTCTGCTCCTTCGGCGCCGGCTACTCCATCGGCAGCCTGCTGCTGCAACGGCGCTGACGCACAAAAAAGCCACCCAAGGGGTGGCTTTTTCATGTTGCCCCAACGGCTTATTCAAACGGGTTCGATGGCCAAGACCAGGCATTCCGGTTCTTTTATCTGAAAACGCACGTTCACATCGAACAGCCTGACGCCGTACTCCTTGTCGTCCGGCTTGCCCTGCTTGTAGGCGGGGCGGGGATCCTGGGCCAGCACTTCGCTCACCAGCTGGCGCAGCTCGGGGTGGCGCCTGAGCCAGGGGGCGAGCTGTTGCTCGGCTTGTGCACTGAAACTCACCGCCAGCGGTGGGGTGGGAGCATCGGGGGCGAAACCGCCGCGGGCATCCGGCAGGCTGTCGGCATAGGGGACATAGGGCTTGATGTCGACGATGGGGGTGCCATCGAGCAAGTCCACGGCGCCGAGTTCGAGCCACAGCTTGCCGCGCTCACGGCCGACCCCGTGCAGCTCGACCACGGAGAGGCCGAGGGGGTTGGGGCGGAAGGTGGAGCGGGTGGCGAAGACCCCGACCCGTTCGTTGCCGCCGAGGCGCGGCGGACGCACCGTCGGGTGCCAGCCCTGCGCCATGGTCTGGTGAAACACAAAGCTGAGCCAGAGGTGGGAAAACTGCTCGATGCCGCGCAGCGCGTCCGGCTGATCGTAGGGGGGCAGCAGCTCGAGGCGGGCGCGGGCCGATTTGACCAGGCCGGGCTGGCGCGGGATGGCGAATTTCTCCTTGTAGGGAGAGCGGATGATACCCAGGGTGTCGATTTCGAACTTCATGGCGGATCCTGACTGAAAACCCCGGCAATGTAGCACAGCAGGCCCCAAAACGCAGGCGTGCCCTGCGGGCTGCCGGTTCCATCTGCCGTGATCCCGCTCCCATCCCGGCCGCCCGAGGGCTGTATCGCGCCGCCAACTTGCGTAGGGTGGGCGCTGGAAGCGCGCACGCTGGGCGGGCAAGCAAAACGGGCGTGGCATCGGCAGCGGGCCGCGCCGTGAAGGAGAGACAGGGATGAAACTGCTGATTATCGGCGGCACCGGATTTTTGGGCCGCCACCTCACCTCGTTGGCCCTGGACTGGGGTCACGAGGTGACACTGTTCAATCGCGGCCACCGCCAGCACCCGGACTGGCGCGAGCTGGCGTCACTGCAAGGGGACAGGGATAACGATCTCGGCGCGCTGCGCGGCGAGGGGCTGCACTGGGATCTGGCCATCGACACCTGCTGCTACCGACCCGAGCAGGCGGCCAGCCTCTCCACCGCCCTGGTGGGGCGCTGCGAGCGCCTCATTTTCATCTCCACCATCAGCGTCTATCGCGACTTCGCCCGGCCCGGGATGGACGAGTCGACGCCGCTGCACGAAGTGGCCCCCGACGGGTCAGCCACCGGCTACGGTCCGCTCAAGGTATTGTGCGAGGCCGAGTATCGGGCCCGCTGGGGGGAGCGGCTCTGTATACTGCGCCCCGGCGTGCTGTGCGGCCCCTTCGATCCCACAGGTCGCCTGGCCTGGTGGGTGAGGCGGGTGCAGCAAGGGGGGCCCTGGCTGCTGCCGGGGGAGGGGCAGGACAGGCTGCAATACCTGGATGTGCGCGACTGCGCCGAGTTCGTGCTGCGGGCCGCCGAGCAGCGGCTGGAAGGCTGCTACAACCTGATCAAGCCAGGCATCCCCCTGGCGGACTGGGTGGAGCGCCTCGCCGCCCGGCTGGTGCCGGCGACGGCACTGCAACCCCAGTGGCGGCCTTGGGCCGCCCTGATAAAGGCGGGGGTCGAGCCCTGGCAGAGCTATCCCACCCTGCTGCCGAACGAGCAGCCAGAGTATGCGGGCTATGGCCGCATCAGCGCCGAGGCCGCCATCGTCCACGGGCTGAACTTCCGCCCCCTGGAGGAGACGGTGGCCGATCTGGTGGAGTGGCTCGCCAGCAACCCCCGGGGGCCACAGGCGGGCATGACGACCGCCGAGGAGCAGGCCCTGTGGCAGCGGTGTGACTCCACGCGCTCATCCGGCGCGTGTCGGCAGGAATAAGAAGAGGGCACCCCGGGGTGCCCTCTGTCGTTGTCGGCTCTGGCGTTCAGCGCAGGAGCGCGCCGCAGTCGGCCAGCAGCGTCCTGAGCACGCTGCGATGGCAGCGTGCCTCCTGCTCGCAGTAGCAGCCCACCGACAGGTTGGTTGTGTGGGAGAGGGCGGCCAGCGGGGCTAGATCGTGTTTTGCCGCCGGGCTCGCCATCTCGGCTTTGTACTGCTTGCAGAAGGCGGCCCACTGGGCGGGCGTATCGGCGCCCTGGCCGAGCTTCATGGTCTCGGGGCTGGGGGCCAGGTTGGGGAACCAGACATCGTACCAATCCTGGCTGGCGAATTCCGCCTTGGGGACGCCGCGAGGGGGGCGGCGCACGGTGCCGATACGCAGCCCCTCATCCTCGAGGCGCGGGCTGCCGAGGCGGACGATGGCGAGTGCCATCTCCCTTACTTCTCTTCGGCCACTTTCAGCGCCTGGCCGTAGCAGATCACCTGTTTCAGGCAGCCCGGCACGTCGCTGAACTCGGCGCACTTGTCGAAGCTGACGCCGTTGCCCCCCATGTCCGCCACGCGGCGGCGGGCCAGGGTGCGGGCTTCGCCTGCATTGGGCACCGCCTGGTTGGCATCGCTCTGGCAGGATTCCCCCTCGACGGTGCCGAGGTAGAGGTAGTTGAGGTCCGCGAGCTCGCTCTGCTCGTAGATCCGCACGCTCCCCGGCTTGAAGTACTCGTCGAAGTTTTCCTTGTCCAGGTTGCTGTTGAAGGCGAAGTCGGCACAACCGGAGGCAATCAGGGGCATCATCAGGATCAGGCGTTTCATATCGGCATCTTGTTGGGTGGCGAGTGGGCCATTATAGGGGGCAGTCGCCGACGGCGACCAGCCCCATTTTTAGCCATATCAATGGATTGTGGTGGGTCCTGCGATGCCCCTTTCCCGGATCAGGCGGGAGCCAGCCGCCGGTGCAGGCTGCGGCAGTGATCGTCAGCCAGCAGCTCCGCCTGGTGAGTGGGGCGCATGGGCGTGTCCCTCTGCTTTTGCGGTCAGGCGGGGGCCAGTCGCCGGTGCAGACTGCGGTAGTGGTCGTCAGCCAGCAGTTCGTGGTGCGGGGCACAGAGGCGGATCCGTCCCTCTTCCATCAGGGCCACCCTGTCCATCCGCTCCAGTCCCAGCAGCCGATGGGAGATGAGCAGCAGGGTTCGGTCGGCCCCCAGGGTCAGCAGCAGATCCATGATCTCCCGCTCGGTCTGGCTGTCGAGGCCTTCGGTCGGCTCGTCCAGCAGCCAGAGCGGGGCGTCGTGCAGCAGTGCGCGGGCGATGCCGATACGGCGCCGCTCCCCGCCGGAGAGCGGACGGCCGCCGTCCCCGAGCCAGGCGTCCAGGCCGGTCTCGGTGTGCTCTTCGTCATCGGCCAGCAGGCTGGCGAGTCCCACCTGGGTGAGCACCTCTGCCAGCCGCTCGTCGCTGGCATCGGGCGCGGCCAGCCTGAGGTTGCCGCGCAGGGTATCGGCAAACAGGTGCACCCGCTGGCTCACCACGGAGCAGGAGGCGCGCAGCGCCTCTTCGCTGTAGCAGGTGAGCGGCTTGCCATCGAGCAGGATCTCGCCGGACTGCGCCGTCCACTCCCGGGTCAGCAGCCCCATCAGGGTGGACTTGCCGCAGCCAGTCTGCCCCAGCAGCGCCAGCCTCTCGCCGGCATGCAGTTGCAGGGTGCAGCCCTGCAGCACGGGGGCGTTCTGCTCCGGATAGGTGAAGTGGATATCCCGTATCTGCAAGGCGCCCGCGCCGGCAGGCGTCTGCCCCTCTCCCCACGCTGGCGCCTTGGCCTCCTGCAGGATCTCGTTGAGGCGGCGGGCCGAGGTGAGGCTGGTTGAGAGGTGCTGGAAGGCCCCCGCCAGCGGCAGCAGCGCCTCGAAGCTCGCCAGAGTGGCGAACACCATCAGCGCCGTGACGGGGTCCGGCGTGCTGCCGCCGACCCCGTGGCCGGCCAGCCACAGCATCAGGGTCAGGGTCCAGCCGCTCAGCAACTGCACCGAGAAGCCGGCCAGACCGCTGACCCTGGCCATGCGAGCCTGAGCCTGGATCAGGGCCTGCTCCGCCTGCTGCAGCTCGGCGAGCGCCTTGGGAGCGGCGGCGAACATCTGCAGCTCGGTGTGGCCGTCCAGGTAGTCCACCAACCGGGTGCGCATGGCGGATTTCTCGGCGATGAGCCGGCGGCCCGGCGCGCGCCCGGCGAAATAGAAGGCCAGGGGCAGGGCCAGCATGCCGAAGAGCAGGATGGCACCCAGGGTCAGTGCCAGGCGGCTGTCGAAGAAGGAGAGGAAGAACACCAGTCCGGCACAGCTCAGCAGCGCCGCCCCTATGGGGGTGATGAGGCGCAGATAGACGTGATCCATGGCGTCGATGTCGGCCACCAGGCGGTTGAGCAGATCCGCCTGGCGAAAACCGGCCAGGGAGCCGGGGGAGAGGGGGGAGAGCCTGTCCCAGAACCAGACCCGCAGCCGGGTCAGCACCCGGAAGGTGGCGTCGTGGCTCACCACCCGTTCGCCCCAGCGGCTGGCGGTGCGCACTATGGAGAAGAAGCGCACCCCGCCGGCCGGGGTCATGTAGTTGAAGGTGTCGCGGGTGGCTACGGCCAGCCCGGCCACCGCGGCGGCGGAGAGGAACCAGCCCGAGAGGGAGAGCAGCCCCATGCCGGCCACCAGGGTGACCAGGGCCAGCAGCAGGCCCAGCGACAGGCTGAGCCAGTGCTGGCGGTAGAGACGCAGGAATGGCAACAGATCACGCATCGAGAGAGTCTCCGTTATCTTGGGACCTGTGTTGCGACAGGAGGCGGGCGAAGGGGCCGCTGGCCTCGCAAAGCCGCGCAAAGGAGCCCTGCTCCACCAGCAAGCCGCGCTCCAGCACCAGGATGTTGTCCATCTGGCTGAGCTGATCTAGGCGGTGGGTGATCATCAGCAGGGTCTGGCCCGCGCTCGCCTGCTCCAGCGTGCCCATGATGGCGCGCTCGGAGTGGCGATCCAGGCTGGCGGTGGGTTCGTCCAGCACCATCAGCTCGGTGTGCTTGAGCAGGGTGCGGGCCAGGGCGATGCGCTGGGCCTGGCCGACGGAGAGACCGCCCGCCTGATCCCCGACCCGATAGTCCAGCCCTTTTTCGCTGACAAACTCCCAGGCCTGGGCGCGCCTCAGCACCGCCTCCAGCTCGGCGTCGCTGGCCGCAGGTCTGGCCAGCAGCAGGTTGTCTCGCAAGGAGGCGTGGAACAGCTGCGGGTTCTGGGAGAGCCAGCCGAGCCGTTGGCGCCACTGGCTCATGTCCAGCTCGGCGAGCTCCTGGCCGTTGACCTTGAGCGAACCGCGATAGGGGGCAAAGCCGAGCAGGGCATTGACCAGGGAGCTCTTGCCCGCGCCACTGATGCCGACCAGGGCGGTGCGGGTGCCGGCTTCAAGGGTGAAATCGAGGGGGCCGACCAGCACCTTGCCCTCGGCGCTCAGCACCTCCAGGGAGCAGGCTTCGACCCTGATGGGGCCCTCCGCCTGGAAGGGTACCGCCCCCGAGGCGGGCTCGCTGACCTCGGCCTCCAGAAATTCCAGCAGCTGCTCGGCGGCGCCGATGGCCTGCGCCTTGGCGTGGTAGTGGGCACCCAGCTCCCGCAGCGGCGCGTAGAACTCGGGGGCGAGGAAGAGCACGAACAGGCCGGTAAAGAGCGTGACCTTGACGCCATAGCTGCCGAAGTTGAGGTGATCTATGTAGGAGAAGCCGAAGTAGACGGCCACCAGGGCCACCGCGATGGCGGCGAAAAACTCCAGCACGGCGGTGCTGAGGAAGGCGAGGCGCAGCACCTCCATGGTGCGTTCACGAAAATCTTCCGACGCATCGCGAATGGCCTCCCCCTCCGCCCGGATGCGCATGAAGAGCTGCAGGGTGCGCAGCCCCTTGAGGCGATCGAGGAAGTGACCGGAGAGCCGTGCCAGCGACTGGAAGTTTCGGCGGTTGGCATCGGCGGCGCCTACCCCCACCAGGATCATGAAGAGCGGGATGAGGGGCGCCGTGCCGAGCAGGATCAGGCCCGCCGCCCAGTTGACCGGGAACACGGACACCAGGATCACCAGGGGAATGAAGACGGCTATGGCCATCTGGGGCAGATAGCGGGAGAAGAAGTCTTGCATCTCTTCGATCTGTTCCAGCAGCAGGCTGGCCCAGCTGCCGGCGGGGCGGCGCTGGATATAGGCAGGCCCGAGGCGGCCGAGGCGGGTGAGCACCAGCTGGCGGATGGCCTGGCGCACCGCACTGCCCGCCTTGAAGCTCGCCACCTCGCGGCCATAGGTCAGGGCGGCCTTGGTCAGGGTCACCAGCAGCAGGCTGACGAAGAGGGGAATGGAGTGCTCCGGGGTGGCGCCCTCGATGATGAAACCGTGGAGCAGGGTCGCCAGCAGCCAGGCCTGCATCACCATCAGCACACCCTGGCCCAGTCCGAGGGCGATGGAAAACCCGATCCAGCGCCGGCCATGACCCGATTGCCTGCGTAACCAGCCATAGAGATGTTTCTGCCTGTTTTTGTCCATTCACCGCCTCCTCAAACGAGTGGCGCAAGACTATCGTCGCCCCCACGGCTTGGCAACCTTGCCGATCCGGGAGTGTGGAGCACATTGTTTGAAAAAGCAGCTTCATGCTCAATAGTTGGTCGAACAGCTTGATTTATGGCAAAAAATGCGAATCCGGTGATTGCGCTCCGCGGCAAAATGCATATAGTAGAGGCCACTGACGCGGGTGTAGTTCAATGGTAGAACGGCAGCTTCCCAAGCTGCATACGTGGGTTCGATTCCCATCACCCGCTCCACATTCCAGATAACGGCAGATGCCGTTGTCACCTCTGCCAAATAGCTCTCTGTCATGGGATTTCCCGTCAGACCAGCAGGTTTTGATGCCTAGCGGGCATCGTATAATGGCTATTACCTCAGCCTTCCAAGCTGATGATGCGGGTTCGATTCCCGCTGCCCGCTCCAGCGTTCATGCAACAAGCCCACTCAATCGAGTGGGCTTTTTGTTTTGGCCTTCTTTGCGCCCGCACTGTGCTGGCGACCGGAAAACAAAAAAGGCGCCAACAGGCGCCTCTCTCATCACTGGCAGGGTTATTCCTGCTCCAGCTCGCCACAGAAGCGGTAGCCTTCGCCATGGATGGTGGCGATGATCTCCGGGGTGTCGCCCACGCTCTCGAAGTGCTTGCGAATGCGGCGGATGGTCACATCCACGGTGCGGTCGTGGGGCTTGAGCTCGCGGCCTGTCATCTTCTTGAGCAGCTCGGCACGGGTCTGGATCTGGCCCGGGTTTTCGCAGAAGTGCAGCATGGCACGGAATTCGGAACGGGGCAGCTTGAACATGTCGCCCGCCGGGCTGACCAGGGCGCGGCTGTTGATGTCCAGGGCCCAGCCGTTGAACAGGTAACGCTCCACCAGCTTCTTCTCTTCGCCGCCGGCGGCCACGTTCATGGTGCGGCTCAGCAGGTTGCGGGCACGTATGGTCAGCTCACGGGGGTTGAACGGCTTGGTGATGTAGTCATCGGCGCCGATTTCCAGCCCCAGGATCTTGTCCACCTCGTTGTCGCGACCGGTCAGGAACATCAGGGCGATGTTGTCATCCTCACGCAGCTCGCGTGCCAGCAGCAGGCCGTTCTTGCCCGGCAGGTTGATGTCCATGATCACCAGATTGATGGTGTGGCTGGTCAGGGCCTGGTGCATCTCGTCGCCATTGTTGGCTTCCAGCACTATGTAGCCTTCGGCCTCGAAGATGCTCTTGAGGGTGTTGCGGGTGACCAGCTCGTCTTCGACGATCAGAATATGTGGTGTTTGCATGAGTATTCCCAGATTCTTATCAGTTAATTATCGAAATTTTAACACTCTTTGGCGTTATCCGACCGGTCCTGAAAATTTATTACGTCATCCTGGGTATGAAAATCAGGTCGAATCATCGCGAATTTGGTATCTACGCTGGCCAGCATCCCTGTGCCGCACATAGGCTCTCAACAAGTCTGATCGAGAGGAGCCCGGAGAGGTAGTCCATTACAAAAGTTGCTGCATTTTATCAGTTAACAGGCGCATAACAACACTCTTTGCCGTCAGATAGCAACTTTTTAACTCAGGTTTGATATAAGTCAATCCCCGAGTTCGCTGCATCATACTTGGGCTGGCCCGCTTTTTCGCCCTTAATAAATGTAATGGGATGTAACATGTGGTTGACATGACTTTGTGGGAAAACTACAGAAATGTGTGCTTTATCGCCCCCTTCGCTCCGCCCGCCTGGCCTACCTATGCCATCGTCACGGCCTGGAACCCGGCCAGCCAGTGGGTGGGGGAGCGTCGCAATACCCGCCGCCAGCGCGCCCTGATGCGTCACCTCGGCGAGCAGAGCGTCATGGGGCCGGTATGGGGGAGCGATGCGGACGAGTGCTGGCAGGAGGACTCCCTGTTGTTGCCGATCGCGCAGGAAGAGGCCATCCGGCTGGCCGCCCGCTTCGGACAGAATGCCCTCTACTGGGTGGCTGAAGGGGAGCTCTGGCTGGTTCCCGTTCTGCTGGGTGGCGAGCCTTGCCATCTGGGGAGTCTGGCTTCCCGCTGGCGGCTCAGGTCGCCTGCCTCCGGGCAGACATAGCGCCACCCCGCCATCCGGGCAGGGCTCCCCGTCGGTGGATTGTCAGCACCCCGACATGATGAAAGAATGAGCGGACACATTTCACTCCATGGAAGGATGATGATCATGCTGGACCTGCTGCCCGACCTTTGCGATGAACATGGCGATACCCTGCAGGTGGCCGACCCCCTGTTCCACGACTATGGCGGCAAGTCGCTGTTTTACGGCGAGGCCGTGACCCTCTCCTGTTTCGAGGACAACAGCCTGGTGCGGGAGCTGGTGAATCGGCCCGGTCAGGGCAAGGTGATGGTCATCGACGGGGGCGGTTCCCTGCGCCGCGCCCTGCTTGGGGATCAATTGGCCATCAAGGCGGTGGAGCAGGGGTGGGAAGGGATCCTGATCAACGGGGCCGTACGGGATGTGGGCACCCTGGCCAGCCTGGCGCTGGGGGTCAAGGCGCTGGCTCCCTGCCCGGTCAAGACCGAGAAACGGGGCCTGGGCGAGCTGGATGCCGTGGTCTCCTTTGCCGGCGTGACCATAGCTCCCGGCGATTATGTGTACGCCGATCTCAACGGCGTGCTGGTGAGTGGTGCTCGGCTCCTCTGAGAGCTCAGAAGTTGAAGCCCACCCCCAGGGTGAGGAAGTGTTCTGTGCTGAAGGCGCTGAGGCCGTAGTTGGCGGTGATGGCCAGTTGCGGCGTCACCAGCAGGCTGCTGTTGAGCTCCACCAGGGTGCTGGCCTTGCTCACCTCCAGCTGCTTGAGCTGGCTGCCGATGTTCAGGGAGGGGGAGAGGCGGTAGCGCACCCCCGAGCTGATGTTGAACCCGGTCTGATCGCTGCGGGGGCCGATGGCGGGCCCGGCCTCCATGTAGAGGCTGAGGTCATCCTCGACCGGATACTGGTAGCCGGTGTTGATGAGCCAGAGGTCGAAGTGGTCGCCCGGATGGGCCTGGTTGCCGAGCAGGACGCCGGAATAGCTTTTGACGTAGAACTGGCTGTCGGCGTCGTTCTTGAGGAAATCCCAATCGGCGGCCTGGGCCGAAAAGGCGAGGCCGGCTGCGAGTGCGATGACGAGAGATTTGACCATTCGTTTCCCCTCCCTGGGTCCGGAACAGGACTACAAGCATGGCACATGCCAGCAGGGAGTAAAGGGAACCCCGATCACAATAAAAGAGTTTTGATGGGCGCCACAGTCGTGGTACACAGGCCCCTCACTCAGTGTCTTCACGACAATCTCCATCACGAGGTGAACCATGAACAAGAAACTGATCCTGCTGGCCGCACTGGCCCTGGGAGGCTGCGCCATGACCACGGGGTCCACACTGGCACAATTGCAGGCGTCGACCTGGCAGTTGCAGGGGGCGAGCGGCGATACCTTTACCCTGCAGGTCGCCGGCGACAAGGTGGCGGGCAAGGGCGGCTGCAACCGCTACTTTGGCAGCATCACAGAGCAGAGTGACGGCGTCTTGACGCTGGGCCCTATGGGTGCGACGCGCATGATGTGCATGGGGGATCTGGCCGGCAAGGAGATGGAGTACCTGAAGTCCCTGGAGAAGGTAGCCAGCTTCCAGATCAGCGGCAACCAGCTGGTGCTCAAGGATGCCGGCAAGGCGACCCTGCTGACCTTCGACGCCGTGAAATAGGCCCGGTGTCGTCAGACTCTGTCGCAGCCTGACTCCGGCGCGACGGTGTCAGAAAGGATGTACAAAAGGGACGCCACGGCGTCCCTTTTTGCTGCTTCAGCCGGGGTCATCCCCCCCGCTGGAAACGAAAGCGCTTCTTGCGCCGGTAGGGATAGACGTCCTCGAATACCCCCTCCCTGATGTTGCTCTGCAGCCGTTTCCAGTAGTTGGCATCGAACAACTCCTTGTGCAACTGCATCATGATCGCCCGCACCTGGGGCTTTTGCAGCAGGAAGGTGGCGAACTCCTCGGGAAAGATGTCGTTCGGTGCCACCGAATACCAGGGCTCGGCGCTCCACTCGTCCTCGGGGTAGCGCGGTGGCGGGATCTGGCGGAAGTTGCACTCCGTCATGTAGCAGATCTCGTCGTAGTCGTAGAAGACCACCCGGCCGTGGCGGGTCACGCCAAAGTTCTTGAACAGCATGTCGCCGGGGAAGATGTTGGCCGCCGCGAGCTGGCGGATGGCATTGCCGTACTCCTCCAGGGCGAGCCGGGTCTGCTGCTCGTCCGCCTGATCCAGATAGAGGTTCAGCGGGATCATCTTGCGCTCGGTATAGAGGTGTTTTATCACCAGCTTGTCGGCGGTGATGGTGAGCGCCGAGGGGGCCACCGCCTTGAGCTCGGCCAGCAGCTCAGGGGAGATGCGGTCCAGCGGAAACTCGAAGTTGGTGAACTCCTGGGTATCGGCCATGCGGCCCACTCTATCGTGCTGCTTCACCAGCCGGTACTTCTCCTTCACCTGCTCGTGGCTCACCTCCTTGGGAGGGGTGAACTCGTCCTTGATCACCTTGAACACCACGTCGTAGGAGGGGAGGGTGAACACGCTCATCACCATGCCCTTGATGCCCGGCGCGATGACGAACTGCTCCCGGCTCTGGGCCAGGTGCTGCTGGTAGTGGCGATAGAGCTCGGTCTTGCCGTGCTTCTGGCAGCCGATGGCGTTGTAGATCTCGTAGTCCGGCTTGCGGGGCATGATCTGGCGCAGAAAGGCGACGAAGAGCGCCGGCACCGGGGCATAGACCATGAAGTAGGCGCGGGCGAAGCCGAACACGATGGAGGCGAGCTCGGGCTCGAAGATGACGGTGTCCACATAGATGCTCTGGCCCGTGCTGAGCAGGGGCAGGATGAAGGGATACACCTCCCCCTTCACCCGGATGAGCCCCACCAGATAGGCCCCCTTGTTGCGGTAGAACACCTCTTTGAGCAGCTCGATGGCGAACGGCTCCTCGTGCAATATGGCCGGGCCGCTCTCCGCCAGATGGCGGTGGATGTCCATGATGTCCCGCTGCTTGTCCTCATAGGGCAGGGTGAAGCTGTAATCCCCGAGCAGCTGGCTCAGGGTCTGGGGCAGGTGGGCAAGATCGGTGCGATAGATGCGCAGCAGGGCGCTCAGGTCCGGCTTGTCGCCCCGGCTCACGAAGGGGTGGATATAGAGGTTCTCGTCGCGGATGTTGCGATGGCGGAAGATGCGACGATAGACGGAGTTGAAGAAGGACTCCGCCACCTCGAAGTTCTCGCAGCGGGGCAGCAGATCGCTGAAGGCCCCCTTCACCTGCTTGAGCAGGGCCTGGGTCGGCAGCTGCTCCCCCATCATCTGCTTGATCTGGGCCGTGGTGGCGCCGACGTGGTGATCATAGAGGCGGATGCGCTCGCGCCCGGCGAGCTGCACTCCCAGCCAGTCGCTGTTCTCGAAGCGGCTCTTGCTGCCCCGGGTTATCTCGAGAAAGCGGCTGTAAAACGACTCGAAGCGTTGCAGGATCGTCTCGGCGACGGCCTGCTCCAATGGCTGCTGCATCTCTCTCTTCCTTGTGATCTGACGGGCCCATGGCGTCTGTGCCAGGCGAAAAGGGGGTCGCCCCCCGGGCCACTATGGCAACATCCAAACATCTGTTCAAGTGGCAATCTTCGGGGATAAACGGTAGATTGCGCCCCTGTTTTACCGGCGTTTCGCAGCCGTTCGCGGCGTCGGTCCCATCCAGGAGAGAACCCGATGAAACTCTATTTTGTGCTGGTGTCCCCCGCCCGCGCCGCCAATGTGGGGGCCGCCGCCCGCGCCATGAAGACCATGGGCTTCGATGCCATGCGGCTGGTGGGGAGCCGGGTGCACGAAGAGGAGGAGGCGAGCTGGGTGGCCCATGGGGCCCAGGAGATCCTGACCCAGGCACAGGCCTTCGACACCCTGGAAGAGGCCCTGGCCGACATGGATCTGGTGGTGGCCACCACGGCCCGCCAGCGCGGCCGCTACCAGCACTACCTCACCCCGGCCGAGATCCGCGACCAGATCCGCGCCAAGCCGTCGCTCGGCAAGGTTGCCATCGTGTTTGGCTGCGAGGAGTCGGGACTCTCCAACGAGCAGCTCGCCCAGGTGGATCTCATCAGCTATCTGCCCCTCAAGGTGAGCTATCCCTCCCTGAACCTGGGTCAGGCGATCATGTTGTACGCCTATGAGTTGAGCCAGTTGCTGGATGAACCCGAGGCCGTAGCAGAAAATTTTGATAATGCCGGGCAGGTTCGCGTGCTGAAATCAAAAACAGCAGAATTGCTTGATGATCTCGGAGTTTCTCAGGATGAAAAACTGCATCAATGGGTGATGGACCGAGTACCCATGCTGCCGCAGCGGGATCTGAACATGCTGCATCTGCTCTGCAAAGACCTGGCCCGCAAGTTTGGCCGGGAGGTTTAGGTTGACAGCCCATCGCCAGGCGCGGTATTGCTAAAAGCCAGCTTCGTTCAAGAGTGTTCGTCATGCAGCTATTCACCAACGTCATCACCACCACCATTATTACCGGTACCACCACAGGTGGCACTGGGGCCGGTTGATGCGCTGACGAACAAGCACAGAAATCTGAAAAGGCCCGTACCCACCCAGTACGGGCCTTTTTGTTGGGTTCATTTCAGGCCGTTTTCAGACCAATTTGTCTGCAGAAAAGACAGGGAGAGTAAGCGATGAGAGTGTTGAAGTTTGGCGGGTCGTCACTGGCCGATGCAGAGCGTTTCCTACGGGTAGCCGATATCGCGGTCAATACCCACGGCCAATCCCAGGTTGCCCTGGTGCTGTCGGCACCGGCCAAGGTGACCAACCACCTGGTCGCCCTGGTGGAGCAGACCAGCCGCGGCATGGATGCAAGCGCTACCCTGTTCGAGATCAACGGCATCTTCTCCCGCCTGCTGGCGGGCCTCAAGGCCGCCTACCCGGCGCTGGATGACAAGGCGCTGCAAAGCCGCCTCACCGCCGAGCTGGATCAGGTGGAGCGGCTGATGCAGGGCATCCGTCTGCTGGGGCAGTGCCCGGACAACGTCCAGGCCCGCATCCTGAGCCGGGGCGAGAACCTCTCCATCGCCTTCATGCACGAGCTGCTGCGGGTACGCGGTCTGGATCTGGATCTCATCGTGCCGGAGCAATTGCTGGTGACCGACGGCGGCTACCTCGAAGCCCACGTGGACATCGAAGCCTCCCGCCTGCGCTTTGCCGCCAAAGGGCTGCGTAGCGATTGTCTCTACCTGATGCCGGGCTTCACCGGTGGCAGCGACAAGGGGGAAACCGTGCTGCTGGGCCGCAACGGCTCCGACTATTCCGCAGCCGTCTTGGCCGCCTGCGTCGATGCGGAGTGCTGCGAGATCTGGACCGACGTGGAGGGCTGCTACAACTGCGACCCGCGCCTGGTGCCTGATGCCTACCTGCTCAAAACCCTCTCCTATAAAGAGGCGATGGAGCTCTCCTATTTCGGCGCCAAGGTGCTGCACCCCAAGACCATAGCCCCCGTGGCCCAGTTCCACATTCCCTGCCTCATCAAGAACAGCTTCAACCCCCAGGGGCCGGGCACCCTGATCGGTCCCGAGAGCGGCGATGACGACCTCAAAGTGAAGGCCATCTCGGATCTTTCCGGCATGTGCATGTTCAACGTCTCCGGTCCCGGCATGAAGGGCATGGTGGGCATGGCGGGCCGGATTTTCTCCGCCGTCTCCCGCGCCGGGGTCAGCATAGTGCTGATCACCCAGTCATCCTCCGAGTACAGCGTCAGCTTCTGTATCCACAGCTACGACAGCGAGAAGACCCGCAAGGTGCTGGAGCGCGAGTTCGAGCTGGAATTCAAGAACCAGTTGCTGGATCCGCTCGAGATCATGACCGATCTGGCCATCATCTCCCTGATCGGTGACGGCATGCGCACCAGCAAGGGGATGGCGGCGCGCTTCTTCACCTCCCTGGCCCAGGCCTCCATCAACATCGTCGCCATCGCGCAGGGGTCGAGCGAGCGCTCCATCTCCGCCGTGGTGCGGGATCGCAAGGTGGCCGAAGCCATCAAGGCCTGCCACCAGAACTTCTTCGGCAGCCAGCAGTTCATCGACCTCTTCGTGGTCGGTGTGGGCGGCGTCGGTGCGGCCCTGGTGGATCAGATTGCCCGCCAGCAGCCGGTCTTGGCCGAGCAGGGCACCGGCCTGCGGGTGGTCGGCATCGCCAACAGCCGCCAGATGGCGGTCAACAAGGATGGCCTCAACCTCGCCAACTGGCGCGAGCAGCTGGTGGAGGCCCGTGACAGCTTCAGCCTGGAAGCGGTGAAGAAGCTGGTGGAAGAGAGCCACCTCATCAACCCGGTGATCGTCGACTGCACCTCCAGCGAAGCCATTGCCGTCCAGTACGCGGACTTCCTAGCGGCCGGCTTCCACGTGGTTACCCCGAACAAGAAGGCCAACACAGGGTCCCTGGATTACTACAAGGCGCTGCGCCGCACCGCCCGCCAGACCCGCCGCAAGTTCCTGTACGAGACCAACGTGGGCGCGGGCCTGCCGGTCATCGAGAACCTGCAGAACCTGATCAAGGCCGGCGACAAGCTGCGCGCCTTCGACGGCATCCTGTCCGGTTCCCTCTCCTTTATCTTCGGCAAGCTGGACGAGGGCATGGCCTTCTCAGAGGCCACCCAGATCGCCCGCGGCAACGGCTTCACCGAGCCGGATCCCCGCGACGATTTGAACGGCATGGACGTGGCCCGCAAGCTGCTGATCCTGGCCCGTGAGGCCGGCATGGCGCTGGAGCTCTCCGACGTAGAGGTGGAGCAGGCGCTGCCGCCGGGCTTCGACGTCAGCGGCGACGTGGAAGCCTTCATGGCCCGTCTGCCCGAGGCCGACGGCTGGTTCCGCGACCAGTTCGCGGCGGCCCAGCGTGAAGGCAAGGTGCTGCGCTACGTCGGCTCCATCGAGGGGGGCAAGTGCAAGGTCGCCATCAAGGCGGTGGGCGGTGACGAGCCGCTGTTCAAGGTGAAAGACGGGGAGAATGCGCTCGCCTTCTTCTCCACCTATTACCAGCCCATCCCCCTGGTGCTGCGCGGCTATGGCGCAGGGACCGAAGTGACCGCCGCCGGCGTCTTCGCCGACGTGCTGCGCACCCAGAACTGGAAGCAGGAGTTATAAGCATGAGTTCAGCGATGAACCCGAATGTGGAAGTGGGCGGCAGCGTGGTGGCCTATGCACCGGCCTCCAGCGCCAACCTGAGCGTGGGCTTTGACGTCCTGGGGGCGGCGCTCGCCCCCGTGGATGGCTCCCTGCTGGGGGACAGGGTCCAGGTGAAGCGGGCCGATGTGCCCTTCGCCCTCTCCTCCGTGGGCCGCTATGCCCACAAGTTGCCGGACGATCCCAAAAAGAACATCCTCTACGACTGCTGGGTCGCCTACGGCGAGGCGCTGGAGAAGCGCGGCCTGGGTCTCAAGCCGCTGGAAATGGTGCTGGAGAAGAACCTGCCGGTGGGCTCGGGCCTGGGATCGAGTGCCTGCAGCGTCGTGGCGGCGCTGGAAGGGCTCAACGCCTTCCACGGTGCGCCCCTGAATGAACACGACCTGCTGCTGCTGATGGGGGAGATGGAAGGGAAGATCTCCGGCTCCGTCCATTACGACAACGTGGCGCCCTGTTATCTGGGCGGCATGCAGCTGGTGCTGGAGGAGGGGGGCGTCATCAGCCAGGGCATCCCGGTGTTTGACGAGTGGTACTGGGTGGTCTGCTACCCGGGCACCGTGGTCTCCACCGCCGCCGCCCGCGCCATCCTGCCGGCCCAGTATCGCCGCCAGGACTGCCTCACCTATGGCCGCCGGCTGGCCGCCTTCGTGCATGCCAGCTACAGCCGCCAGGAAGGGCTGGCCGCCAGCGTCCTGAAAGACGTCATCGCCGAGCCTTATCGCGCGGCCCTGATTGAAGGTTTCAACGAGGTGCGGGCCCAGGGGGCCCAGAACGGGGCGCTGGCCACCGGCATCTCGGGGTCCGGTCCCACCGTGTTCGTGGTGATGAAGGATCTGGCCCAGGCCGAACGCATGAAAGAGTGGATGGAAGCGCACTTCGTGCGCAATGAAGATGGATTTGCCCGGGTCTGCAAACTGGACATGGCCGGGGCACGGGTAACAGGAAGCGAGCTATGAATCTTTACAACATCAAGGACAAGAGTGAACAGGTGAGCTTCGCGCAGGCGGTGCGTCAGGGTCTGGGCCGCGAGCAGGGGTTGTTCTTCCCTGAGACCCTGGAGCCGCTGGCCGACGTGGATGCCCTGCTGGATCTGCCGCTGGCCGAGCGCTCGGCCCGCATCCTGAGCCACCTGCTGGGTGACGAAGTACCGGCTGCCAAGGTGAGCGAGCTTATCGACGCCGCTTTCACCTTCCCGGCGCCCCTGGTGAAGCTCAAAGATGGCACCTATGCCCTCGAGCTGTTCCACGGCCCGACCCTGGCGTTCAAGGATTTCGGCGGCCGCTTCATGGCCCAGTGTCTGGCTGCGTTCAGAACCAATGACAAGATCACCATCCTCACCGCCACCTCCGGCGACACCGGCGCCGCCGTGGCCCACGCCTTCTACGGCCTGGAGGGGATTGAAGTGGTGATCCTCTACCCCAAGGGCAAGATAAGCCCCTTGCAGGAGGCGCTTTTCTGCACCCTCGGCGGCAACATCCGCACCCTCGCCATCGACGGTGACTTCGATGCCTGCCAGGCGCTGGTCAAAGATGCCTTCGACGATGAAGGGCTCAAGACCGCCATCGGCCTCAACTCCGCCAACTCCATCAACATCAGCCGCCTGCTGGCCCAGGTTTGCTACTACTTCGAAGCCGTGGCCCAGTTGCCGAAAGCCGATCGCGCCAAGGCGGTCATCAGCGTGCCGTCCGGCAACTTTGGCAACCTCACCGCGGGTCTCATCGCCAAGGCGCTGGGGCTGCCGGTGAAGCGCTTTATCGCCGCCACCAACGCCAACGACACCGTGCCGCGCTACCTGAAAACCGGCCAGTGGGAGCCGCACCAGACAGTCGCGACCCTGTCGAACGCCATGGACGTGAGCCGCCCCAACAACTGGCCGCGCGTGGAAGAGCTGTGCCTTCGCAAGGGCTGGGCGCTGGAAACCTTGGGCTCAGGGATGCGTGACGATGCCCAGACTCGCGACGCGCTCAAACGCCTGCATCAGCTGGATTACCTGTGCGAGCCCCACGGGGCGATTGCCTGGGATCTGCTGAACGAGCAGCTTGGGCAAGACGAGGTCGGTGTGTTCCTCTGCACCGCCCATCCGGCCAAGTTCAAAGAGTCGGTGGACGAGATCCTGAATCTGGATGTGCCGCTGCCGGGCCCGCTCGCCAAGCACGCCGCGCTGCCGCTCCTGTCTCACGATCTGCCCGCTGACTTTGGCCGCCTCAAGGCCTTCCTGCTCGGTTAAGCCGTCATGAGACGCTGACGATCCCCCGCTTTTTCACGAGAGCGGGGGATTTTTTTATGTCCGGTATTGATGTCCGGTATAGGGTGGGGGAACCCGCCCTATACCCCTGAAACAAGGAGCACGGCATGAGCCCGCATCCCCTTCGTACCCTGATCGAGACCTGTGACGCCGCCATCTCCCGGCGCGACTTCGACGCCCTGATGACCTTCTACGCCGAAGACGCCGCCCTGGTGGTCAAACCCGTATGGTGGTGCGTGGCATTCCCGCCATCCGCCGCGCCTTCACTGCCATCTCCGATTACTTTGACGGTCAGCTTGAGGTGACCCAGGGGGCCATGGAGGTGATCGAGGGGGCCGACAATGCCCTGGTGATCATGGAGACCCGGCTGCGCTACCCGGGCGGCGAGGGGTGGATCGATGAAACCCGGCGCGCCACCTATGTGTTTCGCAAAGAGCCCGGCGGGCAGTGGCGCTGCACGGTGGACAACTCCTACGGCACCACGCTGCTGGGGGCGCAGCAGCCCGGCGATCGGCCTGCAACTGACTAGCGCAGTCACACTGGCTCGACGTAGCCAGTGTGCGTGTATAGCGTGCGTAATCAAGGCTCACCATCAAGGCCGTGCAGCCAGACCGGTTAGTCAGATTGAGTAGCCAGATTGAGTAGCAAGAGCCAAGCCATCCAGGCTGGGGAACCCGAGCCGCACGCAGGGCGCCGCTCTGCCTGGGAGGGGGCACCACAGCGCTGCCAACGGCGCAACTCCCCGTTTTGGTTGTGCCTCACAACCTGCTGGCAGAAAGTGCGCTGACAGTGATTGCTGCGACGTTTTTACGAATCTGGTTTGCACTCTCGTTGTTATGCTCGCCCCTGGCAGCACAACCCTGTATGTGGGTCATTTCCGGCCCCCCGTGGCCCGTTGACCCGGTCTGCCGTGGCTGCTAATCAGGGGACTGCTTGACACCCTTCATGGACGAGCAGGGCCGCAGATGCCTCGACGGCGCGGCTTATCGACAACAACAACACCACAGTGCAGGGAGCAGACCATCATGTGGCCGTACCGAAAAATAGTGACCCAGTCCCTCAAAACCCCCTTGATGATCGCCAGGATCATGTTTTACCTGGCCCTGTTATTGGTATTCCCCCTGCCAATGATCATGCTATCGGACTCTCCAGCGGCAGAGATCGGGCGTTTCTCTTACATCCTGGTGACGTTTCCCATCGCCATGGGGCTGATGCTGATATCGAGCCTGATGGCCATCCTCATTGCCATGGTGGAGTCGCGCAACCAGCAGCCACCCCAGGGACGGTGGTAAGAAGGTCCTTGCCTTTCACGCCATCCAATAAAAAACCATCCCGGGCGGGATGGTTTTTGGACTTCCAAATTGGGACTCCCACCTTTTTGCCAGCAATTCGCCCGGCACTGTGGTCAGCGACGATGTCATCAGCCACCTTGTTAATCCGATAGATCCCGTTTTACTCCTTTGGCATTTGTTTGGGGCATCGCCATGTCTGAACACGCGACCCCACTGGGTAAATGACACTTGTGTACAAGGTATTTATCGGGTTCCAGGAAGATCAGTGTGTGATGAGAGATATAGCCAGCCAGTTAACGGCTGGCTCAAAAAGGTGGATGTCCTAGATTTCGTTCTTAAAAGTAGAGTAAACAAGACACCGGTTTTAGGCCGGTGTCAGGTGATAACTAGATCTGTACATACAGTCTTATTCTACTTGGGTGGTATTACTTCTATAAATGGATGTCGCCAATCTAGAACCCGTAGAAACTAACTTTGATAATACTCTAATTTGCTCCTTTACAGGCATATTCTTGGTCGGATAGGGATAGTTAATAGAGTGGTCTATTTCCCCCCAAATCTCCTCGAATAGAGTTCTAACCTGTATTTCACATGAGACATTGGTTTTGCTATTAGGTGGGGCGACCACATAATGGATGCTAGTATAATGACTGTCTTTTATCTTTACATCTAAGGATAGTTCTTGGAAGAATGCATTAAGCTCAGGGTCCCACGAGTATGCAACAGGTTGTTCTAATAATCGCCACTCATCATTTTCAACCATATTTATTATGTGTCTGTGAATAAGAGGGAAGTCATCTTGGTAAAGATGTAAAATTCTTATTCCTGCAAGATCATTAACTAGAGTGAAAAGTTCATTTTTATCTTTGAACTTATCCCCCATCCTATGTAACTTGTCTGCCAAGTGATCAGGATCTTTTAGTCTATGTTTAATGGTGTGTATCAGTGGGAAAGGTGCTGTATTTAATGCTGGCTCCAAGTTAAAGCTAGCCAAAACATTCTGCATGAAACGTTCAACAAGATGCTTGTTCTCTATGTAAAGAGAGACTGCTTCACTAACATGCTGACTCATATCAATCACCCCAGAAGCTCAATGCGACTAATTAAGTCTGAACTGAATTCTTGATAGGCGGCTAATGTTGACTCATATTTATCTGTGTTAGGTTGAATAGATGGTTTATCTTCAGATTCTATAGCTGCAGATGGTACTTGCCACATAGGGAGGTTATATTTTTGTGCCATGGCAGGGAAAGTATTATGTCCATGCATCACAGACAATTCACCGATAGGTTGGTTTGCTATGCCGTCATTTATATGACTTCTAATTTCCTCTGGTATAAATTGTTTTACTACTGATGGAATCTGACTGGCGTAATTATAATGTGCTCGTGCAAGACCCCAAGGGTTTTTCCCATCACTTCTCTTTTTTGCATTATATATGGTATAGCCAAGAAAGTTGACGAAGTTATTTGGGAATAATCCTCTTTTTTCTGGCGAAATAAGTGAAAATATAATGTCAAACTCTTTTTTCCATTTGCCTAATGCGTGACCCAAGTTTCTTATCCCATATAGAGAGAATAGATCTGGTGATGCTGGCACAATGAACCCATCAACGGTTGAAATTACGACTTTATTCATGGAGCCTAAACTTGGCGATGTATCTACTATAACGTAGTCAAAGTTATATTGATCACCGTAACTTTGTGCAATCTCTCTAACTTTTGTAATTGTTCTTATTGCAAGTGGGTCACCTCTGTATGCTCCCGCCCATCTTTCTGCAATTTTTTCTTCATAGAGATGGAGGGTCAGACGGCCTGGAATAATTGATAGATTATCTGTTAATTTTTTGGGGGGTGAGAGTATCTCAACATCACTAACGCCATCTTCAACAGGCTTCAATATATAGTGTAAACTTCTTACATTAGAGTTAAGTTTTTCAAGAGCATCATTTCCAATCTTTTTAGCACTCCCCTCAAAACCTAACTCGATAAAAGAATCTTCTTCTGACCAGATATCATGAAGTTCATCCTGTGTCATCGAATAAATTGTTAAGTTACATTGTGGGTCAGCATCAATGAGTAATACTTTTTTTCCTAGACTCGCGAGAGCGTGTGCAACATGAAAGGTCAAGGTAGATTGGCCCCTGGAGGATCCAGACACTTCGCCCCTCTTAACTTAAGAGGTAGTCTTGGAACTATGTTCAGTACTAGTCGCAACGAGAAGATGGCCGAAGTGTTAACAGGAGCCGAGCGCCGTCGACGCCGGACTCCGCAAGAAAAGATCACCATGGTGCAGCAGACCTTTGAGCCCGGTATGACCGTCTCTCATGTCGCTCGCTTGCACGACGTCAACGCCAACCAGCTCTTCAAATGGCGCAAACAATTCCAGGAAGGCTCTCTCACGGCGATCACCGCCGGTGAGGATGTTGTTCCAGCCTCAGAGTTGGCTGCTGCCATCAAGCAGATCCGAGAGCTCCAGCGTCTGCTCGGGAAGAAGACCATGGAGAACGAGATCCTCAAAGAAGCTGTGGAGGTTGGTCGAGCAAAAAAATGGATTGCGCATGCGCCCTTGTTGCCGGGGGACGACGATTAAGGGCGGTGAGCCAAGCCCTTGGTGTATCGCGTGCGCAGCTATCCGTTCATGTTCATCGAAAACCTGGTTGGCGAGATGGCCGGCAGCATCGCCAACGCGATGACAGCGCCTTGCTTGCCCGGATCATGGGCGCGCTGGCAGAGCTCCCCTCCTATGGTTATCGGCGAGTCTGGGCGCTGTTACGACGTCAGTCAGAGGCCGAACGACTGCCCGTCGTCAACGCCAAGCGAGTATATCGCGTCATGCGCGATCATGGCCTGCTGCTGGAAAGAAAACCGGCGGTTCCCTTGGCTCAGCAGGCACATAAGGGGCGTGTCGCCGTTAACGAGAGCAATCGACGCTGGTGCTCGGATGGCTTTGAGTTTCGCTGCGATAATGGCGAAAAACTCCGGGTCACGTTCGCCATGGACTGCTGTGACAGGGAAGCCTTGGACTGGGCCGCCAGCACCGGGGGTTACGACAGTGACACGGTACAAGATGTCATGCTGCGCGCGGTCGAGCGTCGCTTCGGGGATGCGTTGCCGGCCTCACCGGTGGAATGGCTGACAGATAATGGCTCGGTGTATCGGGCCCATGAGACTCGCGCGTTCGCACGAGAAATCGGGTTGGAGCCCAGAACAACGGCGGTGAGGAGTCCACAGAGCAACGGTATCGCGGAGAGCTTCGTGAAGACGATGAAGCGAGACTATATCGAGATGATGCCGAAGCCGGATAGCCGAACAGCGGTAGGCAATTTGGCGATCGCGTTCGAGCATTACAACGAGCACCACCCGCACAGCGCCTTGGGGTATCGTTCCCCTCGGGAATATCTGCGCAGTCGGGTATCACAACCCTAAGCGGGAAAGAGTGTCTGGATCTATGGGGTCAAATCCA